>DHOB01000043.1:13664-20401 GCA_002409675.1 Ruminococcaceae bacterium UBA5401
CGGATGCTGATGCCGTTCGACGTCGCCCGGCGCGCGATCGATTTTCTGGTCGAACGCTCCGGCGGCCGGCACAACCTTGAGGTCGATTTTTTCGGCGGAGAGCCCCTGATGAACTTCAAAGTGGTCCGGCAGACCGTCGCTTATGCCAGAAGCCTGGAGAAGACCCACCACAAAAACTTCAGGTTCACCATCACGACGAACGGCCTTCTGCTTGACGACGACAAAATCGACTTCATCAACCGGGAGATGTCGAACTGCATCCTTTCGCTGGACGGGCGCAGAGAGGTCAACGACCGGCTGCGCGTGCGGGTGGACGGCAGCGGCAGCTATGATTCGATTGTGCCGAAGTTCCAGAAGCTGGTGAAGCGCCGCCCCAAAGACAGGGATTATTACATACGGGGCACGTATTCCCGCTACAATCTGGATTTTACAAACGATGTCCGGCGGATGCTGGACCTCGGTTTCGACAGGATTTCCGTAGAGCCCGTGGTCTCCGATTCCAGGCTGGAGTATGCGATTCAGGAAACGGATTTGCCGCGGATTTTTGAAGAATACGACCGGCTGTCGGATTTGGTCATCGAGCGGAAGAAGGCCGGGAAAGGCTTCGACTTTTTCCATTTCATGATTGATCTGAACCAGGGGCCGTGCGCAATCAAGCGGCTGCGCGGCTGCAGCTGCGGCAACGAATACGTCGCCGTGACGCCCGCCGGCGACATCTACCCCTGCCACCAGTTTGTCGGCTACGAGCAGTGGAAGATGGGCAATCTGCTGGATGGAACGTTTGATGAGGCCCGCAAGAACCGTTTTGCCCTCGTCAACGTCTACTCGAAGCCGGAATGCGTCGGATGCTGGGCCAAATTCTATTGCAGCGGCGGATGCGACGCGAACAACTGGCAGTATGAGGGAAGTGTCAGCAAGCCGCACCGAATCTCCTGCGCCTTGGAGAAAAAGCGGATTGAATGCGCCGTGATGATTCAGGCGGCTCTCGCAGAATAGACAGGATTGCAGAATTTCAAAAGATTCTGCAATTTCTTTTTGAATTCTGCCTAAAAATGCAATTTGAGCGCTTTTTGCCTTGATTCGGCGGTGAAAATGTATTACCATATTACTTGTTGTTGCCGCCGCGGTCAGACGCATGGACCGCGGCGGGCCGGCGCAGGGCATAGAATCGCTTTGTCCCACATACATTTTGTTGAGATGCTCCGTCGGGAGGAATCAAATGTATGGGTGTCGTGATAGTGGGAGGCCGCAGGCGCCAAAGACATCATGCCACAGCGCGGGAATACGGCGGGGCCATGTTGCGGGCCGCCCGCGAGAACCGCGCGATGATCTGGCTTTCGCTTGTGCTGCTCGCCGGCATGGCGCTGGGGGCCGTGTACGCCAGAAGCGCGGGATACGAGACGCTGGAGCGGCTCGATTTTTTGTTTGCCGGCAATTTCAAATCCCGGACGACCCAGCCGTTTCTGATGGTTTTCTCCGCTTCGTTTGCCTCTTCTTTCTGTTTTATTCTCGCCTGCTTTCTGGGCGGGCTCTCCATCTGGGGCGCTTTTTTTATCCCGGCCGTGCTGGCGTTCCGGGGGTTCGGCCTGGGGCTGACGTCGGGCTATCTGTACGCCGCTTACGGGTGGAAGGGCGTCCTCTACAACCTCGCCGTGGTGCTGCCGGGCGCTTTCGTATGCTGCCTTTCCATTCTGGCGGCATCCGCGGAGGGAATCCGCTTTTCCCGTCTGGTGGCGTCTGGGAAAACCCACGCGGGGGGAAAATCCGGAATCCGCTCTTATATCCTTCGCTTCGGGGCTGTGCTTGCGATCGCCTGCGCGGGGGCATTGCTGGATCTTCTGTTTTCTGTTTGTTTTGGCGGCCTGTTCTCTTTTTGATGAATTAAAGGGGAAAAACAAATGAAGGATTATGATGAAGATTTTGAAGATTATCTTAAAAATCGGAGAGCGGCTTCCCCAAACACGGTGGTTTCCTATGTCCGCGACGTCAAGCGGTTTTTGTCGTTTGAAAGCCAAAACGGGCTGCAGAACCCGGCCGACGTCACAACGGACGAGATCGGCGACTATGTTGAATACCTGAAGCGCCTGAAAAAATCGGGGGCTACGGTAGTCCGCAATATCGCTTCCCTGCGCTGCTTTTACACGTTTTTGGTGTGCAGCGGCGAGGCGGCGGCAAATCCCGCCAAATCGGTCAAACTCGAAAAGCTGCCGAAAAAGCTCCCGCAGATTCTGAACGGAAAAGAAATCGAGCTGCTGCTCGCCCAGCCGGACCCGGCCGGGTTCAAGGGCTGCCGGGACAAGGCCATGCTGGAGCTTCTCTATGCGACCGGCATCCGCGTGTCAGAGCTGGTATCCCTCAACGTCGCGGACATCAACATCCGGTCCGGCCTGCTGTGCTGTTGCAGCCAGAGGTCCCGCCGGGTCGTTCCGGTCCATCCGGCCGCCGTCGCGGCGGTTTCCGATTACATCTTCCGCGTGCGCTCGCAGATTCTCTCTTCCGAAGGCGGACAGGCCCTCTTCATCAATATGAACGGCCACCGCCTGACCCGCCAGGGATTCTGGAAAATCGTGAAGATCTACGCGAACAAAGCGAAAATCGTCAAGGAAATCACGCCCCACACGCTGCGCCACTCTTTCGCCCTCCATCTGCTGGAGAACGGCGCGGCGCTCAAAGACCTTCAGGCCATGCTCGGGCATGCCGATATTTCGTCCACGCAGGTCTACGCGCACCTGCTGAACGATCATTTCAAGGAAGTCTACAACCAATGCCATCCGCGCGCGAAATTAGGGTAGGGGGGGACGAACCGGTGGGCCTTTTCAGCATGAATTACAACCGTCCGGGTCCCGGAATCCCGAAAAATGCGCCGCCGCAGAAAGCTGTGCCGCGCTTTTTTTCTATCCTGGGACGCAAATTTTTCGATCTGGTGAAGCTGAACCTTCTGTTCTGCGTGCCGGCGGCGGCTGCGGCCGCGCTGATGTACGGGCTCGGCACGCTGACAAAGCTGAAGTTTCTGGTGCTTCTTCCCGTGGTCGCGCTTTCGCCCTTCGTGGCCGGCCTGACCTTTGTGACGCGCAACTACGCGCGGGAAGAGCACGCGTTCATCCTCTCGGACTTTAAGGACGCGGTCAGGGAAAACTGGAAGCCCTTTTTAATCAACGGCGCGGTCTGCTATCTGCTCTTTACGGTTCTCAGCTATTCGATTCCGTTTTACTGGCAGAACAGCGCGGGCAACCCGCTGTTTCTGGTTGCGGCTTCCGTCTGCATCGCCGTTTCCGCGCTGCTGGTGTTCAGCCAGTATTATGTGCCGGTCATGATTGTGACCTTCAGGCTGAACCTCAGGCAGATCTATAAAAACGCCCTGATTTTTTCCATCCTCGGTCTGGGCCGGAATCTGCTGGTCACGGCGTTGCTGGCCGTGCTGGCCTTTCTGCTTTTTCTGTCGTCTGCAGTGCCTCTTCTTCTTGTGCTTGCGGCCCTTTTTATCGTGTTTCTGCTGTTCGCCTACTGCTCTTTTCTCATCAATTTTGCCGTGTACCCGCTCATCAATAAAACGATGATTCAGCCCTATCAGAAGCAGCAGCGGGAAAAGCAGGAACAGCAGGGCGGGGGAAACGGCCCGCCCCCGACCTTTATGGACAGCGACAAATAAGCTTTCCGGCTTATTTTTTCTCCTTTGTGGTGGGAATTTCATGCTTCGCCGGAACCGGGGCTTTTCTTCTACGGATTTTGGCGAGCGGATTCGCCTGTGCCGCCCGTGCCATCTGCTCGCTGGAAACGTGCGTGTAGATTTCGGTGGTGCCGAGGTTCTGGTGGCCGAGGATGTCCTTGAGAACCCGGATATCCACATGCCCCTGCTGATACATCAGGGTTGCCGCCGTATGCCGCAGCTTGTGGACCGAATACCCCGGCCCGCCCAAGCCGATTTGGGCGAGGTATTTCTTGACCAGATGCTGCACCGTTTTGGGGCTTATCCGTCTGCGCTGCCTGCTGATAAACAGGGCGTTCCGGTCGAGCAGGCCGTCGTGCGGCCGCACGGCAAGGTAACCCTTGAGCGCGTCCTGACAGGCCTGATTTAAGTAGACAATCCGCTCTTTATTGCCCTTTCCGGTGATTTTGAGCTTTGCCTCGCGCAGGTGGACGTCGTTCAGGTTCAGTCCCACCAGTTCCGACAGGCGCATCCCGCAGTTTAAAAACAGGACCAGGATGCAGTAATCGCGCTCGCTGCCGGCTTTGGAAAGCAGCTCTATGCTCTGCTCCAGCGTCAGATATTTCGGCAGCGATTTTTTCAGCTTGGGTGTTTCCAGCTGTTCGACCGGGTTGGTTTTCAGTTTTCCCGTTTTATTGGTTAAGTAAGTGAAAAAGCTGCGAAGGCTCGAAACTTTCCGGGAGCGGGTGTCGGCGCTGTTGCTCCGCTTCTCGGCGAGAAAGTTCATGTACTCGAACACCTGGGTGAGGTCGACCGTCCGTATCAGGTCGAGGCCGACGTCGGCGATGTCGATTTTTTCAAATTCCGTATCGGCGGGGACCAGTCCCCGCTTTTTTTTCAGATAGCGGAAGAACGTGCGAAGGTCGAGGTAATATTCCTCCACGGTCTTCGGGGATTTTCCCTTGACGGTTCCGATGTACCCGAGAAATTCCCGGAGGACCGGCGGCGCTTCCGCCAGAAGTTCAGGCTTCATGTTTTCTTTCCTTTCTGCTTTCTGTAAGAAGTGAAATGGAATAACGTGTGGATAAGGGGGCATCTTCCGTGAAACAGTTTCACAGTTTGCACTTTTCAACCGCGCTCGGCAGGCTGGAGCTGACCTGCAGCGGCCATGAGATTCTGTCGGTGAGCCTGCTGGACGAAACCGCCGCGGACCAAGACGCAACTCTCGAAACCGCCGGGTGCCCGGTTTGCCGTGACGCCGCCCGGCAGATTCGGGAGTATCTGTCGGAACAGCGCCGGGATTTCCACGTGCCGGTCCGCTTTGGCGGCAGCCGGCTCCAGACGGCTGTCTGGCGGGCCCTGGAGCGGATTCCTTACGGTGAGACCGTTTCATACAGCGAGCTTGCCCGGATGGTCGGATGCAAAAGCGTCCGGGCGGTCGGCACGGCCGTCGGTCAGAATCCGCTGCCGATTCTGATTCCGTGCCACAGGGTAATCCGCAAAAGCGGGGCGATCGGCGAGTACGGCCTCGGCGGGCCGTCCGTGAAGCGTTTTCTGCTGGCGCTGGAACGCCGGGGCTAAACCGGCAAAAGCCGGTTTGCTCCACCCTTAATTATACAAAATATTCATTTTGTATAATTATATATCGAATGGAGTTCCCTGTCAAGAGCGCAGATGATTTTTAATCCTGCCGGAGCGCATCCGCGGGTTTCAGGCGGGCCGCCTGGTACGCCGGATAGACCCCGAACACCGTCCCGGAGAGGACGGCGAATCCGACCGCAAGCAGAATCAGGTCCGGCCTTGCGGCAAACGGGATATGGAAATACTCCGCGCCGAGCAGAGAAACCACCAGGCCGGCCGCGACCCCAATCGCGCAGCCAATCAGTGAAATCATCACCGCTTCAAACAGGAACTCCGTCATGATGGCGCCCCGCGTCGCCCCCAGGGCTTTCTTGATTCCGATTTCCCGCGTGCGCTCGCGCACGGAAACCAGCATGACCGTCATGATGCTCAGCCCGGCGACCAGAAGTGAAACCGCGCCGACGGCCGAAAGGACCAGCGACACGATGTTCAGCACATGCAGCAGCCCGTCCTTCTGTTTGGCAAGGTTGTTGGAAACGAAGGCGTCCGTGGTGCCGTTTATGGAATCGAGCCGGGTCACAATCAGCTTTCCGACATTTTCGGCGTCGCCCCCGGATTTTACCTTGACCGCAATCTGGTCGTAATCTTCCCGCTGCATGGAATTCTGAGCCGTGGTGTAAGGGATGTAGACGAAAGTCGGGATATAATTTCCGATGACGTTCTGGAGAAGCCCCGTCCCCGTTTTGACGATGCCGACCACCGTAAAATCCTGGCGGGAGCCTCCGCAGAGGATGGAGAGGTGCTTGCCGACGATATTGCTCCTGAAATAGAGCTTTTTCGCAAAATTCTCGTCCACAAGGCAGACGTTGGCCCGGGTGCTGACGTCTTTTCTGTTCAGCAGCCGCCCATAGAGAGATTCCAGAGAGATGATCTCATCCGCGTTGGAGTCGATTCCCCACAGGACCGCCGGCCAGTCCGTATTTCTGGAAGAAACCCGGGTGTTCGCCATCAGAATGGGCGCCGCCTGCTCCACCTGGCTGATTTTTTTTACCGTCTCCAGGTCTTCTTCTTTCAGGGAAACGCTTTCCGCTTTCCCGGAAGCCGCCACGGTCAGCCCGCTCAGGCCGAGGCTTTCCATTTCGTCTGTGATGGCGCCGATGCCGCTCTGGCTGATGTCGGCGACAAGGATCACGGACGCCACGCCGATGGCGATGCCCAGGACGGTCAGCGCCGTTCTGACCCGCTTTCTCCCCAGGTTTCGGAAGGCGGACTTCAGATAATCCGTCACTTAAAAATCCGCCGCCTTTCGGTAGGCCGGCACGACGCGGGACCCGTCGGAAACGCCGTTCGGGTCCATGATGACCGCGTCGTTGGCGGCAATCCCCTTCTTGATTTCAAAGCCGCTGTCGAATTCCCGCCCGGTGGTGACGGGGGTCTTCACGGCTTTTCCGTTAACTGCGCGGAACACGTATTCGCTGCCGTCCTCATCCGCGCGGACGGCTTCATACGG
>DHOB01000043.1:20636-22472 GCA_002409675.1 Ruminococcaceae bacterium UBA5401
TCGACCACCGTCTCCTGCCCCGTGGCGGTAACCTGCTGCTTGGCCTCCGAAGAGATGAAATCGACCGTGCCCTCGTAGACAGACGGGAACCCGACCCCGGAAATCCGGGCTTTCTGCCCCGTTTTCAGCTTGGCGGCCTGCGATTCCCCAACCTGGAGCCGCGCCTGCATCTCGTGGCTGTTCCGGATCACGGCGGCCGGCTTTCCCGAAGGCGACAGGTACTCCCCTTCCACAGCGACTGATTCCACAATGCCGCTGATGGAAGCGGTGAGGGCCCGGCCGCTTTTTCCTTTTTGGGCCGCGGAGCCTTTCGCCTGCGGCAGTGCGGAGGACGGCGAAGATGAGGAAGCCGACCGGCTCTGGTTTAAGTAGGCGGAATAGGCGCTGTACGCGCTTTGAAAGGAGGGCTGCGAAGAAGAGAAATCGGACGAATCGTCATCGGTCGGGGCAAGCTCCATCAGCGTCTGCCCGAAAGAGACCCTCTCCCCTTCCCTGACATAGACTTTCTGGACCGTAGCCTCGAAAGCCGAGTAGACGTTCTGGGAATCCGCAGACTCGATTTTTCCGGTGCAGACGACGGTATCCTCGGCTGTACGGGGAAGGACTTTTACAGCCGTGACTTTCACCATGGAGTCCACCGCAACCCGTCCGGCCGTCAGAATTGCGGCAACCGCCAGGCCTGTAAAAGCAACCAGAATTCCATACCGTTTCATTCTCATGCCCCCTTCGCCGGTTAGTTTGTGAGGGGGGCGTGAAAATATGAGCCGCTTTCCGAAAAAAGCGGCGAATAATTTGAATGAAAAATTTCAGACTAAAGGCGAGGTGACAAGATGATGAGCCTGATTCAGTGCGATGCCGACTGCATCTACCAAAAAGACGGCTACTGCTCCCTGGACGCGCCCACGGCGATCCACAACGATACGGGAAAGGGATGCGTCCACTGCATCAAAACCGCTTCCCATGAGCAGAAGGCCCGGCCTGCCGCCCCGCAGCGGCCTCAAACGCCTCCCGCACAGTTTTGACGCCGATCAGGCGGATGGCGTTCTGTCCGCCGGTCAGGCGGTCCAGGCAGTGGGAAGGGAGAATACATCTTTTAAAGCCGAGCCGACCGGCCTCCGCGACGCGCGCCCGCGTCTGCGTTACGGCGCGGAGCTCGCCGGCGAGCCCGATTTCGCCGAAGACGATGGTCTCGTCGTCTATGGGAACGTCTTTCAGGCTGGAGACCAGCGCGAGAGCCACGGCCAGGTCTCCCGCGGGCTCATCCAGACGCAGGCCTCCCACCACGTTCACATAGGCGTCGAGATTGGAAAAGTAAAAGCCCGCCCGCTTTTCCAGAACCGCCAGCAGCAGGGACATGCGGTTGTAGTCGAACCCGGTGGACATCCGCCGGGGCGTCCCGTAGCCGGAGGTGGTCGCCAGCCCCTGGATTTCCGCGAGGATGGGGCGCGAACCCTCCATCATGCAGGTCACACAGGTGCCGGACACATGCTTCGGCCTCCCCGACAGCAGCGCGAGGGACGGGTTCTCCACCTGGGAAAGGCCGTTTTCCCCCATGTCGAACACGCCGATTTCGTTCGTGGAACCGTACCGGTTTTTGACTGCGCGCAGAATCCGGTAGGGAAGCTGGCGGTCCCCCTCGAAATACAGCACGGTGTCGACGATATGCTCCAGCACTTTCGGCCCGGCGATCGCCCCGTCCTTGTTCACGTGCCCGACCAGAATGGCCGGGATTTCGAGCGACTTGACCGTGCGCATCAGGGCGGAGGTGCATTCCCGCACCTGCGTCACGCTGCCGGGGGAAGAGCTGAGGTCCGGGTCGTTCATCGTCTGGATGGA
>DHOB01000043.1:22728-24172 GCA_002409675.1 Ruminococcaceae bacterium UBA5401
TTGATTTGCCGGGCGGATTCTTCCCCCGACACATACAGGATTTTAAGGGCCTGTCCCAGATAGCCGCAGATTTGAAGCAGAATGGTCGATTTTCCGATTCCCGGCTCGCCGCTGATTAAAATCAGCGACCCCTTGACGATTCCGCCGCCGAGGACTCGGTCCAGCTCGCTCAGGCCCGTGTGGTAGCGCTCCTCCTGCGAGAGGCTGATTTCCGAAATCGGCACGGGGCGCGCCGCGCTTCTGTGTGCGGAAAAAGCCGGCCGCTTCGCCGCAGGCTCCCGTATCTCCTCCTGCATGGTGTTCCACTGCCCGCAGCCGGGGCATTTGCCGAACCACTTTGGGGACTCGAACCCGCACTGCGAGCAGACATAGACGCTTTTCGGCTTTGCGGCCATTGAAACCCCTTCATTTCCAGTCTGTTAGTTTCATTATACCGGTTTGCCGGCGCGATTACAATCAAAGCCGTCAGGCGCTCCCCACGCAGAACTCCAAAAGCCCGCAGTAGATGGCGAAGGCCATCTGCTTCTGGTATTTTTCATCCTGCAGCAGCGCGGCCTCGCTTTCGTTGGAGAGAAAGCCGCACTCGACCAGGACCGCGGGCACCTTGGCGTGGTACAGAAGGTAGATGGAACTGGTGGCTGGCTTTATCTGCCGGGTGTTGTCACTCTGCAGCAACCCGGTGATTTTGCCGCGGATGATTTCCGCCAGAGCTTTGGAATCCTCCGTGTTTTTGGAATAGAAAATCTGGGCGCCGTGGTACTGGCCCTGCGGGAACTGGTTCTGGTGGATACTCACGAAGACGCAGTCGCCCTGCGCTTCGATAATTCCCATCCGGTTATGGATATCGCTTGTTTTTCTCTCGCGGATGGTGTCGTAATCGTCCGCGATGGATTCGTCCGAGGTGCGCGTCATCACGACCTGAAAACCGGCCGCCTGCAGAAGCTGCTGCAGGTCCTTGGCGATTGCGAGATTGATCGTTTTCTCAGCGACGCCCGATTTTGTGACGGCGCCTCCGTCCTCCCCGCCGTGGCCCGCATCGACGACGATGGTCCGGGGGGACTGACGGGCGAGCGCCGAGACCATTTTCCCGATTCTTTCGCACGAAATGAACGAAAACAGCAGAAAGGCCAGGCAGCACAGAATCAGCACGGCAATCGGGACAAGGCCGCTCTTCGTCGCTTTCAAAAAAATCACCCCACGCCAATTTATATGCGCGGGGCGATTTGTATTATACGGCTCTGCCCTCAGACATCCTCCATCACGACATCGGTCCGGTCCGGCGTTGTGGCGTAGTTCAGCCTTTCCACAATCTCTTTGGTGTCGCGGGCAATCACGAGCTCTTCGTTGGTGTTGATGACATAGACGGCCACCGATGAATCGGGGGTGGAGATGCGGCCCTCTTTGCCGTGGATGTACCGGTTGTTCAGAATCGGGTCGATTTTCA
>DHOB01000039.1:0-7996 GCA_002409675.1 Ruminococcaceae bacterium UBA5401
GAGGAGGACGGCCTGCACGGCCGCGGTCGCCGCCAGAGCGGCGGGGAGGAAGAAGCCCGCCGCGCCGCGCCGCCGGTACAGCCGCGCCATCTGCGTCAGGCCGATGCCGACGAGGGCCGCGAGGAACGGCGCCATCACGGAGAGATAGTACGGATGGAAAAATTCCGAGATGCTGAAGTAGACGCACATGGTGACCACGGAACCGCCCCAGAGCAGAACGGCGGCGAGCAGCCTGCGCCGGCGCTTCTTGTCTTCTTTGTCCGCCCGGAAAAACAGAACCAGAAGAACGGCGATGGAAAACAGGCCGAACGGCAGAAGCCAGCTGTCCTGCCCGCCGAGCGTCGTGTTGAACATCCGCAGGGGGCTGGGGCTGCCGCCGCCGTTGAACATGCTGTTCCCGGCTCCGCCCCCGCTGCCCGAGGGCATTCCGCGGCCTTCCTCCGAGCCCCCGCGCGGGCTCCCGGTTCCGCCGCCGGGGAGGGAGGGGGCCGAACTGCCGGACGCCGGCTTTTCCGCGCTCGGGGCGCGGAACCCGAAGCCGCCGCCCCGCATCTGCCCGAAAATGCGCTGGATGCCGTTGTACTGCAGCGCCAGTTCCAGCTCCGAATTGGTGGAGCTGTTGTCGACGTAGGGCCGCTGGTCCGCGGGCGTCAGGTCCACCGCCGCGGACCAGGAGAGGGAGACCGCCGCGAGGACCAGCGCCGCCGCCACAAGCCGCAGGATGCGCTGCTTCCAGCGCAGGTCCGTCGCAAAGAGATAGACGGCGACCAGTGCGGGCAGAATCAGAAAAGCCTCCAGCGTCTTGGCGTTGTAGGCGATGCCGAGAAATACCATCGAAAGCATCAGCCAGCGCGTCTTTCCCGTCTCGGCCGCCGCCGTCATGGCCCAGACGGAGCAGACCATGAAGAAAATCAGGATGGAATCCGTATTGTTGGTTTTGCTGATGAGGATGAAAATCGGCGAAAGCGCGAGGACAAGGGCGGAAATCAGCCCCGCGGCCTCGCCGAAGCCCCGCCGGACCGTTCGGTAGAGAATCAGGACCGAAGCGACCGCGGCGATGCAGTCGGGCAGGATGATGCTCCAGCCGTAGAAGCCGAACACCTTGGCGAAGGCGGCCTGAATCCACAGCGAGACCGGCGGCTTGTCGACCGTGACCCAGCCGCCCGGGTCCAGCGAGACGAAGAAGAAATTCTTCCAGCTCGTCAGCATGCTTTTGACGGAAGCGGCGTAAAACTCATTGCTGTAGCCGAGATTCCAGATATTGAAAACGGACAGGAACGCGGCCAGGCATAAAATCAGGAACAGGGCGATTTGGGACTTGTATTTTTTCACAGTTTCTTTCACGGCTCCCATGGCTTCAACCTCCGTGCAGCGTTTTTTTACAGCTTTAAGGGTAGAGGGAAAATATTTTCAAAGCGTGAACGGAGCGTGACCATTTCAAGGCCGTATTGTAAAAAAATAACGCTGTCCTCCTTTTCAAAGGACAGCGCTGGTTTGCTGTTTGCAGGGCCTTCGCAGAAAGCGCGTTTCAGCGCTTTCTCTTTTTGCCCTTTTTGCGGGGAGCGCTCTTTTTCGGCGCGGGCCGAGCCGGCGCGGAAGCGCCCGCCTCCTGCGAAGACGGCGCCGGGCCCGCAGCGGCTTTTGCGGGGGCGGCCAGCCTGGCCTGCCCGGCGTCCGCAAGGCTTTTCTTTTTCAGCTTGTGGTTTTCCCATGTGACGTAGAGCGGGCCGGCGATGCAGACGGTGGAGTAGCAGCCGGTCACGACGCCGACCATCATGGGCAGCGCGAACGCAACGACGCTGTTGAGCTGGTAGACGGAGCCGACGACGAACACGGTCGCAATCGCGAGGAACGTGCAGATCGCCGTGTTGATCGAGCGGGTGAACGTCTGGTTGATGCTGGTGTTCACGAGGACGCGGTAAGGCGTTTTCGGGCCCATCAGCCTGCGGTTTTCGCGGATGCGGTCGTAAATCACGATGGTGTCGTTCAGAGAATAGCCGAGGATGGTGAGCACGACGGCGATGAAGTTGTCGTCGAGCGGCATCCGGAAGATGATGAACGTGAAATAGACCATCGCCACATCGTGCAGCAGGGCGAAAATCGCGAAGAAGCCCGCCGCCATGCCGCCGATTTTGCGGAACCGGGCCGCAATGTAGAGGTTCAGCAGCAGGAAGGCGATCAAAACGGCCACGATGCATTTGAGGAAGAAGCTCTGCCCCATCGAGGGGTTGACGGAATCCATCTTCAGGCTCTCAAATTTCTCGTTCGGGTAAGCTTTGTTCAGGGCTTTCAGAACGGCCGTCTGGTCGGCGGGGGTGATGGAATTCGTCCCTGCCAGCGAGATGGTCACGTTGTTGGAAACCTGCCCGCTTTCGGCCGAGCGGACGTTTTTGTTTACGCTGACCGAAGCGTCGCGGCCAAGGCTCGACTCGACCGCCCTTTCGACTTTCTGCGTCTCAATCTCGCCGCTGTAGGAGTAGCTGAGCACCGCGCCGCCCGTGAACTGGATGTCCAGCCGCGTGCCGAAAATCACGTTGCAGATAAGGCCCACCAGAACCACCGCAAGGGAGATGCAGTAATAAATCCACCGGTTTTCATAAAACCGGATATGGTAGGTTTTCATACTGCGGCACCCCCTTTCAGCGCAGTCTTGTCCTTTTCCGAAGGGCCGCCGTACAGCCACTTGCTCCGGGCAAACGAGAACTGCGAAAGGGATTTCGTCATCAGGCGGGTCGTCAGCACGCCGAACAGGAAGTTGCCGATGATGCCGATCAGCAGCGTGTAGCCGAACGAGTAGATGGAGCCGGTCGTCGAGGCGCCGAACCAGTAGGAGAGGATGTTTTTCGGCCCGAACACCAGCATCAGGATGATGGCGACGATGATCACCGTGATGTTCCCGTCGAAAATGGCGGAAAAGCTGTTCTGGTCGCCTTTCGAGATGGCGGAGTCGAGCGGTTTGCCGGTCCACAGCTCCTCTCTGATGCGGGTCGCCGTGATGATGTTGGCGTCGACGCCCATCCCGATGGAGAGGATAATCCCCGCGAAGCCCGGCAGCGTGAGCGTGAAGCTGTTCAGGAACGGGAAGTAGCCGGAAACCGCCGCGAACGACAGCCCCACCTGCCCCAGCAGGGAAATCACGGCCACCACGCCGGGCAGCCTGAAGAACAGAATCATGAACAGGCCGACGAGGCAGAACGCGATGATTCCCGCGAGCTTCATGGCGCTCAGGGAGGATTTGCCGAGCACCGGGCTCAGCACGCCGTAACTGGTGGTCGTCAACTTGAACGGCAGGGCGCCGGCGTTGATTTTATTGGCCAGCGAGGAAGCCTCCGCGGCCGTGAAGCCCTGCGAGCCGCCGTCGATCTGGCATTCGCCGTTGGTGATTTCTTCCTCCACGGTCGGGTACGAAATCATCACGTCGTCCATCCAGATGGAGATAATCTGGTTTTTCAGGCGCTTGGTCGCGTCGGCAAACTTTTTGGTGCCGCTGTCGCTCAGTTTCAGGCTGACGACATAGGCGGCTCTGCCCGTCGTCTGGTTGGTGGTCATCTGCGGGGTGGCGCTCACGATGTCGCTGCCCTTTAAGATGACGCTGGAGGCGGTCACGCCTTTCGGGGTCTTATAGACAGGGTTGCCGTCGGCCCCGGTGGACTGGGTGGTGTATTCCTTTCCCTCCCGGAACGTGACGACCGCCGTGGCGGAAAGCTCGCTGATGGCCTTCTGCGGGTCGAAGTCCTTCTCGTCGTTCTTCCAGGGGAAGCGGACGATAATCCGGCTGTGGTTATAGTCGGTGTAAACCTCATAATCCGTGATGTTTTCGCCGATCAGCCGCTGCTTGATGGTCGATTCCGCGGAATCCATCTGCTGCTTTGTCGCCTTCTGGGACGTGGCGGGCGTAAACGTGGCCTCCACGCCGCCGTTGATATCGATTCCCCATCTGATATCGCCGACACCTTTCAAATAGGTGACGGGATTATCCCCGTTTTTTCCTTTGATGCCGAAGATGGAAGTAAAGGTAAAAAAGAGTATGAGGAGGGCAACGATGAAAAAGACAGGCCTTGGAACTCGCTTCATTCGTGAATCCTCCAATGTGTTGGTTTTCCGCGAAATTTCGCAGACATAACGCATCTATTATATTGTGGGACTGCCAAAAAGTCAATCGCTTCGGCGTCATAACCTGTGAAAAAAGGGCATAAGAATGGGAGGGGCTTTCGCCCCTCCCAAAGCGGCCGGGCGGAGAAACGCGGGCTACAGAGAGGAAGCGACCCTCGCCTTCAGCGACCCGGAGGACTTTCGGCGGCTCAGCAGCTTTTCGGCCGCCGCCAGCTGGACGGAGATGCAGAACAGGTCCATCGCCTGCTCCAGCTCCTCCACCGGCGGAAAAGTGGGCGCAATGCGGATGTTGCTGTCCCTGGGGTCCTTCCCGTAGGGGAACGTCGCGCCCGCCCCGGTCAGCTTGACGCCCGCCCCGGCGCACAGCGACACCACGCGCCTGGCGCAGCCGGGCATCACGTCCACGCTGATGAAGTAGCCGCCCCGCGGCCGGGTCCATTCGGCCACCCCTTTGCCGGAGAGCTGCGAGTCCAGTTTGGCGAGCACCGCCCGGAACTTCGGCGCAATCAGGGCGCGGTGCCGGGCCATCTGCGCGAGGACGCCGTCGATGTTTTTCAGGAACGCGACGTGGCGCAGCTGGTTCAGCTTATCCGGGCCGATGGTCTGGTAGAAATAGTGCTTGCGGATGTCCCGCAGGTTGCCTTCCGCCGCCGCCATGGCCGCCACGCCGGCGCCCGGAAAGGTGATTTTGCTGGTCGAGGCGAAATAGAACGCGAGCTCCTGGCTGCCCGCCCTGCGGCACTCGTCCCACAGGCTCAGCAGATGGTCGGGCGTGTCCGTCAGGTCGTGCACGCAGTAGGCGTTGTCCCAGAAGATGCGGAAGTCCTTCGCCGCCGGCTTCAGCCGGGCGAAGCGGCGGACCGTTTCGTCGGAGAACGTGATGCCGGTCGGGTTCTGGTATTTCGGCACGCACCAGATGCCCTTCACGGCCGGGTCCTTCACCGCCTGCTCGACGGCGTCCATGTCGGGGCCTTCCGGCGTCATCGGGATGGTAATAAGGTCGAAGCCGAAATACTCCGTAATGGCAAAGTGGCGGTCATAGCCGGGCGCGGGGCACAGAAAGCGCAGGTGCTCCTGCTTGCCCCACGGCCTGCACCCCGCAAAGCCGTGCGTCATCCCGCACGAGACGGTGTCGAACATCATGTTCAGGCTGGAGTTTCCCCCCACAATCACGTTTTTCTCGTCCACTTCCATCATATCCGCAAACAGGCGCCGCATCTCCGGAAGGCCGTCGGGCAGGCCGTAGTTGCGGCAGTCGTCCCCGGTGGAGGCCCGGTAGTCGGAAGAGGAATTCAGCGCGTCCAGCATCGCCGCGGAGAGCCGGAGCTGGTCGCGCCCCGGCTTGCCGCGCGCCATGTTCAGGCTCAGCTTCTTCGCCTGAAAATCCCGGTATTGGCTCTCCAAATCCTTCCGCACCGATTCCAGCTCCGGTTTCGGCATCGTCTTAAAATCCAAGGCATGAGCATCCCTTTCAAAAGAATTGCAAAATTGGCCGTAAAGCAACCTCTATTTTAACCCATTCGATAAAAAAATGCAAGCCGAAATTTACCGGAATTCATTTTTATTGAAAAACGGCTTTCGCTTTTCAGGGCGGCCCTTCCCGGGCCGGCAGACTGTCGAAAAATCCGGCTGGAAAATCACGCCGCGTCATGCTATAATAACGAAAACTGTGCTTTTACGCGGACCGGACCGCGGCCCTTTTCCAGCAACGGGGAAAGGGACTTTGTATTTGGGGGCTCACAGATTGAAGAGAACGACGATTTCCGCGCTGTATGCCGATACGGCGGCTTTTGCGGACAGGACGGCAACCGTCTGCGGCTGGGCGCGCTCCATCCGCAGTTCCAAAAAGTTCGGCTTTATCGACCTGAACGACGGAAGCTGCTTCAGGGGCGTGCAGATTGTCTTCGAGGCGGGGAAAATCGGAAATTATAAAGAAGTGGCCGGGCTGAACGTCGGCTCCGCCCTTGTCGTGAAGGGAGAGCTCAAAGTCACGCCCGGCGCGAAGCAGCCGTTTGAAATCCACGCCGCCGAAATCGCCGTGGAGGGCGCCTCCACGCCGGACTACCCGCTTCAGAAAAAGCGGCATTCACCGGAATACCTGCGCACCATCGCCCACCTGCGGCCGCGGACGAACCTGTTCGGCGCGTCGTTCCGGGTGCGCTCCGCGGCGGCCTACGCCATCCACCGCTTTTTTCAGGAGCGCGGGTTCGTCTATGTCAACACGCCGCTGATTACCGGCAGCGACTGCGAGGGCGCGGGGGAGATGTTCACGGTGACTTCCTTCAACCTGGACGACGTTCCGCGCACGCCGGACGGGAAGACGGACTACTCGCAGGACTTTTTCGGCCGGCACACGTCCCTCACGGTTTCCGGCCAGCTGGAGGCCGAGTGCATGGCCATGGCCTACGGCAGGGTCTACACGTTCGGGCCGACCTTCCGGGCGGAAAAATCCTATACCCAGCGCCATGCCGCAGAGTTCTGGATGGTCGAGCCGGAGATTGCGTTCGCCGACCTGGACGACGACATGGCCCTTGCGGAGGATATGATGAAGGCCGTGCTCCACGAGGTGATGGCGCGGTGCCCGGACGACCTCGCCTTCTGCAACCGGTTCGTGGACCCCGGCCTGCTGCAGCGGCTGAACCAGGTGGCGGAATCCGAGTTTGTGCGGATCCCCTATGCCAAAGCCGTCCGGATTCTGGAGAAGAACAACGAGCATTTCGAGTACCCGGCGAAATGGGGCGCCGACCTTCAGACGGAGCACGAAAAATACCTGACCGAGCAGGTCTTTCACGGCCCGGTCTTCGTGACGGACTACCCGAAGCAGATCAAGGCGTTCTATATGCGCCAGAACGACGACGGAAAAACAGTGGCCGCCGTCGACCTGCTGGTGCCGGGCGTCGGCGAAATCATCGGCGGCAGCCAGCGCGAGGAGCGCCTCGGCCTGCTGCGGCGGCGCATGGCGGAGCTCGGCATGAATGAGGAAGGCTACCGCTGGTACCTCGACCTGCGGAAATACGGCTCGGTCCGGCACGCGGGCTTCGGTCTGGGGTTCGAGCGCCTGGTCATGTACCTGACCGGCATTTCCAACATCCGCGACGTGCTGCCGTTCCCGCGGACGGCCGGCTCCGCCGAGTTTTAGCATCCGGCCGCATGCGAGTGCGCAAAGGGCCGCCGCCCGGAAAAAAATCCGGGCGGCGGCCTTTCTCTATAATAAAGTAGGAGGGACTACGGGTGGGCTTTTTCACGGGAACGCTTTACTTTTTGACAAAGACCCTGCTTTCGAGGGGTTTAAAGGATTTTTCGCCCGGCGTTTCTTCGGGGCTGCCGAACGGAATCTCCGTCAGCAGCTTCCAGCCGGAGGGGACGTTCCACTCCTTCTGCACCAATTCGTCCACCAGCGGGTCGTAGTGCTGCAGGCTCGCGCCGAATCCGGCTTCCTCCAGCGCGGTCCACAGGACGAGCTGCAGCATCCCGGAGGACTGCAGCGCCCATTCCGGAAAATGGTCCTTGTACAGCGGGAACTGCTTCTGGAGGGTCTGCACGACGTTCTGGTCTTCATAGACCAGAACGGTGCCCACGCCGCTGCGGAATGCGGCCAGCTTTGCGGCGGTTTTGCCGAACCTGCCTTCCGGCACGATCTTTTTTAGGATGCCTTCCGTGATGTTCCAGAACTTTTCATGCTGGCCGCCAAGAAGCACCAGCAGCCGCGCGCCCTGAGAGTTGAACGCGCTCGGCGAGTATTTGGCGCATCGGCGGATCAGCTCCACCAGCTTATCTTCCTGCAGCGGACTGGCCCGGCCGACGGTGCGGATGGAGCGCCGGTTTTCGACAGCTTCCAAGAACGAACGGCTCATTGCGATGCCCCCATTTTTATTTCATTCGG
>DHOB01000039.1:8361-13158 GCA_002409675.1 Ruminococcaceae bacterium UBA5401
GCGGGGCGGCATAGTATAGACCAGTCTCCCGGAAAAGGAGGGTGATACACCGATGTGCTGCTGGAATCGCTGCTGCCGCTGCCGGCGCAGGGGATGGCGCTGCCGCCGCCGCTGCTGGTAGCCGCGGGGCCTCTGCCGTGAATTTTTCCTTTCAAAACGGGAACGCTGATTCCGAGGTGATGGTATGCCGTCCTATGTTTCTCCCGGGCTGCGCGACCGTTTCGAGTCCCTGTCTATCGACTTGAAAAACGAGATTTTAAAGCGGAACGTCAAGCTTTACACCCTGCAGGATTTGATTCACTGTCTGGAAAAAATCGTCTCGGAAGGAAAACCCTCGTGAAAAGCGGGGCGGGGCAGAGATCTTTCATCGGGGATAGACGAAATGCCGCGGGCCCAGACGGGTCCGCGGCATTTTGCGCTCATTCGATTTCATAGCAGCTGTTCCAGACCTGCTTGCATTTTTTCTTGACGACGCTCGCGCGTTCGGAAAGCTGGTAGATGTTCTCGTATTTCCGCGTGCGGTTTGAGACCCCGGCCACCGAAACCGTCATGACGGGGAACTGCTCTTCCTCGCCCCTGCGGTTTCTGGCCGTGATGTAGCCTTTTTTCAGGTCTTCTTCGGAATAAAAGCGCCGGATGCCGGCGTCGAACGCGCAGAGCAGCTCGTCGCAGGCGCCCGCGGCCTCATAGCCCGGCAGCACGGCGAGAAAATCGTCGCCGCCCAGGTGGCCGATGAAGATTCCCTTTGCGGAAAAGATATCGTTCAGCAGCTTGGCCACAAACCGGATCACGCTGTCCCCGTGCTCAAAGCCGTACACGTCGTTGTAGGCCTTGAAATTGTCGATGTCGATGTAGAGCACGGTGAACGGGTCCGAGGATTCGATGCATTTCGTCAGCGTGCGCTCGATAATCAGGTTGCCCGGAAGGCCGGAGAGCGGGTTCCTGTGCCGGGCGTCGGAGACTTCGATCTCCATCGTCTTTTCCAGCAGGTCTTTAATCGTCACGATGCCGTAGTACCGGGAATCGCGCGTCACGATGATGAAGTCGTAGAGCTTCGCCGGGGGGCGCGACATCGCCATTTTGGAAACGAGGTCGATGGGGACCTCAAAATCCGTGACGAGGGGGCGGGTGTCCATGATGGAGGCGATGGGGCGCCTCGCGTGCAGGCTGAAGCCGAACTGCCCGCTCATCAGGTGGTCGATGCGGTGGCGGGCCACGGCGCCCGCCACCCGGCCGTCGCTCACGACGGTGACGTCCGACACCGCGTCGTCCTTCAGAAAAATGTTATAGACCTGCTCGGCCGTCGCGTCGGGGGGAACGGTGGCGCTGCTGCGGCACAGGTTGCCGATGTAGATGCCGGAAAGATAATGAAAATACAGGTTGTTGTTCTGCATGTTCCGCTTCCGGATTGCCTCCAGCACACGGCCGCCGGGGGGCTTCATCCGCCGGTCCGGCACCTGCAGGAAAAAGCCCTGCCCGTAATGCACCCCGATGTCTATCAGGGTCTGCAGCTCCCGCTCCGTTTCAATTCCCTCGGCAATCAGGGCGGTGTGGGCAATCCGGCAGAAATCGTTCAGGCTCTTGACCAGCGCCTTTTTGTAGCCGTCCCGGTCGATTCCGCGGACCAGGCTCATGTTCAGCTTGATGTACTGCGGGTGAAGGTCGGTGATCATGGTCAGGCCGGAGTACCCTGCCCCCGCGTCGTCGATGGCGATTTTGTAGTCCTGGTTCCGGTAATGGCTGATGATGTTTTTGAAGTTCTCCAGATTGCCCGCGGCGTTCTTTTCCGTGATTTCAAAAGAGACCTTGTCGGAGCCGACTTGATATTTTTTCAAGTATTCTTTTGTAAAGCCGTTCCTGAATTTTTTGTCGCGGATCACGTCGGGGCTTACGTTTAAGAACAGATGCGGCCCCGCGCCGCCCCGGTAGGCAGATTCCAGCGCTTTTTTGCGGCACAGCCGCTCCAGGTCCCAGAGCCTTCCGCATTCCGCCGCAACCCCGAACAGCGCGTCGGGGTTCTGCAGGGGCGTGCCCGCAGGGCCCCGGCTCAGCGCCTCATAGCCGAGTACCGACCCGTCCCGGAGCGAAACAATCGGCTGAAAAACCGTCTGAATCTCGCCGTTCCGGATCACCCGGTCCAGCAGCTTCTGCAGCGCGGAAGGTTCGTCCTCTCCGCTTTTTCCGTCTTTCAATGGTGGTCTCCTCTCTTTGTCCAGCGTAGAAATACGGCCTTTCCCCATTCTGGAAAATCCGACCAGGTTCTGCTCTTTAGCATAGCAAAATCGGTCCGGCTGAGCAACCGGTATTTTGTCGAAATACTATCAAAAGTATGTAATATTTTTGATATATGGCGGATTTTCTCCCGCGCTGCCGGAAAGGACGTAAAAAAAGCAGAAAAAAACTCCCGCTTCTCGGCGCGCCTGAGGCGCGGAAAAGCGGGAGGGCGTCCGGCCCGCGTTTCGCCGCGGTGGCGAAGGCGGAGCGGAAGAACGGTTAAAATTCCTTGAAGATTTCTTTGCCCGCGCCGCAGACCGGGCATTTTTCGGGCGCGTTGTCGAGGACGGTGTAGCCGCAGACCGGGCAGATATAGATTTTATTCAGCTTGATGTCCTGGCCCGATTTGACGGCGTCCAGCGCCGTCTGGAACAGCTTCGCGTGGATTTTTTCCGCTTCCAGCGCAAAATGGAAAGAGCGGATGGCGTCCGGCTCGTTCTGAAACTTCGCCGTGTTCAGGTAGACGGGGTACATCTGGCTGGCTTCGTGCAGCTCGCCGTTGATGGCGCCCTGCAGGTTGTCCGCCGTCTTGCCGACGCAGAAGGGGGCGCCGGCGTTCACCGTCGCGTCCGCCGGAGAGGTCCCGTCGATTGCGCGGAAATGGTTGGTCGCGTGCACCTGCTCCGCGTAAGCAATCGCCCGGAACAGCCGCGCCACGTTCGGGAAGCCCTCTTTTGCGGCGATGTCGCCCCAAATCAGGTAGCGCATGTGCGCCATGCTCTCCCCGCCGTAGGCGGAGTGGAGAAAATCAAAAGTCATTGCGTTCTTGACTGCCATGGACAAAACCTCCTGCTGCCGTTTTTAGCAGTGAAAAGTCAAACTCAGAAATCGGCCTTCCAGAGACCGTGCAGGTTGCAGTACTCGTAGACGGTGCCGGATTCGGCGTCCTCAAATTCCGCTTCCGGTTTTTCGCCGGGCTTGAGGTATTTGAACTCCAGCCTGCGCCCGGAAGCCAGCGCGATCCATTCGATGTGGTGCTCCGGAATCATCGGATGCGGAACCGAGCCGACGGCGACCTTCAGCCTGCCGCCCTCTCTGGTGACGACCGGCACATGCTTTTCCTTTGCGCCGTCCGTCGAGTTGGCCTTCAGCTTGGTCATCGCCTGGCCGCAGCACGTGAGCGTCCCGCCGCCCTTCCTCAGCAGGGCGACGATATTGCCGCAAACTTCACAGCGATAAAATTCGATCTCCGACATTTTTGACCGCTCCTTTCCCTGATATGCATCTGACGATGCAGAAAATATCAACCGGCGCGTGCGCCGGACCGTCCGACAATAATTTATTCAAAGACGACGACGGCGTCTTTGCGTTTGATGCGGAGCAGCACGCTCTCCACCACGCGGAAGCTGTGGTTGAGGTCCTTCTGCTCCAGATAGGCGGTTGCCAGGTCCTGCCCGATCACGAGGTCCATGTTTCCCGCATTGGAGCCGACCAGCAGGGCTTTCTCCGTTCCGAGCGCCGGGGCCTCATAGACATGCCCGCCCACCAGCTTGGCGACGCGGTCGATTTCCAGCAGACCGGTTCCCGGCTGCAGGCGCTGCATCTGCAGGTAGAGGTCGGGGCTCACCACGAGGGCCGCAGTCCCGTAAATCCCCTTTTTCACCAGCGCGGCGTAAGCGGCGGCGATGTCGGAAAAGGCGTTCTCGCCGGCGCTCCAGTCCTTCTTTTCGATTTTCTGGGTGCCGGGGGCGGTCAGCAGGCCGTCGTATCCGAGCTCGGCGTTCCCGAAATAAATCAGCCGGTCTTCCTTCAGGGCGCATTTTTCAGCGGCCCTTACCGCTGCGCCCAGGTCTGCGGGAACGCCGGTCTGCCTTGCGTTTTCAAGGTCCCTTGCAAGCAGCGTAAAGTCCTCGTAAAGAACGGGGATTTCCGCGAATTTTCTTCCCTGTGTCGTAAGCAGGCCGTCCTTCTCGGTTTCCCGCAGGGCGTCCGCATCATTGATGGGGGCGACTTCCGCGCCCGGGCCGAGCGGCCCGGCCACATGCAGAAAACGCCGCCCGGTCAGCACGTTCCGCGCCGCCTCCACGACGGCGGAGTCGATTTTCTGCCACAGGTCTTCCGGCAGGGAAGAGGCTTCTCGAGACAAATAACTCATAAACCGTAACCTCCTTGTTTTGTCGGGCCGTCAGGATTTGTCGAGCAGGCTGCCGACCGTTTTGGCGCCCTCGCCGCCGGCTGCTTTCTGCTCGGGGACGGTGATTCCAATCTCGCCCAGCATGCCGCGGACTTCGCTTTCGCCCGACGTAAACAGGTCCGCTTCCTTCGGGTCCAGCGTCCGGAGCAGCGTCAGCAGTTCGCCCATGTGGGCGATTTCTTCGTCGCGGATGTCCGCCAGCACCTTTTTGGCGGCCGCGTTGTCCGTCGCCTGAACGTGGGCGTCGTAGCCGTAAATCGCTTCCAGCTCGCCCGAAAGGTCCAGACGGACCGCCTGGATGAGTTCCGCCTTGTTCATTTTCCGCTCGACGTTTGCCTGAAACGGATTTCCAAAAGCCATACTGATAACCTCCAGTCAAAATTGAATCG
>DHOB01000039.1:13449-16666 GCA_002409675.1 Ruminococcaceae bacterium UBA5401
CCGTCGAACTCGTAGACCAGCGGGATGCCGGTCGGGATGTTCACCTGGCTGATCTCCTGCGCGGAAAGATTCTCGAACGACTTGACCAGCGCCCGGATGGAATTGCCGTGGGCGGCAATCAGCACCCGCTTTCCGCTTTCCACGTCCTTTTTGATCACTTTGTCGTAATAGGGCAGCGCCCTCGCGATGGTGTCTTTCAGGCTTTCGCACAGGGGCAGCTGCGCCGGGTCCTCGTACCGGTATTGTTCCGCGCGTTTCGGGCTGCGCTTGTCGTCCCCGCTCAGCGCCGGGGGGCGCACGTCGAAGGACCGCCGCCAGATTTTCACCTGAGCCTCGCCGTATTTTTTGGCGGTTTCCGATTTGTTCAGCCCCTGCAGCGCGCCGTAGTGCCTTTCGTTCAGCCGCCAGCTCTTGACGACGGGCAGCCACTCGCGGTCCATCTCTTCCAGCACGATGTTCAGGGTATGGATGGCCCGCTTGAGGTAGGAGGTATAGCAGACGTCGAAGTCGTAGCCGTTCTCCCGAAGAAGCTGCCCGGCCTTCCGGGCTTCCGCAACCCCGTTCTCGGAGAGGTCGACATCCGT
The DNA here is from genome assembly GCA_002409675.1 of Ruminococcaceae bacterium UBA5401. Classification (GTDB taxonomy): domain Bacteria; phylum Bacillota; class Clostridia; order Oscillospirales; family Acutalibacteraceae; genus Thermocaproicibacter. The sequence continues at coordinate 14,034 of DHOB01000039.1, forward strand.
CCACCCGGTAAACAGGTTTTTCCGGTTCCATTCGCTTTCTCCATGCCGAAGCAGCACCAGTTTCATGGCATCCCATCCTTTCGCGTTTCGATTGGAAGGAATTGAAAACCTTCCTTGTCCTATTATAAGAGATAATCAAAGAAAAAACAAGAATCATTCTGAAAAATTTTTGAAAAATCAGGAACTTCAAAAAGAGCGGCGGACCGCCGGGCAAAACGTCCCGCCGCGGGCTCAGGCTTCCTTTCGCACCCGCAGAAAATCCGGCAGGGCGGCCGCGCCCTCGTATCCTTTCCGGTACATCCGGTCGAGCTGGCCCCTGTCCTTCGTCAGCGTTTTCATCCCGCCGCAGTCGTCCGGCGCGACAATCAAGGCGCGGCCCTGCCGGGCGTACTTTTTTGCGAGCGCAACGCCGTCGTTGTATCTGCGGAAACGGAGCAGAAGACAGCCCGCGGCTTTCGGATAGCGCCTGCGCAGCAGGCGGGCAAAACGCGCGTCCCGCTCCGGCACCCGGATGAAGTTCAGCGGTTTGGTCAGAATCACGACGACCCTGTCGCAGCCGTCGTCGAACGCCTTTTTCACGGGCACGGGGTCCGCAAGGCCGCCGTCGTAGCACGGAACCCCATGGATTCGGTAGGGCCTGCAGGCGAGCGGCAGGCACGAGGACGCCTTCAAAATATCGTACCGGTCCTGCGCCATGTCGCTTTTGTCAAAATACACGGTTTCTCCCGTCCGGGCGTTCAGGGCGACGACCTTCATCACGCTTTTCGATTTTCGGACTTTTTCAAAGTCCAGCGGATCTTCGCCTCCGCGATTGGAAAGCTCGCCGTAGATGTAATCCAGATTCAGGTAGGAGCCGGAGCGCAGAAGGCAGCGCAAGCCCATATACTGTCTGCGGAAGGCGTATTGCATGTAAAAGCGGTAATTTCTGCCTTTCTGGCCGCCGAGATACGACGCGATATTGGCGCTTCCGGCGGACACCCCGATGCAGTAGTCGAACCGGATTCCGTGGTCCAGGCAGTAGTCGAAGACGCCGGCTCCAAAGATTCCCCGAAGCCCGCCGCCCACATCGACGACTCCCGTCATTCCGCATCACCCCTTTTTCTTCCATTTTAGACTTTCACTCCTCTTTTTGCAAGCGGCGGCGGAAAGATGCCGGTACGGCTTTCCATGCCAAAATTTATTTGAATTTTTTTGGGCCGTTTTAGCCTGAAGAGGCTAATTTTCGGGTCTGAAAGCCTGTAGGTGAAAGGAGGTGTTTCCTCTGCACAGACGTGTCTTTCCCGTTCAGACGATTTCGCCGCCCGGCGGCGGTCGGACGGGGACAGCTCAGAAAAGGGGGAAAAATCGGAGTGGAAAAAATCAAAGCGGCTTTTATCGCGGCCGTCACAGCCCTTTCGGCCTGGTTCGGCGTGCTGGCCGTGCCGGTGCTTCTGCTGGTTGCGGTCAACCTGATCGATTACGGAACGGGCCTTGCGGCGGCCGGGTACCGCGGCCAGAAGATCAGCAGCTACCGCGGGTTCCGGGGCATCGCCAAAAAAATCTGCATGTGGCTGCTGGTCTGCGTGGGCGCCATCGTCGACCTGCTGGTCGCCTACGGCGCGGAGCAGGCGGGCGTCGATCTTCCCATCGGCTATGCCGTCGCTTCGCTGGTCGCCGTATGGCTGATTTGCAACGAGATTCTCTCAATTCTTGAGAATATGAAGGACATCGGCGTGAGCCTGCCGCCGTTCCTGCGCCGGATTGTGGAGGGCGTTCAGCGCCAGGTCGAGGGCAAAACGGACCGGGCCCTGCCGGAGGACCTGCGCAAAGATGCGGAGCCGCACGGCGATGGGCCGGAGAAAAGCGGCGAAAGCTCGGATTCGGGCAAGTGAGCTTTGACGGTTTTTTAGAATAGCGCTCTGACGTGAGGAAAGCCCTTTCGGACGCTGAAAAATCGTCCGGAAGGGCTTTCTGAGGTGTCTGCGGCTTACGGCTCTGCCGGAGAAAATTTCATCAAGGCGCGGCAGACCGCCGCAGTCAGAACGGCGGCGACGATGGCTTCCGGAACGCCGTTGGCGAAAATCACGGCCAGAACGGCCCGGTAAACTCCGCTGACGGGGATGTTTTTCACGGCCCCGTAAGCGTCGCGGAACAGAAAATACATCAGGTTCATGACCAGAACGGTGTTGGTCAGGGAACCGGCCAGCCCGCTGAGCGAAAGCGCCAGCACGCCGCGCCTTTTTCCCCAAGCCCGTTTCATCAGCCGGTAGCAGTAGTGCGGGACGACACCGACCAGGATGCGGGGGACGAAAGCGATCAGAAGCGCTTCCCAGCTTCCGGCGTGCGTCCCCGGCACCGGGATAAACGGTGAAAAGGCGAATGACAGAAGGGAGGGGGCGGCGGTGTTGTTGTACAGGCTTGTGAGGCCGAAAACGAAGCCGAGCCCTGCACCGATTTTAGGGCCGAGGAGGATGGACCCGATGATGACCGGCACGTGGATGATGGTCGCCTTAATTAAAGGGAGCTGGATGTATCCGATGGGGGTGAAGTTTAAAATCAGAATGATTCCGCAGAACAGAGCGGTGAGAACGAGGCGGCTGGTTCTGGCCTTTTGATCCGTCATTTTGCTTTCTCCTCTGCTGTTTTTCGGCCGG
>DHOB01000039.1:16909-17704 GCA_002409675.1 Ruminococcaceae bacterium UBA5401
TTCCGCAGGCGACGGCGGGGAATTTCCAATTTTTTTCTTGCCATCCGTCTGAAAGAGTTTTATAATTCAGAGGAGGGGAGGCGCTGGGATGGACAGCTCAAAAGTGCTGCAGGCGATTCTTGAAAAACTGGACGGGCTGGAAAGGGCACAACAGGCCGCGAACAGCCGGTTGGATAAGCTGGAAAATGGGCAGCAGGCCGCGAACAGCCGGTTGGACGGACTGGAAACGAAAATCGACGGACTGGAAACGAAAATCGACGGACTGGAAAAAGGGCAAAAGGCTACTAATGGCCGGCTGGACAAGATTGAGGGCAGACTTTCAAACCTTGAGGAAGATTCTAAAATCACGCGGAACGGTGTGAATACGCTTCTTGACTGGGCTGAAAGGGCGCAGGTGCAGGTGCAGATTCCGCTCTTCAAGAAGAACGGCGACTGAAAATGGGCGAGGATGAATTTCTGATTCTGTTTGACGGTGAGGATGAGAGCGGCGGGCGGGAAGGCTAAAAACAGTCGGTCTGCGCCGGCGGGTTCTCGCCCGCTTCCGCACGGTAAAAAGCAGCAGCCCCGACCTTCCGGCCGGACCTGCTGCTTTTGGAGCGGGAAACGGGACTCGAAGGTAGCGCGATTTTTGCGCGCGTTCCGCGAGTCCCTGCGCTTTTTCCGGCGCACCGAAAGGGCCGGCTTTTTCTCCCAGCCTGCGCCGGCGGGTTCTCGTCCGTTTCCGCACGGTAAAAAGCAGCAGCCCCGACCTTCCGGCCGGACCTGCTGCTTTTGGAGCGGGAAACGGGACTCGAA
>DHOB01000073.1 GCA_002409675.1 Ruminococcaceae bacterium UBA5401
AAAATTCAGTGAAGGAGGCTTCTGTGATGATTTCGGAATTCAGTGAGGATTTGAGGAAGATTTTTCTGGCGGGGCTGGGCGCTGTCGCGGTCACTTCGGAAAAATCAAAGCAGGTCGTCGACGAGCTGGTGAAAAAAGGGGAGCTCACGCTGGAGCAGGGCAAGGTCCTGAACGAGGAACTCCAGCACCGGGTCCGGGAGAAAGCCCGGGAACAGTCGTCCAAGAAAAACGCGGAGACCGTGGCCAAGACCGTCGAAAAGCTGAGCCCGGAGCAGCTGGAGGCCCTCAAGAAAAAAATCGCCGAAGTGGAGGCTGCACGGCAGGCCTCCGGCGGAAAGCAGGAAGATGCCGGGAAATAAAAATTCCGGCAGCAGGGAGCGCCTGAGGGAAATCCTCGCGGTCCTGCGCAGGTACCAGATTGTAAAAGGCATGACGCCGGTCAAGCTCCGGCAGATTTTCGAGGACCTCGGCCCCACGTTCATCAAGTTCGGGCAGATTCTCTCCACCCGGCCGGACGTGCTGCCCGCCCCGTACTGCGAGGAGCTTGGCCGCCTGTGCGCCGACGTGCGCCCGATGAGCTTTGAGCGGGCGGCCGGCCAGGTGGAGCATGAGCTGGGCCGGCCGGTCGGCGAACTGTTTGCCCGCTTCGACCGGGAGCCCATCGGCTCCGCCTCCATTGCGCAGGTGCACTCGGCGGTGCTGAAAAGCGGCGAGAAGGTCGTGGTCAAAATCAGGCGGCCGGGCATCTACGCCGTGATGCAGCGCGACGTGACCCTGCTGCACCGCGTCTCCGGCCTTCTGAAAATCGCGGGCGGCACGGGGGAGGCCATCGACTTCAACCAGGTGATCGACGAAATGTGGCAGGCCGCCCGGCAGGAGATGGACTTTCTCAACGAGGCCGACCAGGCCGAAAAGTTCCGCAAGCTGAACGCCGGCGTCGCCTATGTGACCTCGCCGCGCGTTTTCCGCCGGTACTCCACGGCGGCCGTGCTGGTGATGGAGTACCTGGGCGGCATCCCCATCGACGACGCCCGCGCCCTGAAGGCGGAGGGGTACGATTTAAACGAAATCGGGCGGAAGCTGGCCGAAAACTACGTGAAGCAGGTCGTGGACGACGGCTTTTTCCACGCGGACCCGCATCCGGGCAACCTGCGCGTCCGCGGCGGCAAAATCGTCTGGCTGGACCTCGGCATGATGGGCCGCCTGACGCAGCGCGACCGGCACCTGCTCCGCCGCGCGCTGGCCGCCGCCGTGCGGGGCGACGTGAACGAACTGTGCAGCCTGCTGCTGGTTTTTTGCGACGCGCCGGCGCCGGAAGACCGCTCCCGCCTGTTCGCCGACGTGGAGAACATGCTGAACAAGTACGAGATGCTGGATTTCGGCAGCGTGAACATCGCCAGAATCCGAAGCGACATGCTGGCCGTCGCAAACCGCAACAACCTCTCCATGCCGCAGGGCGTGACGATGCTCGGGCGCGGCCTCGTCACGCTGGAAGGCGTGATCAGCCGCATCAGCCCGGAAATCAACGTGATGCAGGTGATGCTCGGCCATGTTTCCGATTCCGTGCTGGAAGAATTCAAGCCCGCCAGAGAAATGAAAAAGCTCGCCTTCGAGCTGTTCCGCTCCGGCGTCCGCTTTCCGCAGATTCCGTCGCAGGTCGCCGAGCTGCTGAAAATTGGCATCAAGGGGCAGGGGAAGCTCAACGTGGAACTGACCAGCTATGACGGGCCGATGCACGCGCTGGACCGGATGGCTTCCCGCCTGGCGGGCGCACTGGTCGAGGCCGGGCTGCTGGTGGCGTCGGCGATTCTGTGCGCTTCGGATTTGCCGAAAGGGCCGTTCGGCATTCCGGCGGCGGGGTTTGCGGGTTTTCTGCTTGCGCTGGCCCTCGGCGCGGGACTGGCCAGGTCCGCCCTGCGCGGCCGCCGCAGAAAGCCGTGAGCCCGCGCTCCCGCGCAGGTTTTTTGATTGGACTTTATGACGAAATCGAATCGACAGATGCCGTGTATGGCAGGAAGGGAGTGTTTCGGGATGAAAGATTTCTTTGACCTGATTCGCATGCGCCAGAGCTGCCGCAGCTTTTCGGAGAAACCGGTGGAGAAGGAAAAAATCGTCCGCTGTGTGGAGGCCGCGCGCCTTGCGCCCTCCGCGTGCAACAGCCAGCCGTGGGGATTCGTCGTGGTCAACGGCGGCAAGCTGCGCGAAAGCGCGGCGCAGAGTGCGCAGGGAGCGGGCGCGAACCATTGGGCGGAAAACTGCCCCGCTTTTGTCGCCGTGGTGGAAAGGAGCGGGCTGGCGGGCGAACCCGTCGACCAGAAATGGGGAAAGTTCAATCTTGGCCTCGCGGCGATGCAGTTCTGCCTTGCCGCGACGGAACAGGGCCTTTCCACCTGCATGATCGGGGCTTTTGACGAAGAGAAGGCGAAGAAAGCGATGCGGCTTTCCCCCGAAGAGCGGCTGTGCCTGCTGATTGCCGTGGGGTATGCCGCGGACGGCGACCCGCTGCGGAAAAAAGACCGCCGGAGCCTGCGGGACGTTCTGAGATTTGCGGAGTGACGGGGGATGCGCCTGTTTTATGCCGTGAATTTCGAGGAGGAGATCCGGGACCGGCTCTGCGGCGTGATACGCGGTCTGCGCCCCTGCTGTGAAGGCGGCCGCTTTACGCGCCCCGAGAACCTGCACCTCACGCTCGTCTTTCTGGGGGAATGCCCGCCGGGCCGGCTCGCCGCCGCGAAAGAGGCGCTTGCGGCGGTGGACGCCGGGCCGTTCGTGCTGCGCATCGGCGGGATGGGGTGCTTCCGCCGGCAGGGCGGGGACCTTTACTGGGCCGGCGTGGAGCGGACGCCCGCCTTGCTGCAGGTGTACAGGCAGCTCTGCGCCGCGCTGCGCGGGCGCGGATTCCGGCTGGAGGCGCGCGCCTACCGCCCCCATCTTACGCTGGTGCGGCAGGCCGTGCTGAAGGAGGGCTGCGACCGCGGCGCGTTCACGGTCCCGGCCATGAAGATGCAGGTCCGTAAAATCAGCCTGATGCGCTCGGACCGGACGGCCTCCGGGCCGGTCTATACGGAGCTGGCCGCGCAGCGGCTGGGGGAAGGGGCGAAAGAATGAAGGCGCTGATTACGGGGGCGAGCTCCGGGATGGGCCGCGACCTGGCGCGCGTGCTGAGCGCGCGCGGATGCGAGCTGGTCCTGACCGCGCGCCGGGAAGAGCGGCTGGAGGAGCTGAAACGCGAGCTCGGGGCCGGGGTCCGCATCCTGCCCGCCGACCTTTCCGACCCGGCCGCCTGCTTCGGCCTGTATGAGAAGACCCGGGACGACGGAATCGACATCCTGGTCAACGACGCGGGCTTCGGCGTTTTCGGCCCGTTCGACGAGACCGATCTGGACCGGGAGCTCAGGATGATCGACGTGGACGTCCGCGCGCTGCATATCCTCACGAAGCTGTTCTACCGCGACTTCAAAAAGCGGGATTCCGGGTACATCCTGAACGTCGCCTCCGCCGCGGCGTTCCAGCCCGGGCCGCTGTTTTCCAGCTATTACGCCGCCAAGGCGTATGTCCTTCGCCTGACCGAAGCGCTGGCGGAGGAGCTGCGGCGCGACGGCAGCCGCGTCTACATCGGCGCGCTGTGCCCCGGCCCCGTGGCGACGGAGTTCGATTCCGTCGCGGACGTGCGTTTCAGCGTGCGGAGCCTTTCGAGCTTTGCCGTGGCGCGGTATGCCGTGGACCGCATGTTCGCGCGCAAGACCGTGATTGTGCCGGGGATGCAGATGAAGCTGGCCCGGTTTGCCGAGCGTTTCCTTCCGGAGGCGGCGGTCGTCCGGGCCGCGTACCACATGCAGAGGCGCAAGACGCACCCGTAAGCCTGTTTCCGGCAAACAATGAAGCCCCATGCTTTTTTCGCATGGGGCTTCATTTTGTCCGGGTTTCGGCAAATTACTGAATTACTGGTTGTAGCAGTGGATGCCCGGGAATTTCGCGTTTTCGCCGAGCTCCTTCTGGATGTGCAGCAGGCGGTTGTACTTCGCCACGCGCTCGGTGCGGCTGGGGGCGCCGGTCTTAATCTGCCCGGCGTTGAGCGCCACGGCCAGGTCGGCGATGGTGGTGTCTTCCGTCTCGCCGGAGCGGTGGGAGACGACCGCCGTGTACCCCGCGCGGTGGGCCGTGCGGATGGCCGCGATGGTCTCGCTGAGCGAGCCGATCTGGTTCAGCTTAATCAGAATGGAGTTCGCGCAGTGCATACGGATTCCGCGCTCCAGGCGGCTGGTGTTGGTCACAAACAGGTCGTCGCCGACGAGCTGCAGCTTGTCGCCCAGCTCCTCGGTGATTTTGGACCAGCCCTGCCAGTCCTCTTCGCCGAGGGGGTCCTCCAGCGAGCGGACGGGGTATTTCGACGTCAGGTTTTTCCACAGGTCAATCAGCTGGTCGGTGGTGTAGTGCGTCTTGTGCTTGGGCAGGGTGTAGCCGTCCGGCCCGGCCCATTCGCTCGCCGCCGCGTCCAGCGCGAGGAAGAAGTCCTTGCCGGGCTTGTAGCCCGCTTCCTTGATTGCGCTGAGGATCAGCTCGATGGCCTCTTCGTCGGTGGAAAGGCTCGGGGCGTAGCCGCCCTCGTCACCCACGGCGGTCGAGAGGCCCTTCGATTTCAGGATGGCCGCCAGCTTGTGGAAGACCTCCGCGCACCAGCGCAGCCCTTCCGAGAAAGAGGGCGCGCCCGCCGGCATAATCATGAACTCCTGAATGTCGATGTTGTTCGCGGCATGCGCGCCGCCGTTCAGGATGTTCATCATCGGCACGGGCAGGGTGTCCGCCGTAATTCCGCCGATGAAGCGGTACAGCGGCAGGCCGAGCGCGTTGGCCCCGGCTCTCGCGGAGGCCAGCGAGACGGCCAGGATGGCGTTCGCGCCGCATTTCGATTTGTCCTTGGTCCCGTCGGCCTTCAGCAGGGCGGCGTCCACGGCGGCGCTGTCGGTCGCGTCAAGGCCGCGCACGGCCCGGGCCAGCTCGTTTTCCACATGGCCCACGGCCTTGGTCACGCCTTTTCCGCCAAAGCGGGACTTGTCCCCGTCGCGCAGCTCCAGCGCCTCGAACGCGCCGGTGGAGGCGCCGCTCGGCACCGCGGCCGTGCCCGTGGTGCCGTCTTCCAGCGTCACGCGGGCTTCCACGGTCGGATTTCCGCGCGAGTCGAGAATCTGCATCCCTTCGACCTGTTTGATTCTGTAATCTGCCATTCTTAAACCCTTCTTCTGTCAGAGAATTTTTTATGGGAACGGGTGGCCCGGTTTTACGGGCTTCCCCGCAAGTCAGCGTTTGCCTGCGGCGGTCAGACCCCGCTGCCTGCGGAATCCCGCCCCGCTTTCGCAGTTGCTCCCGGTATCACCGGTATTCATTATACCGGAAAGCCGCATCCAATGCAAGTGGAATCGGCCGGCCGGCCGCGCCGAAAAAGCGCGTTCCTCCGACCTGGCACATTTTCTCGGGTGGTATGATAAAAACTGGGAAAACGACCTGATTTCGTGCTATAATAACACCGTGGAGGCCGCCCGCGCCGGGCGCGCGGCGGCGGAGGCGGCCTCGTGAGCGGCCCGGCCCGCGCGGCGCGGGCGGAAGACGGGAGGGTTCCGATGAATCGGACGGACTGGCATGTGAACGAAGACCCGCGGCATATCCTGGCCGGCATCCGGTGCTTCGCCCTCGATATGGACGGGACCGTCTACCTCGGCGAGCGGTGGATAGACGGCGCGAAGGACTTCCTCAGGCGCGTGGAGGAGACGGGGCGCAGCTATGTGTTCATGACCAACAACTCCTCCAAAAGCGCCGACGCCTATTACCGGAAGCTGGAGCGCATGGGCCTGAAAATCCGCCCGGAGCAGCTCATCACCTCCGGGCACGCGACGGTGGACTACCTCAGGCGGCACTTCCCGGGCAAAAAGGTCTTTCTGCTCGGCAACCCCGTGCTGGCGCGGGAGTTTGAGCAGATGGGCATCGTTCTGGACGGCGAACACCCCGACCTTGTCGTCACGGCGTTCGACACGTCGCTGGATTACCGAAAGATGTGCAGAGTCTGCGACTTCGTCCGCGCGGGGCTGCCCTACGTGGCGACGCATCCGGATTTCAACTGCCCGACGGAGACCGGCTACGTCCCGGACATCGGCTCCATCCACGCATTCATCGAGGCTTCCACCGGCCGCCGGCCGGACAAAATCATCGGCAAGCCGAACCGCGAGATTGTGGACTACACCCTGCGGGTCACGCACCACACCGCGGCGGAGACCGCGATGGTCGGCGACCGGCTTTACACCGACATCGCGGCCGGCGTCAACAACGGCCTCACGGGGATTTTCGTGCTGAGCGGGGAGGCCCGGCTCAAAGACCTGCCCGGCTCGGACGTGAAGCCGGATTTGATTTTCGATTCGGTCAGGCGGATAATCCCTTATCTTTAATTGAAACCGAACATAACAATCAGGCCGCCGGAAGCCGCGCGGGCGGGCCGCGTATCAAAAACGGAGGGAAGGCTTATGCCGATACGGCTGATGGCGCTGGACGTGGACGGCACGCTGACCGACGAAGCGGGAAAAATCAGCCCGGAGAACGCGGCGGCGGTCCGCCGCGCGATGGACGCCGGCGTTCTGGTTTCGCTGGCGACGGGGAGGCCGCATCAGGGCGTGGAGGCTATCTGCTCCGGGCTCGGCATCAACGGGCCGCTGATTCTCACGAACGGCTCGCTGGTGCTCTCCGCGCGGGGCGAAATCTGGCATGAGCAGTCGCTGGGCCGGCAGGACCTGCGGGGCGTTTACCGGCATGCCCAAAAGGCCGGCGGGCTCTGCGTCATCGCGTTCCGGCCGGAGGACGTCGTCTTCTGGGCGCCGGGCGGCATGGACGCGGCGCGGATTGCCGCAACGCTGGATTCCTTTCTGCTTTTCAGGCGCTCCGCCGTGGCTTCGCCGGATTCGCTGCCGCTGGAGCGGGTCAACAAGGTGATGCTGATGGGGGAGGAGCGCACGGTCGCGGAGCTTCTGCAAAACTGGCCGGCGGAACTTTCCCACCTGGCGAGGAGCCGCTCCTACCCCTATCTGGGCGAGGTGAACCCGCCGGGGGTCGGCAAGGGGGAGGCGCTCCGCCTCGTCTGCCGCCGGCTGGGGATTGCGCCGGGGGACGTGCTCGCGGCCGGGGACGGCGGGACGGACCTGCCGATGCTGCGGGCCGCCGGCCATGCCGTGTTCGTGCCGCGCGGGCCGCTGCCCGCCGGCCTGCCCGCCGGCTGCGCGGTGGTGCCCCGCAGCGAGCTTGACCGCGCCGTGGCCTGGGCGGCGGCGTGTCGCCGCCGGCAGAGCCGGTTTCGGCCCGGCGTGGGGAACGGTAAAAACTGAAAGTTTAGTCTGCCGGGACTGTCAGAGAAAGCTCCCGAAGCGCATGAAAAACGCTCCGGGAGTTTTTATAGCTGTAGTTTTGTCCTTATAAATTGGCTTTTGGGGGATTTTAAAGTTCTTTTCAGACCGCGCTCAGGCCGCGCCGGGCCCCTACTTTCGGTCTTGTCCGAAAGTAGGCAAAG
>DHOB01000031.1:0-449 GCA_002409675.1 Ruminococcaceae bacterium UBA5401
GGGTTCCGCACCTCGCACGAAATTCAGAAGGGGGAGGTCATGGATTACGAGGACCTGCGCCCGCTGATCAACCGGAAGGCCCTGGACGCGTTCCGCGCCAGGGCGCTGAACCCGGACCACCCCGTGCAGCGCAGCACGGTGCAGAACCCGGACATCTTCTTCCAGGCGCGCGAAGCGGCGAACCGGTATTACGACGCCCTGCCCGAAATCGTGGAAAAGTACATGCGGGCGATCGGCAGAATCACCGGCAGGAACTATCACCTTTTCGATTATTACGGCGCGCCGGACGCCGAGTTCGTGATTGTGGCCATGGGCTCCGTCAGCGGCACGGCGAAAGAGGTCGTGGATTCCCTCGGCAGGCGCGGGGAGAAGGTCGGCTACCTGCAGGTCCGGCTGTACCGCCCGTTTTCGGCGAAGCATTTTCTCGGGGCCATGCCTAAGACCGTCCG
>DHOB01000031.1:705-7608 GCA_002409675.1 Ruminococcaceae bacterium UBA5401
GCTACGGCCTTTCTTCCAAGGACGTGACGCCGGCGCAGATTGCCGCCGTGTACGAGAACCTGAAGAAGCCGGAGCCGATGAACCATTTCACCGTGGGAATCGACGACGACGTCACACACCGCTCCCTCCCGGTCGGCGGGGAGATTACCTGCGGCGACCCGGACACGGTCAGCTGCAAATTCTGGGGGTTCGGCTCCGACGGCACGGTCGGCGCCAACAAGAACTCCATCAAAATCATCGGCGACCACACCGACCAGTACGTCCAGGCGTATTTTGAGTACGACACGAAAAAATCGGGCGGCGTGACGAAGTCCCACCTGCGCTTCGGCAAGCGGCCCATCCGCTCGGAATATCTGGTCAGCCGGGCGGATTTCATCGCCTGCCACAAGGAGTCCTACATCGGCCAGTACGACATCCTTTCCGACCTCAAGCCGGGCGGCACTTTCCTGCTGAACTGCAGCTGGGGCCGGGACGAGCTGGATTCCCGCCTTCCGGCCGGGGTCAAGCGCAGTCTCGCCCGGAAAAAAATCAGGTTCTATACCATCGACGCGACGAAAATCGCTGCGGAAATCGGCCTGCGCAACCGCATCAACACGGTCCTGCAGGCGGCGTTTTTCCGGCTCGCCGGCATCCTTCCGCTTGAGGACGCGAAAAAGTACATGAAACAGGCCATCTACGACAGCTACCGCCAGAAAGGCGGGAAAGTTCTGCGGATGAACGATGCCGCCGTGGACCGCGGCGCGGCGGAGGTGGCCGAAATCCCCGTGCCGGCGGAATGGGCGAACGCGCAGGACGAGCCGAAGCGCGAGCGCGGCGGCCTGCCGGACTACATAAAGAACATCCTGATTCCCGTGGACGCCCAGAAGGGCGACACCCTCCCGGTCAGCGCGTTCGCGGAGGCGGCGGACGGGACCGTCCCGCTCGGCACCTCCAAGTACGAAAAGCGGGGCACGGCCATCCAGGTGCCAAAATGGGACCCCGAAAAATGCATCCAGTGCAACTGGTGCTCCTTTTACTGCCCCCACGCGGCGATCCGCCCGTTCCTGCTGACGGAAGAAGAGAAGCGCGGCGCGCCGAAGACGTACGGCACGGCGGAAGCCAAGGGCCGGGCGCTGGAGGGTCTTTTCTTCCGCGTCCAGACCGACCCGCTGGACTGCACCGGCTGCGGCTCCTGCGCGCAGGTGTGCCCCGCGCCCGACAAGGCCCTGGAGATGGTCCCGCTGGAGACGCAGCTCCCGCAGCAGGCCAACTGGGACTATTCGCTCGCCCTGCCGCGGAAGAAGAACCCGCTCGACAAATTCTCGGTGAAGGGCAGCCAGTTCGAGCAACCGCTCCTTGAGTTTTCCGGCGCCTGCGCCGGCTGCGGCGAGACCCCGTACATGAAGCTGCTGACCCAGCTTTTCGGCGACCGAATGTACCTGGCGAACGCCACCGGGTGCTCCCAGGCATGGGGGGCGGCGGCCCCCTGCGTCCCGTACACGAAAAACGAACTCGGGCACGGTCCCGCGTTCTCGAACTCCCTGTTTGAGAACAACGCGGAGTTTTCGCTCGGCATGTGCCTGGCCGTCCTTCAGCGGCGGGAGCACCTCGCCATGAAGGTCCGCGAGCTTCTGGGCCAAACGGAGGACGGGGCGCTCAAAGGCGCCCTGCAGGCCTGGCTGGACGGCTACGCCGACTCGAACGGCACGCGGGAGCGCGCTTCGGCGGTCGTCGCCGCCGTCAGGGCCGACGCCGCCCCCGGCGACCGCCCCCTCTGTGAGGAAATCCTCAGGGAAAGCGACCAGCTCGCCAAAAAGTCCATGTGGATGTACGGCGGCGACGGCTGGGCCTACGACATCGGCTTCGGCGGGCTCGACCATGTGTTTTCCACCGGCGTCGACGTCAACGTGCTCGTCGTGGACACCGAGGTCTACTCCAACACCGGCGGACAGGCGTCCAAGGCCACGCCCGCCGGGGCGGTGGCGCAGTTCGCCGCCGCCGGGAAGCAGACGGGCAAAAAGGACCTCGGGGCCATCTTCATGACGTACGGGAACATCTATGTGGCGCAGGTGGCCATGGGCGCCAACCCCAACCAGCTTGTGCGCGTCCTGAAAGAGGCGGAGGCCTACCCCGGCCCGTCCCTCGTGATCGCCTACGCGCCCTGCATCAGCCACGGCATCGTGCAGGGCATGGCGTATGCGCAGCCGGAGGCGAAGCTGGCCGTGCAGAGCGGCTACTGGACCCTTTACCACTACAACCCGCAGTATGTGACGCAGGGGAAAAATCCGTTCGTTCTGGATTCGAGGGCGCCGACCGTCCCGCTCCGGGAGTTCCTCAGGGGCGAGGTCCGCTATGCCGCGCTCAGGCGCACCTTCCCGGAAAGGGCGGAAGCCCTGTTCCAGAAAGCGGAGCGCGACGCCGCAAAGCGGTTCCGCTATTACCGCCGCCTGGCGCAGCAGCTCGCCTGACCGAAAGACGCGGCCCCGCGGGGCTGACAGAACAGAAAACCACAGGGGCTCCCGCAAAACGTTTGCTTTGCGGGAGCCCCTTTCTGCGATTGCGCTGAAAATGGATTAGGAACGCTTGATGGAGAATTTCCGCTCGGTGCCGGTCACGAGGCGGTGGATGTTCTGGTGATGTTTCGCTATCAGAAGCGCGGCGATGCCGGCGGCGAAAAGGGTCGTAATCCATACGTAGGAGAGCGGGACCGCCCCATAGGCGGAAGCCCCCCGGAACTCCGAAAATGCAAACAGAAAGTTCACGGCCGGGAACACGACGGCGGCGACGATGGAGGAGAGGGAGACGATCCGCGTGCAGAGGAACACCACGGCAAAAACGGCCACGCAGACGGCGAACACGCGCCAGTCTATCAGCACCAGCATGGCCGCCGAGGTCAGAACGCCCTTCCCGCCCTTAAACTGGAAATACAGCGGGTAGATGTGCCCGAGGATGCAGAAAAGCCCCGCCAGATAGGCGCCGTACTGCTGGATATAGGGCGGAAGACCCGCCTGCACGCTTAAAAAGCGGAAGATTTCCCGCCCCAGGAACACCGAAAGCATGCTCTTCCCGAAGTCGAACGCCATGGTCGGGAGCCCCGCCTTCACGCCGACGGAGCGCAGCACGTTCGTCAGGCCCGCATTGCCGCTCCCAAGGCTGCGGATGTCGGTGTGATACAGGAGCCGGGTAAAAATAATCGAAAAACTGATGCTCCCCAGCAGATAGGACAGAACCGCGACGGCCAGTCCTGCGGCCGCCGCGCCCAGTACAACAGAATTGCTCATTGCAACTTCTCCTTCTTCATCTGTGCTCAAAAAACGGAGTTTTACAATCGGCAAACTTCATCCGGCAATATCCAGCCTTCATGGTATCACGCAATTTGATAATTTGCAAGAAATACTTACAGGCGATTAAAATAATTTATGCGGTATTCCTGTAAAATTTCTGGAACCGGCGCAGGAGCGCCGGCAGGCGCTGAAAACTGCCGGCACATTTTTCCTTCCGGCGCTGTATCATGGTTCAGGCGGGTTTATTTTTTAAAAGTGCGGAAGGAGACGAGGGACCATGTGCACAGCCGTTGCGTTTCAATCCGGGCGCGGGCAGAACTTTTTGGGCCGGACGCTCGATTTTTCGTATCCGATCGAACCGCGGATTTTCATCGTGCCGAAGGGCTTTGAGTGGCGGAGCGCGCTGGACGGGAAACGGTTCGCCGACGCGTGCGGCTTTATCGCAATCGGCCAGGAGGAGGACGGAATTCTCGGCTTTTTCGATGGGGTGAACGAGTGCGGGTTCGCCGCCGCCGCGCTGTATTTTGCGGGCTGCGCGCACTATGACGCAGCTCCGGAAAACGGCGGGAAGGAGCCGGTGCCGTCCGTGGAATTTCTCCACTTCATCCTGGGAAGGTGCGGCTCGGTCGGAGAGCTGAAAAGCCTTCTGCCGCGCCTCACCGTTGTGGGGCTGCCCGACCCCGTCACGCAGACGGCCGCGCCCCTGCACTGGATTGCGACGGACAGAAGCGGCGCGTGCATCGTCGTAGAGCCGACGGAGCGGGGACTGGAAGTGTTTGAAAACCCCCTCGGTGTTCTGGCCAACAGCCCCGGCTTCCGGTGGCAGATGACGAACCTCAGGAACTACATGGGGGTTTCCATCGGGCAGAAGAGCGAAGCCGACTGGGGCGGCGTCGGGCTGGTTCCGTTCGGCCAGGCGGGCGGCACAATGCTGCTGCCCGGCGGATATACGTCGCCGGAGCGGTTCGCCCGGACGGCGTTTCAGAAAACGCATGTGCTCCGCCCGGACGACGGGGCCGAAGCCGTCGTGACCGGCTTCCATATTCTGGGCAGCGTGACCGTCCCGAAGGGAATCGTAGTCACGGACAGGGGCACTTACGACTACACCCGGTACACGGCTTTTTTAAACACCGAAACCTGCGAATATTTTATCAGAGCGTACGGCGGCAGCGCGGTCGAGACCGTCGGGCTTTGGGACCATCCGGAAAATGGCGGCAGGCTCCTCTGCCTGGGCGCGCTGACGCAGCGGCCCGTTTTTCTGAAAAGGGAAGGCCCCGGCCTTCCGGGGCGCACCGGCGTCCGGCGGCCGTGCCCGTACCGGAACAGCCCGCACCGGACGTCGCCGGGTGCGAAATAATTACCATTGAAACGCACGGACCCTTTCGGTTATCATGAAGGTAGTCGAAAGGGCTTATTTTATACCGAAACGGAGGGAAAGCTGTGAGTGAAGAATCCGATCGGAAATTCTGCGTGGATTACTACATGCGCCGCGGAATGTCGAAGAAAGAGGCGGAAAATTTTACATCTGTAATCTTAATCGGCTTCAGACAGCAGACATTGAAGGTCCTAAGGCAAAGATGCGAGTTTTCGCTTGACATCCTGGGCGATTCTGAAGAACGGGCCAATTCGGGTTTATAGGAGAAAAGAAATCTGCGCGCGGGCCTGCAAAGGCTTATGGAGGCAAAAGGCTCTGCCCGGATTCGGGGGGTTGGTTCCACAAGGCTGTCGGCACGTCGCCGGCGGCTTTGTTTTTATGCCGTTCGTCCGCCCGTGTTCTCACGGCATTTATACTGGAAACGCGGGTGCAAAGCAAAACGCACTCCACAGAGGTGAAGTGCGCGAATTGCCCGCGGCGGCCCGCCGCCGGTCGAGGTGGCGGGGCTTGGGCAGCGTAATTTACCCGCGTTCCGCGAGTCTTTCCGCCGGGCCGCATGCTCCGAAACAGCCGGCCCTTTTTCGCGGGTTGCACCGGTCAGTTCTCGCTCCCCGCCCACACAAAAGTATCAGTGCTTCGCTCGAAGAGCGGGGCACTGATACTTGGTCCGAGTGACAAGACTTGAACTTGCGGCCTCTTGACCCCCAGTCAAGCGCGCTACCAACTGCGCCACACCCGGATGCTTTTTTACTATACCATATCGGGCCGCAATTTGCAAGGGCGCGCGATGCGGAAACGCCGGATTCCGCCAAACTTTTCAGCGGGCGGAAAGTTCCCATTGACAAAAGGATGAAAAATAGGTAAGCTATATGAAACATATCGTTTCAATAGGACATTTTCTGAACCGGGGGGTTATCATGGGAAAAATACCGACGATGCAAGAAGCAAGGGAATTGCTGAAAGAGTATAATCAGGACGAGTTCCACCTGAAGCATGCCGAAATCGTATCCGGCGTGATGGGGTATTTCGCCCGGCAGTACGACCCGGAGCATGTGGAGTTCTGGAAACTCGCGGGGCTGCTGCACGACCTGGACTTCGAGAAATACCCGGAGCAGCACTGCATCAAAGAGCAGGAGATTATGCGGGAGCACGGCTACGACGAAGCGCTGATCCATGCGGTCGCGAGCCACGGCTACAACCTGACCGTGGACGTCAAGCCGGAAAAGTTCATGGAAAAGGTCCTGTACGCCACGGACGAGCTGACGGGCCTGATCGGCGCAACCGCCCTGATGCACCCCGCAAAGAGCGTGCGCGGCCTCTCGCCGAAATCGGTGAAGAAAAAGTTTAAGTCCAAGGGCTTCGCCGCCGGCTGCTCGCGCGACGTGATTCGGAACGGGGCGGATATGCTGGGCTGGACGCTGGACGATCTGATTGCAAGAACGCTGGCCGCCATGCAGTCGCTGGCGGACGAATTGAATTTATAAAAATAAAACTTGTAATTTGTTCAAAAAAGCCCTTGACATTTTCGGCGCTACGGCATAGAATAAACAGCAAGAACACAAAACATATCCAACATATATTATTTATAGAAATAGAAGAGGAGGAAAACCGCGATGACAAGGTCTGTTGCTTTCTGCAGGATGAACGGTGTGATGGGCACGATGTGCAGCATCATGTGCTGCGGCATGCCCGAAAAGCAATATGACCGTCATCTTGTGCTGTAACTCTACGGTTTTCCATATTTACGGCAAGGCTGACAGGTCGCAAAACTGTCAGCCCTTTTTATTTATTTTTACGGCAGACAGCCGCCATTCAAAGCCGGCATCATATACCCCTAAAACTAACAATTATTTTAAAGAAGGAAAGGTTGGTCACGATGAGCGAGAGAAAATTTGGATTTGAAACGCTGCAGGTTCAGGCCGGGCAGGAAAAGCCCGACCCGGCGACGGGCGCGAGGGCCGTCCCCATCTATCAGACTTCTTCCTACGTGTTTAAGGACACGACGGAGGCGGAGGGCCGCTTCGGCCTGACGATTCCGGGCAATATCTATTCGCGCCTGACGAACCCGACGACGGAGATTTTTGAGAAGCGCATCGCCGCGCTGGAGGGCGGCTCCGCCGGCCTGGGCGTGGCGTCGGGCGCGGCGGCGGTCACCTATTCCATTCTGAACATCGCGGGCGCGGGGGACGAGATTGTTTCTGCCAGCACGCTTTACGGCGGCACCTACAACCTGTTTGCCCACACGCTGCCCCGGTACGGAATCCA
>DHOB01000031.1:7884-20144 GCA_002409675.1 Ruminococcaceae bacterium UBA5401
ATCGCCCGCAGGCACAAGCTCCCCGTCATCGTGGACAACACGTTCGCCACGCCGTACCTGTTCCGGCCGTTTGAGCACGGGGCGAACGTCGTGGTCCATTCGGCCACAAAATTCATCGGCGGGCACGGCACGTCCATCGGCGGCGTGATTGTGGACGGCGGCAACTTCGACTGGACGAGCGGAAAGTTCCCTGGCTTTACAGAACCGGACAAGAGCTACCACGGCATCCGGTATGCGGACCTCGGCGCGGCCGCGTTTGTGACAAAGGTCCGCGCGCAGCTTCTGCGCGACACCGGCGCCACCCTTGCGCCGTTCATCGCCTGGCTCGACATCCAGAGCCTTGAGACCCTTTCGCTGCGCGTGCAGCGCCATGTCGCCAACGCGCAGCGCGTGGCGGAGTACCTCGACTCCAACTCGAAGGTCAAGAAGGTCAACTACCCGGGGCTGAAGAACAACAAATACTATTCCCTGGCGAAAAGGTATTTCCCCAGAGGGGCCGGCTCCATCTTTACATTCTCGGTCAACGGCGACGTGAACGCGGCGAAAAAGACCATCGACAGCCTGCAGCTCTTCTCGCAGCTGGCCAACGTCGCGGATGCGAAATCGCTGGTGATTCACCCGTCCACCACGACCCACCAGCAGCTTTCGCCGGCGGAGCAGCGCGCGGCCGGGTTCGGTCCCGAGACCATCCGCCTTTCCATCGGGCTGGAAGACCCGGACGACCTGATCTGGGACCTGGGGCAGGCGCTGGACAAAGCGATCCCGGGCTGAGCTGCCGCGGAGGACGGCGGAACGGACCCGTGGGAATAAACAGGACGGCCGGAATTCGGCCGCCCTGTTTTTTTCTTGACAAAGGCACGGCGCGGGCATAGAATGAAAAACATAAAGAATGATAATAAAAAATGGACACAAAGCCGCGTCCCGCCTGTTTATGCCGTCGGGAGCGGCGGATTCAGAAACAGGAGTGCTTCTATGACGCTTGACCGGCTTCCGATTGGCGAAAAATCGAGGATCGTCGCAGTCAACGGAAAGGGGGCCCTGCGCAGGCGGCTGCTGGACATGGGCCTGACCCCCCATACGGAAGTGCTGGTGCGGAAGGTCGCCCCGATGGGTGACCCGATGGAAATCCAGCTGCGCGGCTATGAACTGACCCTGCGGAAGGAAGACGCGCGGAACATTGTGGTCGAGGGGGGAGCGGTCAGATGATATTTGCACTTGCCGGGAACCAGAATTCCGGCAAAACGACGCTGTTCAACCAGCTCACGGGCTCCAACCAGCACGTCGGGAATTTTCCCGGCGTGACGGTGGAGCGCAAGGACGGGGTGATCCGCGGGCACGCCGGGGCCGTCGTGGTGGACCTGCCGGGGATTTATTCGCTTTCCCCGTATTCCAGCGAGGAGATTGTCACGCGGGACTTCCTCCTGCGCGGCCACCCGGACGCGATTATCGACATTGTGGACGCGACCAACATCGAGCGGAACCTCTACCTGAGCATGCAGCTGATTGAGCTGAACATCCCGATGGTGATAGCGCTCAACATGATGGACGAAGTCCGCGCGAACGGCGGGACCGTAAAAATCAGGGAGTTCCAGAACGCGATCGGGGTGCCGGTGGTCCCCATTTCTGCCAGCCGGAACGACGGGGTCGAGGAGCTAATTGAGGTCGCCGTCGACACGGCGCGCCACAGGCGCCTTCCCCGCCGGCAGGATTTCTGCGCCGGCGCCGTGCACCGCACGATTCATTCCATCGCCCACATGATAGAGGACCACGCCCAGCGGATTCACGTTCCGGCGCGCTTCGCCGCGACCAAGCTGGTGGAGGGCGACGAGCCGATGGCGAAGGCGCTGGCGCTTTCCGACAATGAAAAGGAAATGATTCGGCGCGACGTGACCGAAATGGAGCATGAGCTCCATACGGACCGCGAGGCCGCGCTTGCGGATATGCGCTATACCTTCATCGAAAAGCTCTGCGCCGACACGGTCGTGAAGATGGGGGAATCCAGAGAGCACCGGCGCAGCGTCCGCATTGACCGGGTCCTGACCGGCAAATATCTGGCGATTCCCATTTTTCTGCTGATTATGATGCTGGTCTTCTGGCTGACGTTCGGCGTGATCGGCCAGCCGCTGAGCGGCCTGCTCTCGCAGGGCATCGACGCCGCGGCCGGCGCGACCGACGCGGGGATGAAGGCCGCCGGCGTCAACCCGGTGGTGCGCTCGCTGGTGGTGGACGGCGTGTTTGCCGGCGTGGGCAGCGTGCTCCAGTTTCTGCCGACCATCGTGGTGCTCTTCTTTTTCCTCTCCATTCTCGAAGACAGCGGGTATATGGCCCGCGTGGCCTTCGTGATGGATAAGCTGCTGCGGAAGATCGGCCTGTCGGGCCGCAGCTTCGTCCCCATGCTGATCGGCTTCGGGTGTTCCGTGCCGGCCATCATGGCGACGCGGACCCTTTCGAGCGAGCGGGACCGGAAGATGACCATCCTGCTGGTCCCGTTTATGAGCTGCAGCGCCAAGCTGCCGATTTACGCCATCTTCACCGCGGCCTTTTTCCCGCATCACGCCGTGCTGGTCATGATCCTGCTGTATGTGATGGGGATTGGAATGGCCATTCTGAGCGGCCTGATTTTCCGGCGCACTCTTTTCCGCGGGAACCCGGTGCCGTTTGTGATGGAACTGCCGAACTACCGGATGCCGAGCCCGAAAAGCGTGCTGCTGCTGATGTGGGACAAGGCGAAGGGCTTTCTGATGCGGGCATTCACCGTGATTTTTGTGGCGACCCTCGCCATCTGGTTCCTGCGCACGTTCGACGTGCGCTTTAATGTGGTCTCTTCCGGGGCGGACAGCATGCTCGCCGCAATCGGCCGCTTCATCGCGCCGATTTTCGCCCCGCTCGGCTTCAGCGACTGGCGCGCTTCCACGGCGCTGCTGGCCGGCTTCACGGCAAAAGAGGCCGTGATCAGCACGCTGGCCGTTTTGACGGGCACCACCGCCTCCGGCCTTCCGCGGGCGCTGGCCGGCATGTTCGCGCCGCTGGTGGCGTTTGCGTTCCTGACCTTTACGCTGCTGTACACGCCCTGCATCGCCGCCATCAACACCGTGCGGCAGGAAATGGGCAGTGTGAAAAGCGCGCTGGGCGTCGTGCTGTACCAGTGCGGCGTCGCGTGGCTCGCGGCCTTTGTCGTTTACCATATCGGTCTTCTTTTTGTCTGAAGGAGAGGGGAGGGACCGCCCGTGGGAGTGCTCGACTACCTGCTTCTGGCGGGGATTGCCGTTCTGGTTTTTCTGGCGGTGCGGTATGCGGTCCGGCATCACGGCGCATGCGACGGCTGCTGTTCGGAATGCCCGTACCGCCGAAGCTGCCGGAAGAAAAAGCGCCGATAAAATCGCAGAGAAAAGGCGGTCTGCCGGATTTTCCCGGCAGACCGCCTTTTTGACATTTTTTGCGGCGGCCCTTTCAGAATGCGAAAACGTTCAGGCCCGTCGCGGGGTCCGTCTTCCGTCCGATGGAGCTCTGCGCAGTGCGGATGAAGATTTCCGCCGTGCCGCTGATGGCGGCTTCGTTCAGGTGGCCGCCGACGACCTGGCCGTCCGCGCGGGCGAAGTTCGCGTGCAGATGCAGGTAAATCTGCCCGTCCTTTTCCGTGGAATTGCCGAGGAGCGAGGTCATCTCCATCTCGCCGTCGAACGTGTTTTTGTAGTATTTGCGCTCGGCGACGCGGTACAGCCCCACCACGGCGTGGCCGACCGCGCCGATGCCGGCGATGCTGCCGAAAGTGACGTGCTCCTTTTCACAGACGTTTTTGACGGAGGAGACGATTTCCTCGCCGCGGTTCAGCCGCAGGGCAATCAGGTCTCCGCTTTTTTTGTACTCCATCTCTGCTCAGTCTCCTTTTTTCTGTAGTCCTTCAATGCCGAGGTCGCTGCCCAGCAGAGCGCCGGAAGTGACCGCGCCGTGCCCGTATTTTTCGCGGATTGCGTCCAGGGCGGTCTCCAGCTTTTCCTGCTTTTCGCGCCCGGCGCCGCCGCGGGTGAAAAACGAGAGCTGCTCGCCCGGTGCGTCGTCCGGCACCAGCGCCGTGCCGCTGATGGCGAGCATCCGGATGGGGGCGGCCGGGTTCCAGCAGGAACCGATCAGCTCCAGCGCCGCGGCGCTCAGCTCCCGCGCCAGGTGCGTTGGCGCGCGCAGCGTTTTCTGCCGGGTGATGGTTTTCAGGCCGGGGTCCTTGATGCCGATCTGCACCACCCAGCATTTGACGCGGTTTTTCCGCATGCGGGCGGCCACCCGGTCCGCGATGGCCTCCACCCCTTTGCGGATGTCGTCCCGGCCGCGCAGGTCGCGGCGGAAGGTCACGCTGTTGCCGACGCTTTTCACCTCGCGCATCTGCCCGAAGCTGCGCACGGGGCTGACGTCCAGCCCGCCGGCGTAGTCGCAGAGCATGTCCGCGGCTTTGCCGAAGCGTGCGCGCAGAAGCTTCCGGTCGGCCGCGGCCAGATCGCCGATGGTGTGGATTCCGAACCCCGCGAGGGCCGCGACCGTCTTTTCGCCGCAGAACATCAGCGCGCCGACCGGAAGCGGGAACACGACGCGCCGGTAGTTTTCGCGGCTGATGACGGTGGTGGCGTCCGGCTTTTTATAGTCGCTGCCCAGCTTGGCGAAGATTTTGTTGAAAGAGACGCCCACCGAGATGGTGAGCCCCGTTTCCCGCCGGACGGTCTCGCGCAGGGTGTCGGCAATCCGCCGGCCGTCGCCGAAAAGCGCCCGGCTGCCCGTCACGTCCAGCCAGCTTTCGTCGATGCTGAACGGCTCCACCAGGTCGGTGAAGCGCCGGTAAATCCGGTTGATCTGCCGGGAATATCTGCGGTATTCTTCAAAATGGGTGGGCGCAAGGACCAGCCGGGGGCATTTGCGCCTCGCCTGCCAGATGGTCTCCGCCGTGACGACGCCGTACTTTTTGGCCGGCTCGTTTTTGGCGAGGATGATGCCGTGGCGGCTCTGCGGGTCGCCGCACACCGCCATCGGAACGTTTTTGAGCTCGGGCCGCAGAAGGCATTCCACCGACGCGAAAAACGAGTTGCAGTCGCAGTGCAGAATCGTCCTGTCCATGCCGTTCACCATCCGCCCCTATCATACCATATTTTCCGCCGCACGGAAAGATTCCCGCCCCGGCCGGGGACGGGAATCTTTCCAAAAAGAGGGCCTGTCCGCGCGAAAAGGGCGCCCCGCCGGGCCGGCGCTATTTGCAGAAGCGGCGGTGCAGCAGGGCGAGGGACTTTTTTTCGATGCGGGACACATACGAGCGCGAAATGCCGAGACGCTGGGCCACTTCGCGCTGGGTGAGCGGCTTGCCGCCCTCCAGCCCGTAGCGCAGGCGGATGATGGTGCGCTCGCGCGGCGTGAGGACCTCGTCGATGTATTTGCGGAGCTGCTCCGCCTTCATCTTGCAGTCGAGGTTTTCGAGGATGTTGTCCTCCGCGGCCATGATGTCCATCAGGGTCAGGGCGTTGCCGTCCTTGTCGGTGTCGATCGGCTCGTTGATGGAGATGTCCTGCGAGCTTTTCCGGGAGGAGCGGAAATACATCAGAACCTCGTTCTCGATGCACCGGGCCGCATAGCTGGAAAGCCGGATGCCCTTGGAGCTGTCGAACGTGTTGACGGCCTTGATGAGGCCGATGGTCCCGATGGAAATCAGGTCGTCCTGCTCGTTGGACCGCGGGTAGTATTTTTTTACGATATGGGCGACAAGGCGCAGGTTGTGCTCGATCAGCCTGGCTTTGGCCTGTTTGTCGCCGCGCTTCATTTTCTCCAGACATTCCCGCTCTTCGCGCGCACTCAGGGGTCGGGGGAAAGACCCGGCGTTCGTGACGTGAAGAACAAGAAAGATCAGCCCGGAAATAGCCAGCCCGGCAAGCGCATCCAGCATTGCGGCTCTTCCTCCCCCCGCTTTCGGTCAGTACCAACAGTATATGCCGGGGGAACGCGCCTGTTGCAAGTCCGGGGAAAAGGTTTTGCCGGCCGCTACGGCCTGTCCGTGACCGCCACGGCCTGCCGGCCGAGGGCGGCGTACCGCTTTTCGACCAGGTCTTTCGGGTACGGGACCATCCCGTTGGATTCGTAGGGGTCGTTGAAATAGTACTGGTCCCTGTCGAAGCCGACGAGGACGAGGCAGTGCTCGCCCGCGACCCACTGGAACGGCCTGCCGGTGCTTTCGACCGTCCAGCTTTTGCCCGGCTTCGGCGCCCGCATTTCCATCGTCGCCCAGACGAGCACGGGCCGGCCCTGCATGATGTGGCTGCGGACCAGCGTTTCCAGGTCCGTGCCCGTCAGGTTCTGCGCCTGCTTTTCACCGCCCTCTTTGAAAAAGGAATCGAGAACGGAGACGACGACCGGCGCGTAGCACCCGAACCCGTTGGAAGAGTGCGGGTCGCCGATGAAGCGCTCGGCGGGGTGCGGACCGGTCAGCCCGCGCGCCGTCTGCTTCAGCGAACCTTTGGGCGTCCGCTCCGCCACCTGCTCCACCGTCACGTTATAGCCGTAGTAATTCAGAAGCATGGTTGCGCTGACCAGCTCGCAGCCCGTGGCCAGCGAGCCTTCCTGGCTGATGTACGGCACTTCCAGCACTTTTTTCTGGAAGAAGGCGATGCCCCCGACCGTGACCGACAGGGCCGCCAGAACGGCGAGAAGCGGTGCGGCCCATCTTCTTCTGCGTTTTTTTTCTCTCTCCATGTCTGCCTCCTGCGCTCTGCTGCGGATGCCGGCGCGGCGGGCGCCGGGCTTTCTGCCCGCCTGCCTGCCGCGCTTTTTATGCTGTATCTGCGTCTGTGCGGGACCTATTCGTCCCAGTTCATTTGTTTTACCAACCGATAGGTTGCGGAGTTTTCGTCAAAAAATGTGTAGAATCCGTCCGGAAGATAGACGGGGCCGGAGTAGCTGCCCAGTTTCTTTTTCAGCGCGGCGTTTTTCGGCGTCACGCTGGCCTGGAAGCTGAGCCTCAGGTTCAGCACGGATTCTTTGTCGCCGGCGGCGGAATAATTCGCTTTCCGGTCCAGCAGGTCCTGCCGCAGGGCCGCGAACAGTTCCGCGCGGGCGTCGTCTTCCGGCACGACGACCTTCGACTGGCCGTTGTTGGAGAGAAACTCGATGTTTTTAAGGTTCTCCGGCTCGGCAAAGAAAACGACGTCCGAGCTTTCGATGAACTCCGGAATTTCAGAAATCTGCCGCGCCGCGCCGGTGTAGCGCTCGTATTTTTCGGACTCCGGCCCGCCGGCGGTCCATGAATATTGATAGGTCCGCTTCAGGTGTTTCCCGTTCTTGAGCTTGTAGTCGAAGACGATCCTGGGCCCGGAATACTGTCTTAACGGGGTGTAGAACCGGCCGTCCGGGCGGTACAGGTCCACGATCTCGCGGTGGATTTTCGTGATTCTGGCGATATTCTCCGGCTCCGTAAGCTGCGGCTTCAGCGAGGCGATCGCTGTGCGGTGCGTTTTGCCGTCGTAGATGGATTTGTCGCCGCCGTAGCTGCTCAGGGTTTTCTCCAGAGCGACGGCCTCCACGTCGGCGGCGTTCGGAATGCGCGTGTCGTAGCCGAAGCAGCCGGTCGCGAGAATCCCGTAGAACACGACGAACGCGACCAGGAACGCCCCGTACCAGGGCAGGCTCCGCTTCATCCGCCGGAAGCCGCGCGAGTAGATGGCCTCCACCACCACGTGGGCGATCAGCGAACCGGCCACCGCGCCGAACAGAAAGCTGCCCCAGCCCTGCTGGTTCAGAATCAGCCCGAACCCGAGGCCGCCGGCGGCCGTAACCAGAAAGCGGATCACGCCCTTCGGAATCGGGAACGCGAAATGGTCCTCCGCGGCTTCGCTTTTCCGCCGGAGGTACAGCAGGCAGCTCGCCGCCAGCAGGGCGGCCGTGAAGCAGAGCCACCAGGCGACAAAGCCCGCGCCGGCGAGGCCGCCGGGGGCAAAAACGGGAGGAACGCCGCCGCGAACGGGGCGAAGAGCGTGTAGACGGTGGCGCTGGACGGGCCGTCGGAGATGGCATAGCCCGGCAGGGTCAGCATCGTCAGGTACTGGGCGCAGAACAGCAGCGCCGGGTACCCCGCGTTGACGCCGAGAATGGACAGCACCGCGTCCATCGTGTTGCCGCTGCACACGGCCATGAAGACCGCGAAGGTGAAGGCCGCGGCCGTGCCGAGAAAGAGCCAGAGCAGGCCGAACCCGGCGGAAAACGCGCCGCTGCCCGTTCCGGGGATGCCGAACGCCCGCGCGACCAGCGCGAGCGCGCCGAAGCCGATTGCCTGCGGAACGAACAGGACCGCCAGCCCCGCGCACCAGCGCCCGAGGAGCATCGGCACGCGCCCGACGGGCAGCGCGTGGTACAGGTCCACGCTGCGCCGGTTCTGCATGTAGCCGAACAGCCGCACGCAGAGCACCACCGCCAGCAGCAGGGCCATCGGCACGGCCGCGCCCGGCAGCAGCACCTGCAGCAGCGAATTGTAGCTGCGGGCCAGGGTAGACGCGAGGCTTTCCGCCTGCTTCGCCGTGCCCGCGGCGGCCGCCGGGAGGCCGGCGTTGTAATTGGAAACGGCATTCTGCAGGTTGATCAGCACGATGACCGGCAGCAGCAGAATCTGCAGGAGCGCGTAGAGCGCGGCGACCCCGGCGTTGCCTTTCAGCGCCTGCAGGCAGGTCGCGCGGAATTCGCGGAGCCGCTCAGGAAAGGATGTTGTTGATGTCATAGCCGACGACCTCCATTTCACTGATGAACACTTCTTCCAGAGTCAGCGGGAGCACTTCCGCGAACAGGGGATGGAGCGAGTTGATTTTTGCGAGCAGCTCTTCGCGCGTGGCACGGGCCACCAGGTTGACCAGCGAGCCGCGCGTTTCCCATTTTACGATGTCGAGCGGCGCGAACGCCGATTTTTCGGGGATGGGCTTGAACACCGCCTGCGCCTTGCAGACGCCAAGGCGCAGTTCGTCCAGGTCCTTTTCGAGCAGCACGCCGCCCTTGTGCAGCAGGCCGACATGGTCGCACAGGTCCTCCAGCTCGCGCAGGTTGTGCGAGGCGATCACCACCGTCATGCCGCGCCGGGCCACTTCGTCCGAAATCAGCCGGCGCAGCAGCTGGCGCATCACGGGGTCCAGCCCGTCGAAAATCTCGTCCATCAAAAGGTAGTCCGGGCACAGGGAAAACGCGCAGATCAGCGCCGCCTGCCGCTGCATCCCCTTTGACATCGCGGAGATTTTCGCCTTTGCCCCCACGGGGAAAATCCGGTTCAGCTTCCCGAACTTTTCCCCGTCCCAGCGCGGATAGAGCTTTGAGAGCAAGCCCGCCATCTCCGTGAGCGTGGCCTGCGGCGGGAAGTACGGGTAGTCCGCGATAAAGCAGACCCGTTCCTTGACCCGCGAATTCTCGAACGGGGCGGCGCCGTCGACCAGCACCTCGCCGCCGTCGGGGCGGTAGACCCCCGCGGCCGTGCGCAGAAAGGTCGATTTTCCGGCTCCGTTGGAGCCGACCAGGCCGAAGACGGAGCCGCCGCCGATGCGGAACGACATGTCGTCGAGGGCTGTCTTTTCCCCGAATTTTTTGACCAGATTCTTTACCTCTATCATTCGGAACCGTCCCTTTCGCTCAGAATTTTTTGGACCTGCGAAACGATCTCGTCCGGCGTCATGCCGCATTCCTGCGCCGCCAGAACCGCCGCCCGCAGGCCCTGCGCCGCGAGCCTGCGCTGGCGCGCCAGCGCCGCGCTGCCGTCGGCCAGGAAAGTGCCTTTGCCGGGCACGGTGCAGACGATCCCGTCGCGCTCCAGCATCCGGTACGCCTTCTGCACGGTGTTCGGGTTTACGCCCAGTTCTTCCGCCAGGGCGCGCACGCTCGGCAGCGCGGCGCCCTTTTCCATCGCCCCCAGGGCGGCCATCCGGGTCACGGATTTGTAAAGCTGCTCGTAAATCGGCAGCCTGCTTTGATAGTCCAGCGAAAACATGGTTTCACCTCGCTGTATCTACTGTACTATTTCTATTAACACACAAGTGCACTATACCAGATTCCGCCCCGGATGTCAACCGGGATTCCGTATTTTTTCTGGAAAAATTTTTCCTGAGCACCCGCGCGCCGGCCGGGGCATAGCATACCGTATCGGGCGAAAAAGAATTCCGACGGCGAAAGGAGGGGGAAGGCCATGCCGGGGCTTGTTGCCTACGACCGGGCCAGAGCCGTGCGGTACGCCGAGGCCTGGGCGCTGAAGCGGAATCCGCGCTATATGAATTTCGACGGGATGGGCGGCGACTGCACCAACTTTGCCTCGCAGTGCCTGTTCGCCGGCTGCGGGGTGATGAATTACGCGCGGGACGTCGGCTGGTACTACATCGGGCCGAACAGGCGCGCCGCGGCCTGGAGCGGGGTGGAGTACCTGCACCGCTTTCTGGTTGCGAACCGCGGGGCCGGGCCGTTCGCCGTGGAGGCGGACCCTGCCGACCTGCGGCCGGGGGATCTGGTGCAGCTTGGAACGGCGGGCGGCCGCTTTTACCACACGCCGGTGGTCGTCGCCGTTGCGGGCGGGCAGATTCTGGTTGCGGCGCATACGTTCGATGCGCTGTACCGCCCGCTTTCGAGCTACTCTTTTTCCGCATTGCGCTGCCTGCACATCGCGGGTGCCAGAAGGCCGTGACGGCGCGCCGGCCGCTGTTGGAGAAACAGCGGCCGATTTTTCTTTTATTCCAAATAAAACTATTTTCTTTGATTGAAATATAATAAAATTCCGTGGATTCGATTGAAAAGTCCCGTTTTCGGCAACACCGTAATTCTCCTTTTTGCATAATATAAAACGAATTCGTTTTCCATATTTTTTATGCGAATGGAAGGAGAAAACACCATGAACAACCCCGAGAAAGACAAGGTGCTTTCGGAGTATGCGGACGGGAAGGACTGCACGGCAAACCGCGCGCCTTTTCCGCAGAACACGCCGGAGGCAATGGCCTATGTTCCTTTTCAGCAGCCGGGCGACCTGTATTCCCCGCTGACCGGGCTTGAAAGCGGCACGATTTTCCCCGTGCTCGACAAGCCGTTTCTGGGAGGGGGCGCTGGAAAATGAGTGAACAGGAACGCCTGATGCGCCGCATCAGCGCCAACGATTTTGCCGCGTGGGAATTCCACCTGTACCTCGACACCCATCCGGGCGACTGCGAGGCGGCAAACCGGCTGGCGGAATACAGCCGGACCGCGCGGGAACTCACGGAACAGTACGAGTCGGCTTACGGCCCGCTGCACGAGCTGCCGGTTGCCTCCAACCGGTGGGCTTGGATCGCCGAGCCGTGGCCCTGGCAGGTCAGAGGGGAGGGCAAATAAGCCATGTGGATTTATCAGAAACGTCTGCAGTATCCTATCAAGATCAAAAGTTCAAACCCCGCGCTCGCCAAAATCATCGCGTCCCAGTACGGCGGGCCGCACGGGGAGATCGGCGCTTCGCTCCGCTACCTGAGCCAGCGCTATGTGATGCCCTACCCGGAGCTCAAGGCGATTTTGACCGATGTCGGCACCGAAGAGCTCGCGCACATGGAGATGGTGGGCACCATTGTCTACCAGCTTACGCGCAACCTGACGCCGGAGCAGATCAAGGCGGCCGGCTACGACGCCTATTTTGTGGACCACACCACCGGGATTTATCCCGTCGACGCCTCCGGCAACCCGTTCTCGGCGCTGGCGCTCGACTCCACGGGCGACACCCTGGCGGATATCCACGAGGACCTTGCGGCGGAGCAGAAGGCCCGCATGACCTACGACAACATCCTCCGCTTCTGCACGGATGAACCGGAAGTGCGCGATGTCATCCGCTTTCTGCGCGCGCGGGAGGTCGTGCACTACCAGCGCTTCGGCGAGGGCCTGCGCATCATCACCGACAACCTGAACGACCGCAACTTCTATGCTTACAATCCGGCCTTTGACAGGGGCGGGGGCAATGTCCTCGGAAGCCGCGCGCAGAAGGTCAATTCGCGCGTTTCCGGGCAGACCGCGCCGAAAACCGGCATGGCCGGCACGCAGTCCAATGCAAACGCCGGGACGGCCGGCACACAGTCCAACGCGAATGCCGGAACGGCCGGCGCGCAGTCCAATGCGAATGCCGGAACAGCCGGTGCGCAGTCGAACGCGAATGCCGGGACCGCGGGAACGCAGTCCAACGCGAATGCCGGGACCGCGGGAACGCAGTCCAATGCGAACGCCGGAACGGCCGGCACACAGTCCAATGCGAATGCCGGGACCGCGGG
>DHOB01000031.1:20342-34295 GCA_002409675.1 Ruminococcaceae bacterium UBA5401
GCGAATGCCGGGACCGCGGGAACGCAGTCGAACGCCGCGCGCTGGACCCGCCCGAACACCGGGACGGCGGGAACGCAGTCGAATGCAAACGCCGGGACCGCGGGAA
This sequence comes from Ruminococcaceae bacterium UBA5401, assembly GCA_002409675.1. Lineage (GTDB taxonomy): Bacteria > Bacillota > Clostridia > Oscillospirales > Acutalibacteraceae > Thermocaproicibacter. Next base: position 20,449 of record DHOB01000031.1, read on the forward strand.
CGCAGTCGAACGCCGCGCGCTGGACCCGCCCGAACACCGGGACGGCCGGGGCGCAGTCGAACGCGAATGCCGGGACGGCCGGCCAGACCGCACCGAAAACCGGGACGGCCGGCACACAGTCCAACCCCTGCAACTGCGGGCAGAGCGGGAACACAGGCGCTGCCGCACAGCCGTCGGGGAGTTCCCCGTCCGGTTCCAAGCCAAAGTCGAATACGCCGTATTATATGTGGAAGTTCCAGTAGACTTTTTCCAGACAGGGTGGCAGAACACAGGCACCCGGAGGGAAATTCCTTCCGGGCGCCTGTGTTTGTATCCGGCAAAGATTCCGCTGTGCGGTTCCTCCGGCCGGCTTTTACAGCAGGGTGATGGTGAAAGAGTGCGTGCGCGCTTCACCGGGCGCGAGGAATTTGACGCCGCGCTTGTGCTCGAAGGTGTCGTCCTCGTCGGTGCAGGTCGAAATCCCGGTCCAAGGCTCGAGCGCCAGGAACGGGCCGCCGTTTTTGCTGGTCCAGACGATGAAGTAGTCGAAGCCGGGGAAATCCAGCCGCGCGCCGCGCCCCGTCGCCGGGTTGCGGAGGGCCGCCGAGCGGGACCGGAGCTGGTCGAAAATCTGGCAGTCGTAGGCGAACCAGGCGCGGTCCAGGTGGAAGACTTTCTCGTTGTTGAGGACCACCTGGCGGTGGTTCACGTCCACCAGGCCGTCCAGCAGTGCGCGCGGGCAGGCCGCGAATTCCTTATCGGCAAATTCCACCTCATAGTCCTCGAACTTCTCGCCGTCCAGCAGCGGGCAGCGGAAAGCCGGGTGCGCGCCGACGAAATACGGCATCACGTCCCTGTCCCGGTTCACGGCCGTCATGGCGTAGGTCAGCGTCTTGCCGCTGAGGGAGTATTTGACCCGGAACTCGAAATCGTACGGGAACTCGCGCCTGGTCTCTTCCGAAGAGCGGATGGTGAATTCCGCCGAGGATTCCGTGCCGGCGGTCAGCGTAAATTCCCGCTTGCGCACGGCGCCGTGGCGCTCCATGCGGCAGGTGCCCCCGTTGGCGGTCCTCGCCGTTTTGTTGCGCAGGCTCCCCACGATGGGGAACAGCACCGGGGACTGCGACTTCCAGTATGTCGGGTCGCCCTGCCACAGGTACTGGGTGCCGGTTTCGTCCGTCAGGGACGAAAGCTCGGCGCCCTTTGACTTGATAACCGCCTTCACGCTCCCGCTGTGAATCGTCTGATTCATGTAAACGCCCTCTTTTCAGAATTCCTGCCGCCCTTCCGGCAAAGCCCCCGGTTCTGCGGCTGCCGGGGATGTGGACCCCCCGATTTCACAGATGATTCTACCACAGATTCCGCCGCGCAACAAGTGCCGTTCCGGCTTTACCAGGGGGTGATTTCCCCGTTCGGGTCCCAGAGGTCCCGCCAGTCCTGGCCGACTTTCCAGCAGAACACCTGGCCCTTAATCAGGCGGCAGTTCCGGTCGGCGGCCCTGACGGCGGCCATTTCCTCGTCGGTGAGCGGGTCTTCCGTGACCGCCCTCAGGTTGGCGAGATAGTTTTTGCGGTGCACCGAAAACGGAATCGGAATCTGGCCGCGCTGCGCGGCCCATTTTACGCAGATGACGGCCGGGTGCACGCCGTGCGCCCGGGCGATTTTCTGAATCGCGGGCTGCTCGATGTCGACCGCGTCGTCCGGCGTCTTGTCGCGGTCCGGGCGCTTCGGCGAGCCGATGGGGCAGAAGCCGATGGGCTGGATGCCGTTCTTCACGCAGAAATCGAAGAACTCCGGCTGCTGAAAGCAGGGGTGCAGCTCCATCTCGTTGCAGGCGGGCTTGATTTTCGCATCCCGCAGCACCCGCTTCATTTTCGGTATCGTCATGTTGGAGGTGCCGATGTTGCGCACCAGGCCGAGCTCCACCAGCCTTTCCATCGCGCTCCACGTCTCCATGTACTCCCCGTGGATGTAGGGGCGCGCGTCCGGGTTGTGGTAGTCTTCGGCGCAGCCCGGCGGGTGGTAGTTCGGGAACGGCCAGTGCACCAGGTAGAGGTCGAGGAAATCCAGCCGCAGGTCCCGCAGGGATTTTTTGCAGGATTCAATCACGTCGCCGTATTTGTGCTTGTCGTTCCAGACCTTTGAGGTGATGAAGAGGTCCTCGCGGCGGACTCCGCCTTTCTGGATGCGCTCCAGAGATTCGCCGACCTGCGCTTCGTTCATATAGCAGGCCCCGCAGTCGAACGCGCGGTAGCCGACCTCCGCGGCGCCGAACACCGCCGCCGCAATCTCGTCGGCGGAATATCGGTCGGAGCCGAACGTCCCCAGGCCGATGGCGGGCATCCTGTCCCCCGTGCGCAGAACGCGCCGCGGGACTTTCTCAGGGTCCACGCCGTCGGCCGCAATCCGGAATTCCGTGTCCATCAGAATCGCTCCTTTTCTGTGTTTGCCGGGTGGAAAAACCTCGGCCTTTTCACCCGGCCCGGCAGCCGCTTTCACGGCGCCGTTTCTTCCTCCCGACTTTTCATCAGGCCCTTCAGCCGCTCGTACAGCTCCCGGTATTCCCGGAAGATCGGCTCGTACCGCCGGTGCGCGGCGGCGTCCGGCGTATGGACGCGCCGGATTCGGACGGTTTTGGCCACCGCGTCCTCGAAGCCCGCGTAGACGCCCGTGCCGACTCCGGCGAGAATGGCGGCGCCGAGCGTGGTCGCGGTGTCCGACGACGGCACCTGGATGGTTTTGCCGGTCACGTCCGCCTTGATCTGCGTCCAGAGCCTGCTGTTCGCGGCGCCGCCTATTGCGTTCATCTTCGTCACGGTGGCGCCCGCCTCCCGCGCCGTCAGCAGGTTGTGGTAAAGTGAGAACGCGACTCCCTCCAGCGTCGCGCGGATGAAATGGGCGCGGGTCTTGGAATAGTCGATGCCGAAATAGACGCCCTTCGCATCGGGGTTCCAGATGGGCGAGCGCTCACCCGCCAGATAGGGCAGGAAAATCAGCCCGTCCGCGCCCGGGGGAATCCGGGCCGCCTCCTCGTCCATGCGGCGGAACGGGTTTTCCGGGCGGTCCGCGTTTTCCTGCGCGCCGAACTCCCGCAGGAACCAGCGGAGCGACCCGCCGCCCACCGTGCCGCCCTGCAGCAGCCAGCGGCCCGGCACCACGTGCTGCCCCAGTATCAGGCGCTTGTGGGCTTTGAACTCCCCCGTGCAGAGGGACATGCCGCCCGCCTGGCCGCCCTGTTCCTGTGTCTCGCCGGGGCGGATGACCCCCGCGCCGAGCGCCCCGCAGGCGGCGTCCAGACCGCCCGCCACCACCGGGGTCCCGCGGCGCAGGCCGGTCTGCTCCGCGGCGCGGGCATGGACCGTTCCGACCACCTTGCAGCAGGGGGCCAGGCCGGGCAGCTTTTCAAGGTCGATGCCGAGCAGGTCCGCCGCCCTTTCGTCCCACGCGCCCCGGCGCATGTCGAAGCAGTGCAGCCCGTACCCCTGCGAGACGTCCTGCGTGACGGCGCCCGTCAGCCGGTAGACGATGTAGCCGTTGGACTGCAGAATCCTGCAGGTCCGCCGGTAAAGGTCCGGCCGGTGCCGCTTGAACCACAGGATTTTTCCCGTGGTGTAAGAGGGCTGCAGCGGGTTGCCGCAGAGGCTGAAAAGCTCCTCCGCTTCGGGACGGGCGTTCCACTCCGCGCACAAGCCCGCCGCGCGGGTATCCATCCAGATCGGGTCGCCGCAGAGCACCCGGCCTTCCCGGTCCAGCAGGATGCAGGACCAGCTCTGCCCGTCCACGCCGACCCCGGTGATCTCCGCGGGCGGGACGCGCGAGCTTTCCAGCACCGAGCGCACCGCTGCGCAGAGGGCCTGCCACCAGTCCTCGGGGTTCTGCTCCACCCGGCCGGGGGCGGGGTAGGCGACCGCATATCCCTGCGCGCTCTGGGCGGCCGCTTTCCCGTCCGGCGCAAAAAGCGCCGCCTTGCACGCCGACGTGCCGATGTCGATTCCCAGTAGATAATTTGCCATCCGCTTCTCCTCCCTTAAAGCTAACCGGTTCGCGCTTGCCGCGCACAAATCTTCCCTTTGGTTCCGGGGCCTACAGCCGCCGGACGGATTCGCCCTCCACCAGCGCCGTCTTGAGCCGGTAGGTGCGGCGGGGGCTCTGCAGGCTGCCGTCCAGCCGGCCGAGCATCACGCGGGCGGCCGTCTCCGCCATCTGGCGCATCGGCTGCACCACCATCCACAGGCGCGGCCGCACCACCTGGGCCAGCGTCAGGTTGTCGAATCCGATGACGGACAGGTCCTCCGGGAACCGGACGCCCAGCTCGTTCAGGGCCACGACCGCGCCGAGGGTGATTTCGTAGTTGGTCAGGTAGACGGCCGTGGGCGGCTCTTTGAGGGCCAGCAACTTCTTCATGCCGTCGTAGCCGTGCCGGACGGAAAGCTCGCCCTCCTCCGCCAGCTCCTGGCGAAAGGAAATGCCGCGGCTGCGGAGCGCTTCGACGTACCCCGCCAGGCGCTCGCGGGCGGTAAAGGAATCCCGCCCGCCGCAGAGGATGCCGATCCGGCGGTGCCCCCGGCGAACCAGGGCCGCCACGGCGCTGCGCGAGGCCCCGGCGTTGTCGGCGAGCACGCTGTCGAAACGGCCGCCGTGAAAGGTCCGGTCAATCAGGACCACCGGCACGCCCCGGTCTGCGGCTCTGGAAAGATAGGCCGGGTTTTCCGACGACGGGATATTGAAGATGCCGTCCACCTGCTTGGCGAGCAGAAAATCGAGCTCTTCCCCCTCGGCGGCCGGGTCGCCGCGGCAGTCGCAGACGATGGTGCCGTATCCCTTCCCGCGCAGGATGTCCTCCACCCTGGCGATGATGGTGCTCGCAAAGATATTGTCGAGATAGGGAATCAGCACCCCGACCGTTTTGGTCCTGCTGGTGGCAAGGCCGCGGGCGACTTCGTTGACCCGGTAGTGCAGCGCCCTGACGGCCCTTTCGATTTTTTCGCGGTTCTCCGGCAGAACGTGGCCGCCGTTGAGGAACTTGGATACCGTCGCCACCGAGAGCCCCGTCGCCCTCGTGATGTCCCGTATGGTGGCCGCCATGCCTTCACCTCCGCCAATCCTGGAAACTAACCGGTTCGCTCACCAGCAGTATACCGGCGGGCGGAAAAAATGTCAAGGGGGAAAGAGCAAATTTTCCGGAGAAAACGGCGCCTGCCGCGCACTGGAAAAATTTTTAATGCGACATTTTTATTGCTAAATTCAAAGAGACTTTATATAATGTAGACAAATGAATGCCCGGAAGAAGGATCAGAATGCCCCGTGCAACTCGCATTTTCCGGCAGGCGGGCGGCGCCCCGAAGCGGAGACGGCCCTCCCCTTTTCACTGGAACAGCCTGTGGATGCTCACGGCCGCCGTGACGCTGGGGATTTCCCTTGCGGCCGTGCTCGCCGTCACCAAAATCGTCTATTCCCACGCCAACCAGACCATCAACCAGTCCATTGAGCAGAGCAATGCCCAGGTGGACAGCAACGTGGCGTCTTCCATCGACCAGTACATCCACGAGATGGTCTCCATCTCCGACAGCGTCGCCAACCTGCTCAACGAGTTCCCCGCGGCCGAGCTGAACCGCAGGCTGTTCGTCTTTCTGCGCGAGGATATTGAGACCATCGCCGTTTTCGACCGGAACGGGACCCCCCTCGTCGCGACCGACAACCGGGCCATGCGCAGCGACATTTCGGTCACGCAGCAGAGCTGGTTCACGGGCGCCAGCACCAGCGGCCGGCGCTACCTGATTTCCCAGCCGCACGTGCAGCGGCTGTACCGCGGGGAATACCCGTGGGTCATCACGCTGAGCCGCAGCGTCTCGTGGGTGCAGAACGGCAGCAAGTACTACGGCATCATGATTGTCGACATGAATTTTTCGCGCATCAAATACCTGTGCTCCCGCGACCTGGAAAGCGGCGGCTACATCTACATCACCGACCAGATGGGGGATGTGGTCTACCACCCGAAGCAGCAGATGATCTACGCCGGCGTCCTGCCGAAGGACATCCCGTCGGAGGAAAACCTGAGCGAGGGCAGCTCCGTGGTGGACGGCGGGGGCGGCAAGCTTGCGGTCTGCGTGAGGACCCTGTCGAACGCCGCGTGGCGCGTGGTCGGCGTCACGTCGATGAACGGGCTCGCCACCTACGACGGCGGGCCGGACACCTATGTCGAGGTGGCCATCCTGCTGCTGGCGGCCGCCATCCTTGCGGGCAGCCTGTTCATCAGCCGGCAGATGGTGCAGCCGCTGCACAACCTGATGACGCTGATGGGGCGCGTCTCCAAAGGGGAAGAGACCGCGCCGGCGCCGGTCACCGGCATCTATGAGGCGGGCCGGCTCGGCGACAGCTTCAACCGGATGGTCACGCGCATCCGGCAGCTCATGGTGCAGGTCCGCACGGAGCAGGAGCAGCTCCACCGCAGCGAGCTCAAGACGCTGAACGCGCAGATCAATCCGCACTTTCTCTACAATACGCTGGATTCCGTCGTCTGGCTCGCGCAGAGCGGGGACGAGAAGCATGTGGTCCAGATGGTGCTGGCGCTCTCCAAATATTTCAGGCTCTCGCTTTCCGGGGCGAAGGACTTCATCACGGCCGGGGAGGAGCTGCAGCAGGTTGAAAATTACCTGATTATCCAGAAGATGCGCTTCGGGGATTCCTTCACGTATCAAATCACCTGCGAGGACGAGGTCCGCAGTGCGCAAACCCCGAAAATCGTCCTGCAGCCGATTGTGGAGAACGCCATCGTGCACGGCGTCGGCACGCTGAGCGAGGGCGGAAAAATCTTGATTGAGGCGCATCGTTCGGGCAGGGAACTGGAGTTTTCGGTGCGCGACAACGGGTGCGGCATCAAGCCGGACGTGCTGGCGCATATTCTGGAAAGGAACCCCAGCTCCCGCTCCGGCATCGGCCTGAAGAACGTGCACCAGCGCATCAAGCTGGCGTGCGGGCAGGAGTACGGCCTGCAGGTGGAGAGCGAGCTGGACGAGGGCACGGTGGTGCGGGTTCGCCTGCCCCTGCGGTACGACGCGCCGCAGAAAGGGGGAGCGGAATGAAGAAGAGGATCGCGCTGATATTGGTGCTGGTCCTGCTGCTGGGGGCAGCGGGGTGCCTGGCGGGCTTCGGCGCAAAGCGGGAGTATGCCATCGACCTGATTGTCAAGGGGACGAACATGGATTTCTGGAAAAGCGTGAACGGAGGGGCGCAGGCCGCCGCTTCCGATTACCGGGCGACCGTCACGATGACCGGGCCCGCAATCGAGAAAGACTACCAGCAGCAGGCCGGCATCCTGAAAAGCTCCGTCGCGCAGAGGCCGGACGCCATCGTGCTGGCGGCGGCGGATTACGAGAAGATGGCCCGGCCGGTGCAGAACGCCGTCGACGCGGGAATCCCGGTGGTGATGGTGGATTCCGACGTGGACAGCAGCCGGACGGTGGCCTATGTGGGGACGGACAACCTCGCGCTCGGGAAAAAGCTGGCGGACCAGCTTTGCCGGCAGGTGAAGGGCTCCGGCGAGGTGGGGGTCGTGAGCTTCATGCAGAACAGTTTCCCCGCCATCCAGCGGGAGAAGGGGTTCCGCGATGCGGTTCGCGCAAACAGCCGGCTTGCCGTGCTGGACACCGTTTACGGCTATTCCGACAGCGCGCAGGCCGAAAAGGTCACGGAGGAGCTGGTCGCAAAGCACCCGAAGCTGAAGGCGGTCGCTGCGCTGAACATGTGGTCGTCGGAGGGCGCGGCCCGCGCCCTGAGCAAGCTCGGGCGCAAAGATATCCGGCTGTTCGCCATCGACTGCTCGCCGGAGCTCGCCATGTATATGGAGGACGGCGTGCTGTCGGTTGCGCTGTTGCAGAACCCCTACCAGATGGGGTACGACAGCGTGGAAACAGCCTGCCGCTACCTGCGCGGAGACAAGGTGGGCGACAAGTTCACCGACATCTATTCCGTCGACATCACGACGCTGTTCGACGACAAGTACGAGCAGCTGATTTTTCCGTTCGAGTCCTGAAGGCGTCTTTTCGGGGCCGTCTGCAGTGCGGGCGGCCGGTGAAAAAGGGGATGGAGTATGTACAAACTGATTTTTGCAGACGACGAAAGGCCGGTTCTGAGTCAGGTGAGCCGGATGATGGACTGGAAAAGTGCCGGCTTTTCTCTGGCCGGTTGCTGTACCAACGGCTATGAGCTGATGGAGCTGGTGGAAAAAGAGCTGCCCGACCTGGTGATTCTCGACATCAACATGCCGTTTATCACGGGGCTGGAGGCCGCGCGGCAGATCCGGCACAGCTACCCCCACATCAAAATCGTCTTTCTGACCGGCTATACGGAGTTCGACTATGCCAAGCAGGCCGTGGAGCTCAACGCGCTGAAGTATATCGTGAAGCCGGTTTCCGCGCAGGAGCTGCGGGCGGTGCTGGACGAAGCCCGCACCGCGCTGGACCGGGAAAACAGGCGCATCCAGAAAATGGCGGACCTGGAGCAGCTTTACTGGAAGAGCCGGAAGGTGCTGGTGCACGACCTTTTGGGCAACCTCGCGCAGAGCGGTACGATTTACGAACGGGCGCGCGCCCACGGCCTGCAGTGGGACCGGAACACCTTTTTTCAGGTGGCCGTGCTGAGCGCGGACAGGACGGGCGGCGGCTCAAGCTGGTCCGCCGAAGACGGAAAAACCATGCTGTACGCCCTCGGCAACGTGACGGCGGAGCTTGCGCAGGAAGCGCGGCTGGGCATGGCCTGCCTTTCCGGCGGGAAGGTCGTCCTGATCGGGTATTCGCGCGACAAGGCCGGCCTTGCGCTGCGGATGCAGAACTTTGCGGAATGCGTGCTGCGCATCGCCGAAGAAAAGCTGCATTTTACCGCCACGGCGGGCCTGGGGAATGTCTGCAGCGGCTGCGCGCAGATTTCGGCCAGCTATGCCGAGGCGGTGCGCACCCTGGCCCTGCGCGCCGGCGAGGGCGGCAACCGGCTGTTCACCGTGCAGGACCTGCACGGGTGCGCGGGCAGCCACCCGGCCGTGTGGGACGCGGTGAACTACATCGAATCCACCTACGCCGACCCGAACCTTTCCGCCGATTCCGTATGCGAGCATCTGCACCTGAGCCCCAGCTACCTGCGCGCCCTGTTCAAGCGGCAGACGGGGAGCACAATCATCGGCTACATCACCAAGGCGCGCATGGAGCGCGCGCGCACGCTGCTGGAGGAGGGAAAGCTGAAAAACGGCCAGATTGCCGAAAAGGTGGGGTATGCCGACCCGCACTATTTCAGCTACTGCTTCAGGCGGTATTTCGGCGTTTCCCCCTCTGAGATGAAAGAGAAGCTGCACGCGCGCTGACGCCGCTGCGGCCGGCTCCAATTTCACAAAACGGGCTGCCCGCCCCTCTGCGAGAGCATGGAGGGGCGGGCAGCCCGTTTATGTTTGAAAAACGCTGAAAACGGGTGAATATCGACTTTGTTTTGGCAAATCGCTTGCTGACCGGAAGGGGCGATGCTATACTTTAGCCGTCAAACGGAGAAGCCCACGAGCCGAAGGAGGAAAAGGAGATGCCCGCTGCACAGACAGGAATCTGGGATGCGTATTATCGGGAAACGGACCCGGAAGTTCGCAGGCGGCTGCTGCAGAGCAGCTGTGAGGCGCAGCCGGAGGACGGGCTGAACGCCCTGCGCCGCGCGCTCTGGGACCTTCGCTATACGGACCCCGGGCATCCGGGGCACCGCGTGGACCGCCTGCTGTGGCAGTGCGTGAACCTGCTGTGCGTCTACAAGCTCTGCGGGCCCGGATTCCGGCGGAAAGGCGGGGCGAAGGAAGTGCGCGACGCCATGCGGACCATGGGATTCGAGGAAGCCCGGCCTTACGGAGGGCCGGGGCGCGAGGAGCTTTACCGCGAGTTCCGCAACGCGCTGCGGCGCTATTTTTCCGCCTGCCGGAGCGACAGGTCCTACCGGAAAAAGTATTTCGGCATCTTTTCCATGAACGACAGGGAACGCGGGGAAAAGCTGGCACGGGATGCGTGGCGGCTCTCGGTCGGAATCGGGGAGCGCTTCGGCCTGCGGCGGGAGCTGGAGCCCTTTTCAAGGGCCGTGAAGGACCAGTTCTTCGCTTCCGTCGCGGAACCGCAGGCGCTGTGGGACGGGTGCGCCGCCGCGGCGCACCGGCGGAAAAGACACGGCGGCCCGTCTGCAGCCGGTTCGGGCGAATCATGAATCCTAAGGGGGAGATGGTGTTCCATTATGGAAAAGTTCAAGAACCAGCCGTTTGTAAAAGCAATCGGATTTAACCGCCTCGTGCTGATCGGCGTGATCATTCTGATGTATTTTCTGTTTGCGCTCCTGACGCCGATTCTGCACGGAGGGGCCTCGTTTTTAAAGTATGAGCGGGTCCTCAGCGCGCTGAACTACGCGTATTTCATCGGCTTTCTGGGCCTGGGGGTCACGTTCGTAATCGCCACCGGGGGGATCGATTTCTCCATCGGGCCGGTGATGTTCACGTCGGCGCTGATCTCCGGCTACTGCCTGAAGCAGTACCACCTGCCGCTGGGGCTGGCCATCGTCATCAGCCTGCTGATCGGGGTGGTGTTCGGGATTCTGAACGGCTACTTTGTCGCCTACCGCTTTCTCCCATCATTCATCACTTCCATGGCGAGCATGCAGATTGCAAAAGGGGTCGGGTCGGTTTTCACAAAGACGCAGTCGGTCACATGGCCGGCCGCCGGGATGCCGAACTCCTGGTTCCGCTCGCTGGTGCGGTGGGGCAACGTCCCCACGGGCCTGATTCTGCTGTTTGTCGTCGCGGCGATATGCGCTGTCGTGCTGAACAAGACGAAGGCCGGGCGCTACATCCTCTGCATCGGCACCAATAAGGAAGCGGTGCGCCTTTCCGGTGTCAACACGAAAAAATGGGAGATGCTGGCCTACGTCCTGTGCGGCCTGCTGGCCGGCGCCGCGGCGATTTTCTATGTCGGCGCGTACACGACCGTGCAGCCCGGCCTCGGCGACACGTTCAACAACGAGGCGATCGCCGCGTGCGTGATGGGCGGCACCTCCATGGCGGGCGGCATCGCCTCCATGCTCGGCACCGTCATCGGCGCGCTGATTGTGGCGCTGATGCAGGAGGGCATTCTGGCGATGGGGTTCACCATCTCCTACCAATACGTTCTGACGGGCATCATCGTGCTGGTCGCCGTGACCGCCGACACGCTCAGCCGGAAGAGAAAGGTATAAGGGGGAAGATGCACCGATGGGCGATATCATTCTTACCATGAAGGGAATCGACAAAACGTTTCCCGGCGTCCACGCCCTCGACCACGTGGACCTCGAAATCCGCAGGGGCGAGGTCCTGGCCCTGGTGGGTGAAAACGGCGCGGGCAAAAGCACGCTGATGAAAGTCCTGACGGGAATTTACAAAAAGGATTCCGGCACGATTACATACGAAGGACACCCTGTGGAGTTCAACAATCCGCGCGAAGCGCAGGACGCCGGCATCGTGATTGTGCACCAGGAGCTGAACATGATCGGCCACCTCACGGTGGCGCAGAACATCTTCATCGGCCGCGAGCCGCGGAACGGCCCGTTCATCGACGATGCGAAGATGAACGCGGATGCCGAAAAGCTGTTTCAGGAGCTGAACATCGAAATCGACCCGAAAGAGACGATGAGCCGGCTGACCGTGGGGCGGCAGCAGATGTGTGAAATCGCCAAGGCCATTTCGCACCGGGCAAAAATCATCGTCTTCGACGAACCGAGCGCGGCCCTCACGGACGCGGAAATCGCGCAGCTGTTCAAAATCATCCGCGACCTGCGCAAGAAGCAGCTCGGCATCGTCTACATCTCCCACAGGATGGATGAAATCAATCAGATTACGGACCGCGTGACCGTGATGCGCGACGGACATAACGTCGGGACGATGCTCACAAGCAAAAGCTCCAAGGAAGACATCATCAACAGGATGGTGGGGCGCGTGATTTACGAGAACCCGAAAGCCCAAAGCAATGTGAAGCCGGACGCCCCCACCGTGCTGAAGGTGGAACACCTGAACGCGGGGCGCATGGTGCAGGATGTCAGCTTTGAGCTGCACAAGGGCGAAATCCTCGGCTTTGCCGGCCTGATGGGGGCCGGGCGCACCGAGACGGCGCGCGCGCTTTTCGGGGCGGACCCCAAGCAGAGCGGCGAAATCACCATCAACGGCAAAAAGGTGGATATCCGCAGCCCGGAGCAGGCCGTCAGAGCCGGGCTGAGCTACCTTTCCGAAGACCGCAAGCGTTTCGGCCTGATGCTGAAGAAGAGCATCGCCGAGAACTCGACCATCACCTGCCTGCCGAAGTACTGCAGGGGCCCGTTTATCGACAAGCACAGGGAACGTGAAGTATCGCGGAAATACGTCGAAGAGCTGAAGACCAAGACGCCGAGCATCGACCAGATGGTGATCAACCTTTCCGGCGGAAACCAGCAGAAGGTCATCATCGGCAAGTGGCTGATCGGCGATGCCGACATCATGATTTTCGACGAGCCGACCCGCGGCATCGACGTCGGGGCCAAGCAGGAGATTTACGAGCTGATGAACAGGCTCGTTTCGCAGGGGAAATCCATCATCATGATTTCTTCCGAACTGACGGAAATCCTGCGCATGAGCGACCGCATCCTCGTGATGTGCGAGGGCAGAATCACCGGCGAGCTGGATATCAAGGACGCGACGCAGACAAAAATCATGTATTTTGCCACGCAGCGTGCCTGAAGGGAGGGAACGAAAATGGGAAATGACAAAAAAGCACAAAAAAGAAAAAGCTCTTTGACCCGGACCTTCGGCACGCAGGAAGTCATCGTCGTCGGCGTCATCGTCATCCTGTTCCTCTTTTTCAGCCTGGCCAGCCAGTCTTTCCGCCGCTATACCACGGTGGTGACGCTCTGCAACTACATGTACTATATCCTGCTGATGGCGATCGGCGTCACGTTCCCGCTGATTACGGCGGGCGTGGACCTTTCCATCGGGACGGGCATCATCTGCTATTCCATCGTGGGCAGCTACGTGATAAGCCAGATGCACATGCCCGTGGGCGTCGGAATGGTGGTCACCATGGCGCTGGCCCTGCTTTTCGGCTTCTTGAACGGCATCATCATCGCGAAACTGGACCTGCCCCCGTTCATCGTGACGCTCTGCACCATGATGATTGTGCGCGGCCTCGGGTCCATCCTGGCCGGGGGGCTCAGCGGCGTCTGGCCCATGGCCGGAAGCCCGGGCAGCTGGTGCCGAAGCATCTTTAAAATCAACGCAGGCGGAAAAATCATCCCCATCGGCATGATTTGGATGATCCTTCTGATTGTCATCATGTCCTTTGTGCTGCGGAAGACGCGCACAGGCCGCTATATCATCGCAATCGGAAGCAATAAGGAAGCCCTGAGGCTTTCGGGCGTCAACGTCGTGAAATGGCAGGTGGCGGCCTACCTGATTTCCGGCTTCTTCGCCGGCCTCGCGGCCATCGCCTACGCCTGCACGTTTTCCAACATCACGCCGGGAACAGGCGCCGGCCTTGAGCTGGACGCGATCGGCGGCGCGATTATCGGCGGCACGTCCATGACGGGCGGTTCGGGCTCTATCTTCGGCACCTTCCTCGGCGTGCTCGTGATTTCGCTGCTGAAAACAGGTCTGCCGTATGTCGGCCTGCAGGCAAACTGGCAGCAGATTATCACCGGCCTCGTGCTGATCGGCGCGGTCACCATGGACATGACCAAGCGCCATAAAGCGGCGGGCTGACCCCTTTCTTTAGCCGCAGCCGCACCCTTTCGGGGGCGCTCGAAATAATAAGGGTTTGTAAAGTAAACATGAAAGAATAAGAAGGGAAATCAGCCAATTGCTT
>DHOB01000008.1:0-14210 GCA_002409675.1 Ruminococcaceae bacterium UBA5401
ATGAACCCGTCGAGCGGCGTGAGGCCCATGCTGGTGTCGACGACCCTGCCGTACTGGATGGCGGCGATGGAGGAGCCGTTCCCGATGTGGCAGGTGATCATCTTGAGGTCTTCGAGCGGGCGGTTCATCAGCTTTGCGCAGTGGTGGCTCACATAGCGGTGCGAGGTGCCGTGGAAGCCGTAGCGGCGGATTTTGTACTTTTCATAGTATTCGTAGGGAATCGCATACAGGTAGGCCTTTTCGGGCATGGTGGCGTGGAACGACGTGTCGAACACCACGCACTGCGGCATCTTTTTGCCGAACACTTCCCGGCACGCGAGGATGGCGTCCGCCTCCGGCTTGTTGTGCAGCGGCGCCAGCGGAATCAGGCTCTGAATCTGGCGGATGACTTCGTCCGTGACCAGAACGGAGTGGTCAAAAATGGCCCCGCCCTGCACCACCCGGTGGCCGACGGCGCTGATTTCGGAAAGGTCCGAAATCACGCCTTTTTTCGGGTCGACCAGCGCCTGCGTCACAAGCCGAAAAGCCTGGACGTGGTTTGGAATCGCCCTGGGCGTTTTTTTAGCGGATTCCCCGGCTTTCTGGTATTTGATGAAAGACTCTTCGGTTCCGATCCTGTCGCAGATGCCCTTCGCCATCATTTTTTCGGTATCCATATCGATCAGCTGATATTTCAAAGAAGAACTTCCTGCATTGATAACCAGAATTTTCATCCATGAACCCCCGTCTGTTGTAATATTGTAGGTAAAATGTCGGTAAAAGAATTTCCGTCCCTTGCAACGGCAGCAGAATCCGTGTAGAATAAAAGGCGGAAAATTATAGCAGGAAAATAATTTAGTTCCATTCAGCATTTATTATAATAATACAAACAGGGTGTAAATTCAAGGAGTTTCGCATAAAATGAAAACAGCCGGAATTGTGGCTGAGTTTAACCCGTTTCACAACGGCCATCTTTCCCTTTTTCGCCGTCTGAAAGAAAACGGCGCCACGCATCTTGCGGTGGCCATGAGCGGAAACTTCGTCCAGCGCGGCGAGCCGGCCATCCTCTCAAAATGGGCGCGGGCAAGGCAGGCGCTGCTCTGCGGCGCGGACCTGGTCGTCGAGATTCCTCTTCCGTGGGCCGTGGCCGGCGCTGAAAAATTCGCGTTCGGCGGGGTGTCCCTGCTGGCCGCCCTCGGCGCCGACGTCCTCGGGTTCGGCAGCGAATGCGGTTCCGCCGGGCAGCTCCGGAAGGCGTCGGCGGCGCTGGCTTCCCCCCTGCTGCGCCAGGTTCTGCAAAAAGAGCTGAAAAGCGGCGCAACCTTTGCCGCCGCCCGTCAGAAAGCGGTCCGGGGGCTTTTCGGCGAAGAGACCGCCGACTTGCTCCGCGGTCCCAACAACATCCTCGGCATCGAATACCTCAAGGCGATGAAGCGGCTCGGCTCTTCGATGGCCCCTTTCACGGTCAGGCGGGCGGGCGCCGGGCACGACGCTTCCCGCGGAGAGGGGACGTCCGCTTCTTCGGCCCGGCTGCGCACCCTGATTCGCAGCGGGCGGGACTGCGGGGCGTTTCTGCCCCCGCCCGCCGCCGGCGTTCTGCGGGAAGAGCTGAAAGCGGGCCGGGCGCCGGCCGGCCTCTCTTATGTGGAGCGCGGCGTCCTCGCAAAGCTGCGGACCATGAGCCGGGAGGATTTTTCCCGGCTGCCGGACCTCAGCGAGGGCCTGGAAAACCGCATCTACGCCGCCTCCAGACGGGCCGGGGCGCTTTCGGAGCTGTACGGCCTGGCGAAAACGAAACGGTACACGCTCGCGCGTATCCGCCGAATCGTGCTTTCCGCTTTTCTCGGCATCCGTGCCTCCGACAGCGCCGGCCCCGTGCCGTATCTGCGCGTGCTCGGCATCGGCCGGGGCGGGGCGGCAATCCTGAGAAATGCCTCAAAGACCGGCCTTCTTCCCGTGATTTCAAGGCATTCGGAGCTTCCCGCGCTGAACCCGCCGGCTCAAAGAATTCTCCGGCTGGAGGAAAGGGCCGCCGATTTATATGCCCTCTGCACGCCCGCGGTTCAGCCCTGCGGGCTGGACGACACGGCGGGAGTCGTCACTTTGCCAGATTCCATGGGAGAAGGTGCGTCAGTTGAAAATTCAGGAAACCGAATTTGAGAATTACGGAAAATGCGTCCGAATCACAAACGGAATCTTGGATGTCGTCGTGACCATTGATTTCGGCCCGCGCATAATCTTTCTGGGCTTCAGCGGCCATGCGAACGTCCTGTACGGCGACCGGGAGCGCCGCTATACGCTGCCGCGGAGCAAACCGGAAAACGGGACCTTTTATTACTACGGCGGCCACAGGCTGTGGATCAGCCCGGCGCGGGCTTCGGGATTCTATCCCGACAACTCCCCCGTCGTGTACAGCATCCTGTCGGACAGCGTCTCGTTCCTCGCGCCCAAGCAGAAAACGACGGAGATTCAGGCCGGATTTGAAGTCATGATGGGCGAGGACGCGACGGACATCATGGTCATCCACACCGCGAAAAACTGCTCGAAAGAGGCCCGGACTTTCGGCCTTTGGCCCGCGACCATGCTGCCGGGCGGCGGGGTTGCCGTGCTGCCGCAGAATCCGGACAGCAGCGACGCGCTCCGCCCCAACCGGGCGGTCGTGCTCTGGCCTGGCACCAGAATCCGCGACGGGCGGATTTTTTACGGGGACCGCTTCCTCACCGTACGGCACGAAGCGGAAAACGGCGCGCCTTTGAAAATCGGTATCAACAATGTTCTGGGTTGGGCCGCCTATGTGGGCAGGGAGTACACGCTGATGAAGCGGTACGTTCACAATCCGCAGGCGGCTTACCCGGATTTCGGCTCTTCGTGTGAAATCTGCCTGAAAAAGGATTTTGCGGAGCTGGAATCTTTGAGCCCGCTGTACCGGGTGGAGCCGGGCGAGACCATCCGGCATGTGGAGAATATTTCCCTGTCCCACACGCGCAACTGCCTGAATCCGACCGACGAAGACGACATCGCCCATTATTTTGAAACGCTTCAGTAGAAATCCAACGCAAAAGAAAACCCGACAGAAAATTCCGGCGCCAGACGACGCCGGAATTTTCTGAGTTTATGGGACTCAGCGGACACCTCCGCCGCCACCGCCGCCGAAGCCTCCGCCGCCGCCGGAAAAACCGCCTCCGCCGAAGCCACCGCCGCCAAAGCCGCCGAAGCCTCCGTTTCCGAAGCCGCCCCCGTTCGCCGGCGGATGGGCGAGCCGCGTGGCGGCCCGGCCGATATCGCCCAGAGAAATCCCGAGCGATTCCCCGAATCCGCCGCCGCGCAGAAATCCGCCGCCGAAATAATGCGGCCAGAACATATAGTACAGAAAGCCGGCCGCAGGGTCGAAATCCGGCACGGCGTCGCCGGAAAGCTGCGGATAGACGAGCTTGAGCTGGGCGCAGACTTCCTTTGAAATTCCCATCATCGTGGCATAGACAAGGTATTCTTCCCAAAGGGAAAGCTGCGGCACGCCGTACTCCGTCATGCGGGAAAATTCGAGCATGTATTTCCGCAGACCGTTCCAGACGGCCAGGTCGCGCTCGCCTTTCTCGGTCAGCTTCATCTTGGCGGAGCCGGCCGCAAGCAGCAAAATTCCGCCCGCGACCAGCGAAAGCGGCAGGTAGACCATCAGCGCCCCCTGCGCGCCGGTCACCATGAAAAGCGCCGCGGCCGCGACAAACAAAGCCACGCCCGCAAATTTCAGGGCGCCGTAACCGGCCGGCCTTTCGCGGAAATAGCCTCTGCCGGTGATTTCGCGCTGAGAAGCGGCCCAAAATTCTTCCATGGACCGGCTCACGGAGCGGCAGTGCGCTTCGGCGTACTGCCGAAACTGCTTCATGGTAAATGAATTCTGGAATTCGGCCGCGGCCCCGGAAATCATCTGGTAAAAAACCGTTTCGCTCTCCGAGAGCGGTCCTTTCCCTTCCTTTTCGACCGACTCCACGGCAAAATCCCTGCCCGTATTCCGAAAGCGCACGTAACCCTTGCGCGCAAGGCTCAGGAGCGTGGCGCTGAGCGCGCGGTTCTTTTCTTTTTCGCCGAGACCGCCCCTGTAAAAATAGTAGAGGTTGGCGACCCCGGCCGGACTGTTGCCCGGTGGAATATCCCGGGTGTACTCCCCCACTTCCACGCGGATGCGCCTGTTTTTGCGCCTGGCCCAGAAAAACAGGAGCAGGGAACCGACCAGCGCCGCGACCGCCCCGGCGGCGTCCACCACGCCGAGGACATATTCGCGGTTCGCCTGCTCCGCTGCCCGGTCGGCGTCCCGCTGCTCTTCGCCTTTGATTCTGGACAGCGCGGCACCGGACGTTTTTCTGGCGGAAAGCGGAAACAGCCGGGTCGGCGCGCAGACCCGGATTTCGACGGAAGTTTCCGCAGGAATCCCTTCCGCGGAAAAATTGACGCGGTCAGTGGTATTTTTCTGTATTTCACTGCTGCGGACGTCCGTATGCAGCCAGGCCCACAGACTGCTGCCGAGCTTTCCCCCCCGGGGGAGGAAGACCGTTCCCTGAAGGCGCTCCACCGGCATCCCGAAATTCTTCGGAAGAACGAACAGGTAAATCTCCGCGGTGTCGCTGTAAACGTGCACCAGGTTGCGGATGGTATAGGTCAGCGTGAAAGTGCGGACCCCTGCCTCGACGGGCGGCATGAACCAGCCCAGCTCCGTCGTGCCGCCCGACTGATGGCGGTAGCATTTGCCGGCCATTTCGTCCCCGGCGACATTTTCCGGGTCGACGTCCCCAGCATAGGAATAGGAAATTTTGCGGTCGTTGTCATAGACGGCCGGCTCCGAGATTCCATCCGCTTTGTCGGGGTCGTCGGACAGAGCGAAATACAGATTCCGGTAAGGTCTTCCCCTGTCCTCCAGCCGGACCTTCCAGGTCTGCCTGACGGTGACGTCGCCGTTTTGGGCGGGGCGGATTTCGACGCCGAGGTTTTCCATTGCCGCTTTTCCGGACTGAGCCGCGCCGGCCGGCGCTTTCGCCGGGAAGGTGCAGACAGCCAGCGCCAGCGCGGCCGCAAAGAAAAGCCGAAAGGCCTTCGTCCATTTTCGATTCAGCATAAAGCCCCTTTCCGGAAGCGGTTAAAATTTGACCTGCGGAACCGTCCTCGTGGCTTCTTCCGTCTGAAAGTAGGGCTTTTCAGCAAAGTGGAAGCCGGAGGCGACGATGCTGGACGGGAACCGTCTGACGGATTCGTTGTACCGCATGACCGTGTCGTTGTAAAACTGGCGTGCAAAAGCGATTTTCGACTCAATGTCCTGCAGCTGCCTCTGCAGGTCCAGAAAGTTCTGGTCGGCCTTCAGGTCCGGGTAATTTTCCGCCGTGGCAAACAGGTTTACGATTGCCCGGGACAGAGCCGTGTTGTTTTTCATGGCTTCTGCCGGCGTTTTGGAGTTCATGGCGGCGCTGCGCCACCGGGTCACTTCTTCAAACGTCGATTTTTCATGCGCGGCGTATCCCTTGACCGTTTCGACCAGATTCGGGATGAGGTCGAACCGTTTTTTCAGCTGGACGTCGATCTGCGACCAGCCGTTGTCCACCCGAACGGAAAGGGAAATCAGCCTGTTGTAAGCGGAAACCGCCCACAGGACCACAATCAGAACGATACCGAGAATAACTGCCCATGGAATCCAGCTCATTTTTTTCCTCCTTAGCGGGAATTTACCGCGGCGATTTGGCGGAAACCGCGGAATGCGGCGAGAACTGACGCTTGGGGACGGAATTGGTGATGCGGTAGCAGAGGGTCATCAGGCTGTCGTTCAGGTGGACGTTTTCCACCAGGGTGTCCGGATATTTCAGGGTGATGTCGTAATGGCTGAAATTCCAGAAATTCCGGATTCCGATGCTGTACAGCCGGTCGGCGAGACTTTCGACGGCGCCGCGCGGAACGCAGAGCACCGCCATCACGGGGATGTTCTGCCTGCAGAAATCCTCCAGCGTGGCCACGTTCTGCACGGTCAGACGGCCGAGTTTTTCGCCGATTTTTTCCGGCGAATTGTCGAACGCGCCGATCAGCTGGAACCCTTCCGCGCGGAAAGACATGTGGAGCGCGATGGCCCGGCCGAGGTTCCCGGCACCGAGCAGGATGGATTTATAGCTGTTGGAAAGGCCCAGAATTTTCCCGATTTCTTCGCACAGCTGGCCGACCATATAGCCGTACCCCTGCTGCCCGAAGCCGCCGAAGCAGTTCAGGTCCTGCCGGATTTGAGACGCGGTGAGGCCGAGCTTTTCAGAAAGCTCGGTCGAAGAAATCCTGGTGACCCCGTCTTCTTTCAGATGGAACAGGAACCGGTAATACCGCGGCAGCCGCCGAATCACCGACATGGATATGTTTTCACGTTTTGGCATACGAAATTCCTCCCAACCTTTAAAAGCCGCCTTTTAGACCAGCTTTTGGAGCCTTTGATTGACCTGATTTAAAAACTCCACTGTATCCACTGCGGTTTTATTCGGCAAAGTTGAAATTCTGGCCAGGTCGCCCGTCATGACTCCGTCTTCAATGGTCTGAACGGCGGCCCGCTCCAACTGCTCGGCAAAGCGCGCAAGCCGAGGCGTCCGGTCCAGTTCGGCGCGCTTCCTGAGGGCGCCCGTCCAGGCGAACAGAGTCGCCATGGAATTGGTGGACGTCCTTTCTCCCCTGCGGTATTTATAGTAATGGCGCTGCACCGTGCCGTGCGCGGCCTCGTACTCATAGGCGCCGTCCGGCGAAACCAGGACGCTGGTCATCATGGCCAGGCTCCCGAACGCCGTGGCGACCATGTCGCTCATCACGTCGCCGTCATAGTTTTTGCAGGCCCAGATGAACCCGCCCTCCGAGCGGACGACCCGGGCCACGGCGTCGTCTATCAGCGTGTAAAAATAGGTGAGGCCGGCGGCCTCGAATTTTGCGCGGTATTCCGTTTCATAAAGCTCCCGGAAGACATCCCGGAACCGGCGGTCGTATTGCTTGGAGATGGTGTCTTTGGCGGAAAACCAGAGGTCCCGCTTGGTGTCCAGCGCATACTGAAAGCAGGATTTGGCGAAGCTGCGGATGCTCCGGTCAAGATTATGCTGCCCCAAAATAACGCCGGGAGTATCAAAATTGTGAATCAGCTCGCGCTCTTCAGTCCCGTCCGCTTTTGTCACGACCAGCTCCGCCTTTGCGCCGGCCGGAACGGTCCTCTCGACGGCGCGGTACAGGTCGCCGTAAGCGTGCCTGGCAATGGTGATCGGCTTCTTCCAGCGGGGAATCAGCGGCGCGACGCCCTTTACCAGAATCGGCGTGCGGAAAACCGTCCCGTCCAGAATCGCGCGGATGGTGCCGTTCGGGGATTTCCACATTTTTTTCAGGCCGTATTCCTTCACGCGGTCGGCGTTCGGGGTTATGGTGGCGCACTTGACGCCCACGCCGTACTTTTTCGTCGCGTTCGCCGCGTCGACCGTCACCCGGTCATCCGTCGCGTCCCGGTTTTTCAGCCCCAGGTCGTAGTATTCCGTTTTGAGGTCGATATAGGGGCACAGAAGGATCTCCTTGATTTTCTTCCAGAGCACGCGCGTCATTTCGTCCCCGTCCATCTCGACCAGCGGGGTTTTCATCTTGATTTTTTCAGACATTCGACAGTCCTCCAGACCGTTCAGATTTCAAGCGCCGCCAGCCCGCCGATAACGGCCAGATGCGCCGGGTAAAACAGATAAAAGGCCCACTTTTCGTTTTTCGCTCCGCCGCGCCTGCCATTGTAGCGCAGAAGAATCGGGATGCAGAGGAACAGGCCGGCCTGAAAGAGCTGGGAGTAGGCCGGCTGCCCGGAAAGGGACGCCGCCATGCACATCAGGGCCACCGTTCCGGCCGCGAAGACAGCAAAACGCTTCATCTGCAGGCGCAGATTCCCCCGGTACACCCAGAAAGCGAGGGAAAAAAGGATATCGAAGTACATCCAGTCGCCCGGCAGGGCGAGGATGCACAGCCCGGCGACAGCCAGCAGGCGCAGCGGCCGGCTCCGAATGGAATCCCACGCCCAGACCGCGAGCAGGCTCAAAAAGAGTGTGTAAATCACATTCACGGAACCGGCGGGAATTCCATTTTCCAAAAAATTATCAGGAAAAAACTGGAATTTCCCGGTCTCAAAAAAGGTAAACGGGGCCTGCGAAATCACGGCAAAGGCCCCAAGGCGGAGCGCATACCGCCTCACGCTGCGGGTATGTGCGTAACCTTCGGCGATAAAAAAGCACAGGGTCGGGGCGGTGATGCGGCCAATCAGGTGCATGGCCTGCCCGGCTGCGGTCCCAAACGGCACGAACGTCCACGCGATATGGTCGATCAGCATGGCGGCCATGGCAATCCGCTTGATCTGGACGCCCGTCAGCCCGTCGGGGCGGATATTTTCCATGTTTCTATCCTTTTCCGCCCTGCCGCCGCGTATAGGCGAGCAGCCCGCCGGCCAGCACGATTCCGCGCTGGCGGGGCGTCAGAACCGCCCTCGCCTTCAGCTCAATCCCTTTTGTCCGGTCGCGGACGGTGACGGGTTCCCCGCCCGTTACGGCCGCATGCAGGTCCGGCAGCTCCAGGTCGTCCATCTGGTCGATTCTGTCATAGTCTTCCTCCCTGAAAAAAACGAGCGGAAGGATGCCGGCATTCACCAGGTTGGCGCAGTGGATGCGCGCGAAGCTTTTTGCGAGAACCGCGCGGATTCCGAGGTACAGCGGCACCAGCGCGGCGTGCTCGCGCGACGAGCCCTGCCCGTAATTCGTTCCCCCGACGATCACGCCGGTCCCGTACTTTTTGCAGCGTTCCGGAAAAGCCTTGTCGCATACGGAAAAGCAGAAGCGGGACATATACGGGATATTGGAGCGGTAAGGGAGGATTTTGGAGCCGGCCGGCATGATGTGGTCGGTCGTGATATTGTCCCCCACCTTCAGCAGGGCCTTTGCCGCGATGGTGTCCGGCAGCGGGGACGTTTTCGGGAATCCCTTGATGTTCGGCCCGCGGATGACCCGGACTTTTTCCGCTTCTGCCGGCGGCGCGGGAGGAAGAATCATGCTGTCGTCCACATCGAAAAATTCCGGCGCGGAAACCGGCGCTTCTTCGCCGAGCGTGCGGGGATCGGTAAGGACCCCGGCCAGAGCGGACGCGGCGGCCGTCTCCGGGCTGACAAGGTAGACCTTCGCGTCCGCCGTGCCGGAACGGCCCTGAAAATTGCGGTTGAACGTGCGCAGCGAGACGCCGCCGGAGCCGGGAGCCTGCCCCATGCCGATGCACGGCCCGCAGGCACACTCCAGCACCCGCGCGCCGGCGCCGATCAGGTCGGCGAGCGCGCCGTTTTCCGCGAGCATTCGGTACACCTGCCTGGAGCCGGGCGACAGGGTCAGGCTGACGTCCGGATGGACGGTTTTCCCTTTCAGGATGGAAGCCACGCGCATCAGGTCGCGGTAAGAGGAGTTCGTGCAGGAGCCGATGCAGACCTGGTCGATTTTAATCGGCCCGATCTCCTCCACCGGCTTTACGGCGTCCGGGCTGAAGGGGCAGGCCGCGAGCGGCACGAGCGACGAAAGGTCGACGGAGACGGTCTCATCGTACCGGGCGTCGGAATCCGGGAAAAGCTCTTTCCAGTCCTGCTCCCTGCCCTGCGCTTTCAGAAATTCGCGCGTGACTTCATCGGACGGAAAGATGGACGTGGTGGCTCCGAGCTCCGCCCCCATATTGGTGATGGTGGCGCGCTCCGGAACGGAGAGGTTTTTGACCCCTTCCCCGCCGTATTCAAGGATCCTGCCCACGCCGCCTTTGACGGAAAGCAGGCGCAGAATCTGCAGAATCACATCTTTGGCGCCGACCCACGGCGGCAGCTTGCCCGTCAGGTTCACCTGCAGGATTTTCGGCATGGTGATGTAATACGGGCCGCCGCCCATTGCGGCCGCCACGTCCAGGCCGCCCGCCCCCATGGCGAGCATGCCGAGGCCGCCCCCCGTGGGGGTATGGCTGTCGGAGCCAATCAGCGTCTTGCCCGGGATGCCGAACCGCTCCAGGTGGACCTGGTGGCAGATTCCGTTGCCGGGCCGGGAAAAATAGACCCCGTATTTTTTTGCGGCCGTCTGGATGAAGCGGTGGTCGTCGGCATTTTCAAACCCCGTCTGAAGTGTGTTGTGGTCCACATAGGCGACCGAGCGTTCCGTTTTGACGCGCGGCACCCCCAGCGCTTCAAACTCCAGATACGCCATAGTGCCCGTCGCGTCCTGCGTCAGAGTCTGGTCGATTTTCAGGCCGATTTCGCTTCCCGGCTCCATTTTGCCGCTGAGAAGGTGGGCCCGGATGATTTTCTGAGCCAGAGTCAGTCCCATTTTCTGCGCCTCTTTTATTGCAGCTGAGTTAAAATTTTCAGAGAATATCCGCCGTCAATCTGCAGACCGAAGAAAAAAATCTGCAAAACCGATTTGTCTGCAAAAGATATATCTTCAGTTTATTATCTAATAAAAAGCGCACCTTGTCAATCTCTTAACTTGTTATAAAGAATTATTTCTGCAATTTGGGCGAATTCCTTGATGAATAAAGCGGCAGATGCTATAATAAACTGAATTCGGAAGCACCGCGGCGGGCGCGTATGTTTCGGCCTTCCCATGGCAGAATAAGTACCATCGGGAGGTGCCTTATGAAAAACGATACGTGCGAAGGAAAAAGGGAAAATACGGAGAACCGGATGCCGGACCGCGTGGTGGAAAGCGGCTCCGTCCTGACGGGCGACGGGCGGCATGTGATTTACTGCCTGACGATTATAGGGCAGATTGAGGGCCATACCATTCTGTCTTCCCAGAACAAGACCACAAAATACGAGCATGTGATTCCCCAGCTGATTGCGACGGAAGAAGACCCCGGAATCGACGGTCTGCTGATGATTCTGAACACAATCGGCGGAGATGTGGAGGCCGGCCTCGCGCTGGCCGAGCTTGTCGCGGGCATGAAAAAGCCGACGGTGTCCATCGTCCTCGGCGGGGGCCATTCCATCGGGGCGCCGCTTGCCGTGGCGGCAAAGCACTCTTTCATCGTCCCGAGCGCCACCATGACGGTCCATCCCGTGCGGATGAACGGGATGATGCTCGGCGTGCCGCAGACCCTCGATTATTTTCAGCGCATGCAGCAGCGCATCACCCGGTTTATCACCCAGCATTCCCATATTTCCGCCGAGCGCCTCCGGGAACTTTCCATGAACACGAAGGAACTGGTCCTGGACATCGGCACGGTGCTCGACGGCCCGCAGGCCGTCAAGGAAGGCCTGATTGACTCCCTCGGCAGTCTTTCCGACGCGGTCGACTGCCTGTATGGAATGATCGACCGGGGCAGGAAAAAAGAAAAGCGGAAAAGCGCTTCAGGCGGAACGGGCAAAAAAGAAACGGTCGAGAGCAGAATCTGAACTTTTCCGGCAGGGCGGTTCCGGCCGCCTTTACATATTCTGAATTTCGGCGAATCCAATCCTACATAAAAAGGAAGAGCGGCTTATGACCGTATGGCAAGCGATTTTGGAGGGCGTGATTCAGGGGGCGACCGAATTTCTGCCGATCTCCAGCAGCGGCCACCTGTCTTTGAGCCAGCATTTCTTCGGCATGCAGGCCGGCAGCCTGCTCTTCGACGTGATGCTCCACCTCGGCACGCTGGCGGCCGTGGTGGCGGTCTATCACCGGCTGGTCGGGCGGCTGCTGTGCGAGCTGGTGCGCCTGCTGCGGGACCTGTTCACCGGCCGTTTCCGCTGGCGCGGCATGAGCGCCGACCGCCGGCTGCTGCTGATGCTGATTTTCGGTCTTATTCCCCTGTTCCTGCTTTTTCTTCCCGTGCCGGGAACAGGGATGGAGGTTCGGGATTTTGCAGACCGCTGGGCGACGGACGGGGACATCGTGATTGAGGGCTGCTCGCTTCTCGGCACGGCGCTGCTGCTGACGCTCGGCGTTGCCGCAGGCCGCAGGACGGAAGCGCGCCATATCAGCCCCGGGGGACGGCGCCTCGGCGGCAGGAAAGACTTTACCGCGGGCGACGCGCTGACCGTCGGCTTCGCGCAGTGTGCGGCCGCCGTGTTCCCGGGGCTTTCCCGCTCCGGCTCGACTCTGGCCGCAGGGCTGATGCGCGGCGTCAGCCGGAGGGCGGCGCTCGATTATTCCTTCGTCATCGGCATCCCCGCCATCCTTGCGGCGGTTTTGGTGGAGATGAAGACCGCCGCAGCGCAGCCCGCAGGCGTGGCCGCGCTGCCGATGGCGGCGGGGGTCGTCGCGGCGGCGGCGGTCGGGTTCCTCGCCATCCGCCTTCTGCGCTGGATGGTCGTCACGGACCGGCTGAGCGTTTTCGTCGCCTATACATTTGCCCTTGGCGCCGTCGTGGTCGTTCTTGGCCTGATTGAGCACGGGACGGGCGTGAACATCGCGACCGGGGCAAAGCTGAGTTTCTGAAAGAACCGGGTGAAGGAATGTTGGCAAAAAGAAAGGAAAGCAAGC
Organism: Ruminococcaceae bacterium UBA5401; assembly: GCA_002409675.1. GTDB lineage: Bacteria > Bacillota > Clostridia > Oscillospirales > Acutalibacteraceae > Thermocaproicibacter. The sequence continues at coordinate 12,474 of DHOB01000008.1, forward strand.
CGAAAAAAAGCGCCCCTTCGCGCAGACCGGCTGCCCGCGAAAAAAGCGCGAAAGAGCTGCAGGCCGCCCGCCAGCGCAGCCAGACGAACGCCGTGATTCTGTTCGCCGCGGGGATTCTGGCGGTCTGCCTCGTCCTGATTGAGGGCGACCACATCTGGCGGTGGTGCCACAACGCCCTGCTCGGCCTGTTCGGCAACTGCGCGATTCTGGGGCCGCTTCTTCTCCTATACATATCGGTTGTGACCGCAATGGAGAAACCGATGGGCCGCGCGGGCCAAAAGCTGGGACTGACCGCTCTGATTATCCTGCTGTTCTGCTCCACGGTCTATGTGTTTCTGACGCCGAAAACCGTTTCGCTCGGCCTGTACTGGGACAGTCTCGGCGGGCTTTACCGGCAGGGAATACGGCACATCGGCGCGGGGGTCTTCGGCGGCCTGCTCGGGATTCCGGCGGAGGCCGGCCTCGGCGTGCTTGGCTCGCGCATTTTTCTGCTGCTGGCCCTGTTCGTCGCCCTCATGATTCTGACCGGGACAAGCCTGATTCAGCTTTTCAGGGCGATCGCGAAGCCCGCCAACGCCGCCGTGTCGAATTTCAACTCCGCCAAAGAGCGCAGAATCGAACACAACCGGGAAGAGGCGGATATCGACGTGGAGCTCGGCCCCGAGGTGCTGCCGGAACACCCCGTCAAATCATCCGCGGCGAAGAAGGAAAAGCCGAAGAAGAGCAAGCCGCTGGAGCACCTCGAAAAAGTGTTCTCTTTCGGCGGCGGGCAGACGGAAGCGCCTGAAGAAAAAGCCGCGCCCTCCGCCGCCGTTCCCCGGCCCGCCGAAAAGCCCGCTGCCGGGAACGCGGCCGCCGCCCCCGCTCCCGCGCAGACTTCCGGGCAGCAGCCGCCGGAAGACGGGGACTATCATTTTCCGCCCATCTCCATGCTTGAGACGACCAGAGGCCCGAACGGGCGGGAAGTCGTCAGCGAGGTGCAGGCCAAGGGGCGCATGCTGGTCGATACGCTGAAGAGCTTCGGGGTGCAGACTTCCTACCTCGGCTACAGCCGCGGCCCGGCCGTCACGCGGTATGAGCTTCAGCCCGCCGCGGGGGTGAAAATCAGCCGCATCACCAACCTTTCGGACGACCTTTCCATGAACCTCGCCACGGCGGGCATCCGCATCGAAGCCCCCATCCCCGGCAAGGCGGCCGTCGGGATTGAGGTGCCGAACAAGAGGACCACCATCGTCCGCATGCGGGAACTGGTGGAAAGCAACAGCTTCATGGCGTCGAAAAGCTCCCTGACGGTGGCCCTCGGCCGCGACATCGCGGGCGACGTCGCCGTTGCGGACCTCGCCAAAATGCCGCACCTGCTGATTGCCGGCGCGACCGGCTCCGGCAAGTCCGTGTGCATCAACTCGATGATTATCAGCCTCCTGTACAAATCCACGCCGGCCGAGGTGCGCTTTCTGATGATCGACCCCAAAGTCGTGGAGCTCGGCATCTACAACGGGATTCCGCAGCTCCTCGTCCCGGTCGTCACGGACCCGCGCAAAGCCGCGGGCGCGCTGAGCTGGGCCGTGACGGAGATGCTGAAGCGGTACCGCATTTTTGCCGAGAACAGCGTGCGGGACCTGGGCGCTTACAACGCTCTGGCCGCCTCGCGGGATTATAAGGATGAAAACGGGGAGCCGATGGAGCGGATGCCCCAGATTGTGATTATCATCGACGAGCTGGCCGACCTGATGATGG
>DHOB01000008.1:14377-16002 GCA_002409675.1 Ruminococcaceae bacterium UBA5401
GTCGAGGACGCCATCTGCCGCCTGGCGCAGATGGCGCGCGCGGCGGGGATGCACCTGGTCATCGCCACGCAGCGCCCGTCGGTGGACGTCATCACCGGGACCATCAAGGCGAACATCCCGAGCCGCATCGCGTTTTCCGTATCCTCCCAGGTGGATTCCCGCACCATCCTCGACATGGGCGGCGCGGAAAAGCTCCTCGGCCACGGGGACATGCTGTTCTCCCCCGTCGGCTCCCAGAAGCCCCGGCGCATCCAGGGCTGCTTCGTCAGCGACAGCGAGATCGAATCGGTGGTCGGCTTCATCAAGAAGTCGCAGGAAGCCGACTACAGCGAAAGCATCGCGGAAGAAATCGAGAAGAACGCCGTCGAGGACAAAAAGTCGGCCGACAGTTCCGACGGCGCCGAGAGCGACAAAGACCCCATGCTGCCGGAGGCCATCAAGTGCGTGGTGGACAACGGCCAGGCCTCCACTTCCCTTCTGCAGCGCCGCCTGCGCCTGGGCTATGCGCGCGCGGGCAGAATCATCGACCAGATGGAGCAGATGGGCATCGTCGGGCCGCACGACGGCTCCAAGCCGCGCCAGGTCCTGATGACCTACCAGCAGTGGCTCGAGATGAACATGCAGCACGCGGATAAAGAGGAGCCGCAGCCCGAGCAGAAAAATCCCTGAGCACGGCTTTGCAGGGGCGGAGGGACGGCGATGAGTCACAGCCAGAGTCTGCGGCGGAAAATCTTTTCCGCCATAGTGGTTGCCTTTCTCGCGGCAGGGACCGTTGTCTTCTGCCTGCCGGGCGGGGCGGCGGCCGCCTGGAAGCGGGTCTTCACGTTTTTCGGCCTGCGGGATTTTTCCGCCTGTGCCGACGGCGCCCCGCTTTCCGTCCACGTGCTCGACGTCGGCAAGGCGGACAGCATCGTGGTCGAGTGCGGCGGCCGGTTTCTTCTGGTGGACGGCGGAACTGCCGACCGGGGCGGGGACGTCGCGGCGTACCTCAGGCGCCGGGGCGCTTCGGCGCTGGATTACGTTTTCTGCACGCACCCGGACGAGGACCATATCGGCGGCCTGCGGAACGTGCTGCAGAACTTCCGGGTTCTGCATTACTGCGCGCCATCCCTGCCGCCGGAGCTGGTCCCCGGCACGGAAGAATACCGCGGCGTGCAGGCCGCCCTGAAGGAGAAAAAACTGGCGGCGGAGACCGTTTCCGCAGGCCGCGCATGGCGGGTGGGCAAACTGGATATCCGGGCCCTCGGCCCCGTAAAAGCCGGCGGCAGCACCAATAACAACTCCATTGTCTTAAAGCTGACATACGGCGGCGTCCGCTTTCTGCTGACCGGGGATGCGGAGCGTGAAGAGGAGCAGGACCTGCTTTCTTCCGGGCAGGACCTTTCCGCCGATGTGCTGAAGGTGGCGCACCATGGAAGCGACACCTCCTCCACACGGGAATTTTTGAGCGCCGTAAAGCCGAAATTCGCGGCGGTTTCGGTCGGTGAAGACTCCAGCGGACTGCCGAAACGCGCCGCGCTGGAGCGGCTGTACGGAGCAGGGGCGTCCGTCTTCCGGACCGACGTGAGCGGCACGCTGATTTTTATGACCGACGGACATACCGTCACCGTAAAGACGGAAAAATA
>DHOB01000002.1:0-2170 GCA_002409675.1 Ruminococcaceae bacterium UBA5401
ATATTTCTTATCCACCGCCATTTTGGCCGCTTCGTCCGGATGCTGCTCCACCCAGTTCCCGGCTTCCGCCCAGGCGGCGGTGAGCTTTTCCGCCAGCTCCGGGTTTTTCTGGGCATACGCGCCGCTCACGCCGACATAGCAGCAGTAGGTGTCTTTGTCGCTGTTGCCGAAAATCTTGACGGCCTTGCCGGAGTTCACGGCCAGCGCGCCGTAGGGGTCCCACGCGGCGAACGCGTCGATTTCGCCCTTCTCCATGGCCTGCTCCAGCTGGGCCTGGGGGTAAACCCGCCACTGCACGCCGGCCTTCGGGTCGATGCCGGCTTTGCCCAAATCAATCGAAAGCAGCACCTGCGGCACGCCGCCGATGGAATCAATGCCGATGGTCTTGCCCTTCAGATCCTTCACGGACTTGATGGGCGAGCCTTTGGGCACGACCCCTTCGATGCAGCCGGTGTGGATGCCATTGGTCAGCTTGATGTCCAGCCCCTGCTCAATCGCCTTGAACATGCCGGCCGAAATCTGCGCGCCCTGGATTTTGCCGGAGGCGAGCCCTTCCTTCAGGGTATTGGCGTTGATGTTGACCAGCGACACGTCAAACCCGTATTTTTTGAAGGTCCCGTTCTCGATGCCGGCATAGAGTGGCGCCTCGCAGGTGCCGTTGTAGGTCCCCAGCGTGATTTTGGCCGGCTGGCCGCCCGAAGAAGCGGGCGCCGACTGTGCGGACGATTCCGGCGCGGATGCCGGCTGTGCGGACGACGCCGACTGTGCGGCCGGCGAGCCGGCGCAGCCTGCCAGCAGCATTGCCAGGGCGACTGCCGCGCCGGAAAGCTTCAGCAGATTTTTTCTCATCATAAGTTCCTCCTCTGTCTGTCTCGATAGGATGTGATAAAGCCGGGAGAAAGGCTTTGCCGCGGCGGAAGAAAATTTCCGCATGGCGGGGCCCTTTCTCCTCAGCCCGCTTCGGTAAAATGGAGGGCGGCGAGCACCCGCTCCCGCAGCGCGCGGAATGCGCCGCTGCCGCGGTCTTTGCCTTCCGGCAGATTCACGGGGATGACCTCCTGCACGTGCCCCGGCCGGGGCGACATCACGACGACCCGATCGCCCAGATAGATGGCCTCATCCACGTCGTGGGTAACCAGGACCACGGTGTTCCTGCGCTCCTGCCAGATGCGCAGCAGCTCATCCTGCATATGGATGCGGGTGAACGCGTCCAGGGCGCCCAGCGGCTCATCCAGCAGCAGGACCTTCGGCCGGTTGATGAGCGCCCGGGCAATGGCCACGCGCTGGGCCATCCCGCCGGAAAGCTGGTGGGGGTAGGATTTTTCAAACCCCTGCAGGCCCACCAGGCGGATGTAGGAGGGAATCTCCCGCCTGCGGGCTTTGTAGACCCCGCGCGCCACAAGGCCGGAAGCGATGTTCTCCTGCACCGTCAGCCAGGGGAAAAGGGTCGGGTCCTGGAACACCAGGCCCCGCTCGTACCCCGGGCCGGTCACCGGCGTCCCGTCCAGCCGCACTTCGCCGGCGCTCGCCTTCTGCAGGCCGGCGACGATGCGCAGCAGGGTGGATTTTCCGCATCCGCTGGGGCCGATGACCGAAACGAAGCTTCCCGGCTCGATGGTCAGCCGGATATCCTCCAGCGCGGTCATCTGCCGGCCGTCCTGCTTGACAAAGCGGCAGCCGACGTCCCGAATCTCGATTCTGCCCGTTTCGGTCACCATTTTATCAGCCCCTTCTGCCAGACCAGGACTTTGTCTCGGATTTTGAACAGCAGCGTGATGATGGTGGAGAAAATCAGGGCCATGAGCACCAGGCTGGCGTAGACCTTGCGGTATTCCGCCCAGCCCTCGGCCCACTGGATGTACCAGCCGAGGCCGGCCTTGACCCCCAGCATCTCCGCCGTGACCAGCGTCACAAACGACATGCCCAGCCCCATGAAAAGCCCGATGAAGATATTGGGCAGGGCGGCCGGCACCGCCACCCGGAAAACCAGGTATTTTTTGTCCGCGCCCAGCGTCTGGGCCACCTCAAAATACGCGCGTCGGGTGTTCGCGATGCCGGAGCCGGTCATCACCGTGACCGGGAACCAGACCGAAAGCGCCAGGATGAACGTGCTGGCCGTAAAGCTGGTGGGAAAAATGGTCATGGCGATGGGGATCCAGGCCGTGGCGGG
>DHOB01000002.1:2429-2562 GCA_002409675.1 Ruminococcaceae bacterium UBA5401
CCCAGCATCCGCAGCGAATAGGCCGCGCTTTTGAGCAGCATCCGCCAGTCGGTGACAATCACGTCGAGAATCTGCCCCGGCGCCGGAAAATACGGCAGCGGCAGAACGGCGGTCTTGGCCGTGAGGACATCCA
>DHOB01000002.1:2760-10438 GCA_002409675.1 Ruminococcaceae bacterium UBA5401
TGGCCTGCAGGCGCTGTTTTTTCAGGGAAATCAGCGCCAGCACGCCGTAAAACACCGCGACCCCCAGCAGCGTCGGCAGCCAGTAGGTGGTCCCGTACGAAAAGCCGCGGTCCGGTGCCAGGCGGTCCACCAGCATCGTGGCCAGCAGGGCCGCCAGCGGCGAAACCAGCCGCAGTATGCGTTTGATGTGCATTCGATTGCCTCCCGTTTTTTGTTTCCGATAAAAATGCGGCGGCACCGGGGGAAAACGGCATGACAAAAGGGCCGATAAAGTCCTTACCGACCCTTTGGGACGCCCGGTCTTCTTTCAGAGAAGCGTTCAGCACACGGGCAGGCGGTCCGGCAGGGCAGGCAAAAAGAATCCCATGCAGCACATGGGACAGGCTGCCATTGCCGAACCGTTTTTCCACCGCATTTTCCGTATCTCCCTAAATTGTAAGTAATCATATATGTTATAACTATAATACGCGATTTACCGCCGCGCGTCAATACTATTTGCGGAACAAACGCAATCTTTTTGATTTTCGCCGCTTCCGCGGCTTCCGGCTGCGCCCGGTAAAAAAATATCCGGCCCGTTCTTTTCCAAAAGAACCGGCCGGGCAGACAAATTCTCACGTCTTTATGTTCCGTTCTGCGGCGCCTGCCCCAGCAGCCGGAGCACGCCGCGCAGGACTTCCCGCGGGGAATCCGCGACGAAATCCGCGTCGAGAACCTCGTCCCTGCCGTAGCCGTAAAGGCACCCGACGAAAGGAATTCCGTTGTCCCTCGCGGCCTTTTTGTCGAACCGGCGGTCGCCCACCATGCAGGCGGCCTCCGGCCGGGTTTTCTTCAGCAGACAGCGGAGGGAATCCGTTTTCGTCCCCCCGCCCTCCAGCGGCTGCGAATAGTCGATCAGGTTCGTCAGCCGAATGGCGCTCAGCACGGAGCGGATATGCTCCGCCGTTGTGTTGGAGCACACGGCCGTGCGGATGCCTTTTTGGCGAAGCTCCCACAGCATTTCCGCCGTGCCGTCATACGCTTTTCCGTATTTCCGCATCAGTTCCGATTCTTTTTTGACAATCAGCCGCGCGAATTCGCCGCGCACCTGCGGGCCGCAGCCGCGCAGCAGCACGTCCTCAATCCGCTGCGGCGGCTCGCCGAACAGCGCGAGAATCCGCGCGTCCGGAGGGGCCGGCCGGCCGACCGCGAGCAGCGTTTCCCGATAGGCCCGCACGGCGTACCGCTCCGTTTCGTTCAGCGTGCCGTCCACGTCGAAGACCGCCAGTTTCATGATGCAACATTCCTTATAAAAAGCATGTAAAAAGCGCCCGGGCGCTTACGAATCGCCCAGGCGTCTGATATTGACGAGCGGGCGCAGGCGCTTTAAGTCCTCCGGGCGGACGCTGCCCGTCGCCAGGGTCGCCGCGTTCGCCGCGGAAGCCGCCACCCCGAAGCGGAGGGTCTCCGCAAAGGAATAGCCGCGCGAGAAGCCCACGGCGAAGCCGGCCACCATGCTGTCGCCGCAGCCGACTGTGTTGACGACCTCCACATAGGGCGTGTCGCTGAGGAAGACCCCCTCTTTGCCGGCCGCCAGAGAGCCCTTCTTGCCGAGGGAGACCACCACGGTGCCGATTCCGCTGCGGTAAAGCTGCGAGGCCGCACGGGCAAGGCTTTCGGTCGAGCCGTCGGGCAGGCGGACCAGCTGGCGGATTTCATCCGCGTTCGGCTTGATGAGGTCCGGGTGAAAGGCAATCCCCCGTTTGAGCGCCTCGCCGCTGGTGTCCAGAATGACCTTTTTCCCCTGTTCTTTCGCAAGGGCAATCAGTCTGCCGTAAAAATCCGGGGCCACGCCGCCGGGCAGGCTGCCGGAAAGCACCGCCACGCTGCAGCCGGGCAGCAGCGTGCGGTAATCTTCCAGAAATTCCTCCTGCTTGGCGGCGGAAACCTGCGCGCCGGGCTCCAGAAATTCCGTGTGCTTCCCGGTCGAAAGGTCCGCGACGTTGACGCAGGAGCGCGTCTCGCCGTCTGTCTGCACGAACCGGGCCTGGATTCCGTCCCGCGCGAGCATCGCCCGGATATATTCGCCGGCAAAGCCGCCGATGAAGCCGGTCGCGAGGACCTGCTCGCCGGCGGCCGAGGCCACGCGGGAAACGTTGAGCCCCTTCCCGCCGGCCGTGTTGACGACCCGCTTTACGCGCATCACGGTGCCCGGCTCCATCCGGTCGACAAGGTACAGCTTGTCGACCGAGGCGTTCAGTGTAACTGTCAGAATCATTTTTTACCCCTCTTGCGCAGCGGCGTTTCAGTCCTCGTTGACCAGCATGATTTTCCCTTTGACCTCGCCGGGGATTTTGAAGAGCTTGAACGCCTGCCCGGCCTCGCTCATCGGGAAGCGCTTGTAAATCAGCTTCGGGTCGTATTTCAGCTTGCCGTTGCTGAAGCACTCCGCCGCAAAGGTCCATTCGTCGCCCGGGAACGGCGCGCTGTAGCTCATCCAGGAACCGGTCAGGCGGAACTCCTTGCGGTTCATCTTCTCAAACCTGCGCCACGGGAACGAAAGGTCCCTGCTGGAAGTGCCGATGAAGCACACACTCGCCTTGTTGGAGGCGATCTCAAACGCGATGTTCATGGTGGCGTTCTGGCCGGCCGTCTCAAACACGAACGGGAAGCCCCGGCCGCCCGTCATTTCCCTGACCCGGTCGAGAAAAGCGCCGTCCTTGGTGTTGACGACCTCATCCGCGCCGAGGGCGGAGGCCAGGCGGAGCCGCGCGTCGTTGATATCGAAAACCACGACCCTGCGCGCGCCCAGGATCTTCGTCCACTGCATGGTGAACAGGCCGACCGTGCCGCCGCCGAGAATCGCAACGTCTTTTCCGCCGTGAAAATCGGCGCATTTTACGCCGTGCAGGCCGACCGTCGCCGGCTCGAAAAACGCGCCCTCCTCAAACGGGACGGAGGGGTCGAACTTGATGACGTTCCTGGCGGGCGCCTTGACGTAGTCCGCGAAGCTGCCGAACAGGCTGGAGCCGATGAATTTGTAGTGCTTGCAGAGTGAAAAGTGCCCCTGCTGGCAGTCTTCGCATTTCATGCAGGGAATCAGCGGGGCGGCGGTGACGTGCTCGCCGGTGTGGATGCCCTCCACACCCTCGCCGACCTGCGCGACGACGCCGGAAAATTCATGCCCCAGCACGATGGGGTAATAATGGGCGGCGCCCGCGTTGACCCGCGGGATATCGGAGCCGCAGATCCCCGTCGCCTTGACGTGAATCACGACCTCGCCCTCGCCCGCCTGCGGCGTTTCGATTTCTTCGTACCGGATATCTTCCTGATTGTGTAAAACAGCGGCTTTCATTCTGCAATCTCTCCTTTGCAATGCTCAGGCTTTTCCGTCGCAGCCACAGACTTTGATGCGCCTGATGACCTGCTGCTTGACCGCTTCGCGGCCTTTGGCACAGTATTTTTTCGGGTCGAAGACGTCGGGGTCCTGCTTCAGGTACTCCTTCACGGCATTGCTGAAGGCAATCCGCAGCTCCGTCGCGAAATTGACCTTGCAGATTCCGCGGCTCACGCAGTCGCGGATCGCCTCGTCCGTAAGGCCGGAAGCGCCATGCAGGACCATGGGGATGGAAAGCACGCCGCGCAGGGTCGAAACCAGGCCGACGTTCAGCACGGGTTTCGTCTTATAGACGCCGTGGGCCGTGCCCACGCCGACGGCCAGCGAAGAGACGCCGGTCTCTGCCACAAAGCGCACGGCTTCGTCCGGGTCGGTGTAGCCGGTCCCGGAAAATTCCGTGTCGTCCTCTTTGCCGCCGACCCTGCCGAGCTCGCCTTCCACGGGAATTCCGCAGGGCGCGCAGACATCCACGACCGATTTTGTGATGGCGATGTTTTTGTCCAGCACCTGCTTGGAGCCGTCGATCATAATGGAGGTGTACCCCGCGCGCAGCGCCTGAACGGCGAGCGCGAAGCTGTTGCCGTGGTCGAGGTGGAGCGCCACGGGGACGGTCGCCTTCTTGGCGGCGGCGCTCACGTTCGCATAGTACAGGTCCACGCCGGCGTACCGGATGGTGCCGGGCGTCGTCTGAATCATGACCGGGGCGCGCATCTCCTCCGCGGCGGCCACGATGGCCTGCACCATCTCCATGTTTTCGGCATTGAAGGCGCCGACCGCATACCCGCCCTTCCGGGCGTCAAGGAGCATTTGCTTGGATGTTGTGAGAGGCATTTATCATTTTCCTTTCTTTTCGACAAGCCTGCGGATTTCGGCGGCGGAGGCGCACCGGCAGGCGCGCTGCGCGAGGCCCTGCGCCTCTTTCCGGCTGCTGCCGCGAATCAGGTACCGGATTTCCGGAATGCGGGCGGCCGACATGCTGAACTCGTCCAGCCCGAACCCCAGCAGCAGCGGCACGGCGTCCGCGTTGCCGGCGAACTCGCCGCACATCCCGACCGGGATGCCGTGCCGGTGCCCCGCCTCAATCACGGTCCGGATGCTGCGAACCACGGCGGGGTGGAACGAATCGTACAGCGCCGCGATTTTCTTGTTCCCGCGGTCCACCGCCAGCAGGTACTGCGTGAGGTCGTTCGTCCCGATGCTGAAGAAATCGGCGCGCTGCGCCAGCTCGTCCGCGCAGAGGACGGCGGCGGGCGTCTCGACCATGATGCCGGCTTTGATATCCGCGTCGAATGCGGTCCCCTGCCGCGCGAGCTCTTCCTCGCACTCCCTGAGGACGCGGTTTGCGGCCTCAAGCTCGTCCACGGAGATAATCATCGGGTACATCACGCGGACCTTGCCGAAGGCGCTCGCCCGCAGGATGGCTCTGAGCTGGGTGCGGAAAAGGTCCTTCCTTTCGAGCGAGATGCGGATGGCCCGCCAGCCGAGGAAGGGGTTTTCCTCCTTCTCGAACGGCAGGTAGGGCAGGGACTTATCGCCGCCGATGTCCAGCGTGCGGATCACGACTTCGCCCCCGCACAGCTCGGCCGCGCTTTTGTAGGCGGCGAACTGCTCGTCCTCCGTCGGCAGATGGGCGCTCTGCATGTAGAGGAACTCGCTCCGCAGCAGGCCGATTCCCTCGGCGCCCTCGGCGGCCGCTTTCTTGACGTCTTCCAGGTTCCCCGCGTTGGCATACAGGCGGACCCTGCAGCCGTCGGTCGTCTCCGCGGGCAGCCCGTTGGTCTGCCGCAGCATCTTCAGATGCCGCCGGTACTGCTCTCTGTGGCCGGCGTAGAGCGCGGCTGTCGCTTCGTCGGGGCGGACGATGAGGCGCCCTTCCAGCGCGTCGAGAATCACGCTGTCGCCCGCCGCGACTTCGTCGATTTTGTCCCCCACGCCGACCAGGGCGGGCAGGCCCATGCTTCTGGCCATAATCGCCACGTGGCTGTTTTCGCCGCCGGTGCGCGTCACAAAGCCGGTCACAAAGCGCAGGTCCATACCGGCCGTGTCGGAAGGGGTGAGCTGGTCTGCGAACAGGACCACCTGCTCGCGGATACCGGCGAGGGAATTTTCCTCCATCCCTTTCAGGGCGAGCATGAGGGTCCTGCAGACGTCCCGGATATCCACGGCGCGCTCCCGGAAAAAGTCGTCGTCGAGCTTTTCAAACCGCTCCCGGATTTCCGCGGCCGTCTCCTGCAGGGCAAGCTCGGCGTTCTCCCGTTTTTCAGAGATGCGCCGCACCACGCCGTCCCGCAGGGCCGGGTCGTCCACCAGGTCCAGATGGGCCTGAAAGATGTCGGAATTTTTGGCCAGAACACCGATTTTTTCCTTCGCCTTTTCTTCCGCCCGGCGGTACCGCTCAAGCTCGGCGCCGGTCTGGCCAGGAGCGACCAGACCGGCGGAGGCTTTCAGGTCCACAGGTTTGTAAAAAAAGGCTTTTCCGGCTGCAATTCCCGCAGAGGCGGCTTTGGAGACCTGAATGATTTTCATGTTTGCTTCCCTTCTTCCGCAGAATTCCTCACTTCCGCAGAATGTTTTCCCATTTTTCGCAAAGCCGGAGCGCCGCCTCTATTCTTTCAGATTCTGCAGAAATTCCGCGATTTCCGGCAGGGCTTTTTCCTCATCCTCGCCGGTGACTTCCAGTTTCACGGTGGTCCCCTGTTTGATCGCCATGCTCAGAAGATTGATGATGCTTGCGCAGTCCACTTTTCCCGCCTCGGTGACAAGGAAGACCTTGCTCTTGAACTTCCTCAGGAATCTGCAGAACTGGGAGGCCGGCCGGGCATGAAGGCCGCTCGGGTTGGTGATTGTTACTTGCTGTGTGACCATACAGGGTTTGCTCCTTCCAAAATGGATTAATCTTTCGCAGCCTGTTCGCCGGCCGCCGCTTCTTTCGCGATTTTCTTCTTGCGGTACTGAACATAGGTGAACACGATGCAGAAGGCGTACAGCAGGCCGATTACAATCAGGCCGGTCACGTTGGTCGTGTGCAGAAGCTGCGTGAGAATGTAGGTGATCGGGCAGCCGCCCTGGTCGAGGGCCGAGATTTCGGGGCTTCTGGCCAGGAGGTTCGAGTTGGCGGCCTTTGCGAGGGCGGTCGTCAGCGGAATGGTCTGGTTCGCAATCCAAATCGTGATATACATGATGATCGAGCCGGAAATCAGGGTCCTGAACAGGTTGCCCTTGTGGATGCCGACGGCAAGGGCGATGAAAAAGCCGATGGTGGCGAGGTCGCCGAACGGAAGGATGCGGTTCCCCGGAACGATCATCGCAATCAGGATGGTGAGCGGAACGAACAGCAGCCCGGCGGAAACGACCTGCGTGTCGCCCAGCAGGATGGCCGGGTCGAGGCCGATATAGAACTTCGTGCCGTGGAAGCGCTTTTCCATCTTCTTCTTTGCGACTTCCGAAATCGGCATCAGGCCGTCCATGATGCACTTGACCATCTTCGGCATCAGGACCATCACGGCCGCCATCTGAATGCCGAGCTGCATGGCGCCCTTCACGTCGTAGCCGGCGAGCGCGCCGATCAGGCAGCCGAGAACCGCGCCGATAATCATGGGTTCGCCGATCACGCCGAATTTTCTCTGAATCGCGTCGGACGTGATGTTGATTTTCTTCACGCCCGGTATCCGATCCAGCGCCCATTCTACCGGCACCGCGAACGGCGCCATGAAGGCCGAATCCCCGTGCGGGATGCAGACGCCGTCCAGCTCGAAGTAATCCTCCACCACGGGGGCGAACCAGTCGCCGAATTTAAACGCGAGAAACCCGTGCACGCAGACGCCGAGGATGCCGAGCATGTAGTTCCCCGTCGCCAGGTAGACGAGCGCGCCCGTGAACGCGAAGTGCCAGACGTTCCAGATATCCACGTTCACGACATGGGTCAGCTTCAGCAGAAGCATAACCACGTTCAGCAGAATTGCCACCGGAATGGCGACGATGGCGATGCTGGAGGCCCACGTCAGCGGGGACATCCCCGGCCAGCCGATATCGACGACCTGAAGAGACATGCCGAACCGCTTGGACATCGCCTGGGCCGCGGGGCCCAGGTTGTCGTTCATCAGGGTGACGATAAGCCCGATTCCAACGAAGCCGACGCCCAGGATGATGCCGGACCGGATGGCCTTGCCGAACTTAACCCCGAAAATCAGGCCGATAATCGTGATTACAATCGGCAGCATGGCCGAGGCGCCCAGGTCTACAAACCATTTTACTGCAGCAATTAAAGCGTCCATTTAATTATATCTCCCTCCCAGTTTACTTACA
>DHOB01000066.1:0-7190 GCA_002409675.1 Ruminococcaceae bacterium UBA5401
ACGAGTCCTCAACTTTCATTTAACTTTACAATTCGTTATTGATTATGAGGAGGAATCTTCCGATGAATAAAAATGGCCGCCCGGCGACCGTCGGTCTGATGGTGACGATCCTCGACCGCGGAAAGGGCGAGCAGGCCGCGCAAATCTGCAAAGAGCGAAACCTGCCTTTCCACTTTCTCTGCTTCGGCCTTGGGACGGCAGCTTCGGACCTTCTGGACTACCTGGGGCTCGGCGAAACGAAAAAGGACGTTGTCTTCAGCCTGATTCCATGGAAGGACGCGGAACGTCTGCCTGCGCTGCTTGCGCGGGAGCTGCAGATGGGCACGCCGGGCGGCGGGATCGCCTTTGTCATGCCGCTTTCCGGCGTAAGCGGCTTTGTTTCAATGACGCTGGGAAACCGAGAAACAGACACGGAAGGAGAAAAACGGCAGATGAATCAACCTGCAAAGTACGAATTGGTGGTCGCCGTGGTCAACCGCGGCTTTACGGACAGAGTCATGGACGCGGCCCGAAGCGCCGGAGCCACGGGCGGCACGATTCTGGAGGCACGCGGGCTGAGCGGAAACAGGGCCAAATTTCTGCAGATTTCTCTTCAGGAAGAGAAAACGATCGTTGCGATTCTCTGTGAAAGAAACCGGAAACAGCCGATTATGGAAGCCGTCAATCGCGCTGCCGGAATCCGGACCGAAGCCGGAGGACTGCTTTTCGCGCTCGCAGTGGACAGCATCGCCGGCGTGCCGGACTGAACGGCGGTGCGTTTCCGCCGCAGAAACATCAGGCCCGATAAAAATTTATCCTTTTGATTCCTTCTCCACGGCCGGCGGAATCAAAGGGATTTTTTATACAGCCGGAAAAATCATTTTTCATCCGTCCCGGCCGAAGAAAATTTATGAAAATGAAAGTTTTCGCTTCCCCGCGTCGTATTAAAGGTGAGAGCAGCATGGTCATGGCTCCCAAAGGAGTGAACCGCAGAATGGATCAAAACGACCGGGCGGAATACCTTGTGGAAACGTACGCCGACCCGATTCTCCGCCTGAGCTACGCCTACCTGAAAACACGGCCGACGCCCAGGATATCTGCCAGACGGTGTTCGTAAAGCTGCTGACCGCGCCCCGGGAGTTTGAAAGCCCCGCGCATGAAAAGGCATGGATTCTGCGCACCGCGGCCAACGCCTGCAAGGTCTGCTGAAAAGCTCCTGGCGAAAGCGGACCTGCGGCCTCGGCGCATGCGCGGAGTAGCCGGCGCCGGAGCAGGAGGGCGGCGCGGTCCTGGCCGCGGTCGATACCCTGCCGCCGCGTTACCGAGCCGTGATCTACCTCTATTACTACGAGGGCTATCAGGCCGGTGAAATCGGCAGAATCCTCGGCGTGCCGACCGGCACCGTTCATACCCGCCTGGCCCGCGGCCGGGCGAAACTGAAAAAATTGTTAGGGGGAACAGTATATGGACCGTCTGTCTGAATACCGCCGCGAAATGAAGGGCCTTTGCTTTACGCCGGAACAAAAGGCCGCACTGGCCGCCCGGGTCCGCGCCGCCGCTCAAGAGCGGTCTCACGCCGCCCGCCGCCCGATGCGCTGGGTCTTGGCCGCCGCGTCGGTCGCGGTGATTTTCGCGACCGGCTACGGAGCCGTGGCGGCGGGGCTGGTCGGGAACGCCTTCGATTCGGTCTTCGGCACTTCCCAGACGGAAGTCATCAATAAAATCGGCCGCCCCATCGGCGCGGGCGCGACCGACAACGGCATCACCGTCACCGCCGACGCCATCATCGGCGACAAATACAGCGCCTGCATCGTCTACACCGTCAAGCGCAAGGACGGCTCCCCTCTCAGGCTGCCCGCGGGCATTTCGATTCAGAACCTCTCTTTTGAGGATTTCGGCGGCAGCGACCTGCATGGCGGCGACGGCTTACACGGCAGCGTCGGATTTTTGCCGAGCAGCACCGACAAAAACGCCGCCCAGTATGTGGAGAGCATCTCCGCCAACGGGCCGCTGAAGCTCGGAAAAGTCAACGCAAGATTCCACAACATGCAGTATTTCGACCCGAAAAGCCAGCGGACCGTGACGTTTTGCAAGGGCGACTGGAATTTCAGCTTCCGTGTGAAATACGAGGATTCGTCCGTCGCGCTGAAAGCCGGGGAGACTTTCACCCGGGACGGAAGCACCTTTAAAATCACCAAAATCTCGGTTTCTCCGGTGGCCCTGCACATGGAATACGAAGCGGAGGGCGCATACGGCAGCAAAGAAGAAACCTCGTCCTCAGACGGCAGCGAGCCGGATTCGGTAAAAAAACGGTCGGAGCACTATCTGGGCCTTTCCGTCCTGCTGACCAAGAAGGACGGTTCCGTTCTGAACCTGACCGACAACGGCGGATCCATCGACTCGTCGGGCGGCAAAACGGTCTGCACAAAAGGCGGGGTCTTCCGGGAAATCGTCCCCATTGAAGAGATGAAGTCCGTCTCCGTCCAAGGCGTGGAAATCCCCGTCGGCTCCGACTGACGGCCCCGCGCGTGAATAAAAGCGGCGCGGTTCCGCCGCGGAACCGCAGACGTACAGAGAGTCGGGCGGCCGGGAAAATCCCGGCCGCCCGACTCTCTGTATTTTAACTGCCCGGAGGGCAAATTTGAACCGATTTGAAAGAAATGGTACAATAAATATAATTGATTTGACAAAAGGGGGGGACGGCGCGCCCGTCAGATGCTCTTTTTGATTTTGTCGAGGGCGGCTTTTTCCAGACGGGAGACCTGCGCCTGGCTGATGCCGATTTCGGAGGCGACCTCCATCTGCGTCTTGCCCTGAAAGTAGCGCATGGAGAGGATGTTCTTTTCCCGGCTGTTCAGGTTCTTGATGGCCTCTTTGAGGGCGATCTCGTCGAGCCAGTTGTTGTCGTCGTTGTTGTCGCCGACCTGGTCCATCACATAGATGGTGTCCCCGCCGTCCGAAAAGACCGGCTCGTAGAGCGAAATCGGCTCCACGATGGATTCCAGCGCCACCACGACCTCTTCGCGCGGGATGCCGAGCTCCTTGGCGATTTCCTCCACGGTGGGCTCCCGGTTTTTCTCCGCCTGTATCTTCTCCTTGGCCTGCATCGCCTTATAGGCCGTGTCACGCAGGGAGCGGCTCACGCGGATGCTGTTGTTGTCGCGCAGGTAACGGCGTATTTCCCCGATAATCATGGGAACACCGTAAGTAGAAAAGCGCACGCCCTGGTTGATGTCGAAGTGGTCGATGGCCTTGATAAGGCCGATGCACCCGACCTGGAACAGGTCGTCCAGGTTTTCGCCCCGGTTGGTGAACCGCTGGATGACGCTGAGGACCAGGCGCAGATTTCCCTTAATCAGCTCGTCGCGCGCCTTTTTGTCGCCGGCCTTGACCTTGCGGAGGAGCTCCATCTTTTCCTTTTCAGTCAGCACCTTCAGTTTGGATGTATTGACGCCGCAGATTTCCACCTTGTTGTACTGCACTTCGCATCCCCCCGTCGCGGTACTAAAAAACAGTATTGCCACGCTTGGGACGTATCATGCAGGGGGCGGAGCAAATTCCGTCCGAACTTTTCGACACGTTTCAGTTGAAAGAGGGAAAACAGCATGGAACTTCAGATTCCGCCGGAGGTCGACGCCGTCCGGCAGGCTTTGACCCGGAGCGGATACGAGGCATACGCCGTCGGCGGGTGCGTGCGCGACAGCCTGCTCGGCCTCGCGCCGCATGACTGGGACCTCACGACCTCCGCCCGGCCGGAGCAGGCCCGGCGCGCCCTTTCGGCGTTCAAAGTCATCGATACCGGCCTGAAGCACGGCACGGTGACGGCTCTTTCCGGCAAGACGGCGGTGGAGGTGACCTCGTACCGCGTCGACGGGCCGTATTCCGACGGCCGCCACCCCGACCGCGTCGCTTTTACGGCCAGCCTGAAGGAAGACCTCGCGCGGCGCGACTTCACCGTCAACGCCCTCGCCTATTCCCCCGAAACCGGCGTCGTGGACTGCTTCGGCGGGATGAAAGACCTTGCGGAAAAGCGCATCCGCTGCGTGGGCGACGCGGACCGCCGCTTCCGGGAGGACGGCCTGCGCATCCTGCGGGCGATGCGGTTTTCCGCGGACCTCGGCTTTTCCATCGAGCGGGAAACCGCCCGCAGCCTGCTGCGCAGCCGCGCCCTGCTGGACCGCATCGCGCGGGAGCGGATCCGGGCGGAGTTCACAAAGCTGCTGTGCGGCGCGCAGGCCGCCGCCGTCCTGCGGAAATTCCGCGACGCCGCGGCGCAGTTCATCCCGGAGCTGCGCCCCTGCTTCGGCTTCGCCCAGCGCAACCCCCACCACGTTTACGACGTCTGGGAGCATACGCTCCACACTGTGGACGCGGCCCCGCAGGAGCCCGTGCTGCGCCTGACCATGCTGCTGCACGACATCGGCAAGCCGCTGTGCTTTTCCGTCGGCCGTGACGGCGTGGGGCATTTTTACGGCCATGCGGGCAAAAGCGCGGAACTGGCGGAAAAGATTCTGCGCCGGCTGCGGTACGACAACCGCACCGTCGCCGACGTGGCCACGCTGGTGCGCTGGCACGGCGTGCCCCTGCCGCCCGACGAGCGCTTTCTGCGGCGCAGGCTCGGCCAGCTGGGCGAAAGGAACCTGCACCGGCTTTTCCGCGTGCAGGCCGCGGACACCCTGGGCAAGAGCCCGGCCGACCGCGGCCGGCTGGAAGAGCTCTGCCGGGCCGAGGCCATGCTGGACGCCCTCCTCGCGCGGGGCGACTGCTTCAGCCTGAAAAGCCTTGCCGTAAACGGAAACGACCTGCTGCGCGCCGGCGTGCCGGAGGGCGCCGCCGTGGGCAAAACGCTGCGGGCCCTGCTCGCCGCCGTGATGGACGGAAAATGCCCCAATTCCCGCGCGGAGCTGCTGCGGTATGCCGCCGCGCTGAAAGGAAGCGAAAAAGCGTGAGCCCCGGCTTCGTCGTGCACCCGCTCAGGCCCGTTTACGACCGGAACTCCCGCGCGCTGATTCTCGGCACCATGCCGTCGCCCAAGTCGCGGGAATACGGCTTTTACTATTCCCACCCGCAGAACCGGTTCTGGCGGGTCCTCGCGCAGCTCTACGGCGGGCCGCCGCCCGCGACCAGCGAAGAAAAGACCGCCTTTCTGCTGAAAAACCGCATCGCCCTCTGGGACGTCCTCAAAAGCTGCCGCATCCGCGGGGCGGACGACGGCAGCATCCGGGACCCCGTGGCGAACGACATCGCGGGGCTGCTGGCCCGCACCTCCATCCGGGCGGTGTTCACCACGGGCGTAAAGGCCGCGTCGCTTTACCGGCGCCTCTGCCTGCCGAAAACGGGAAGGGCGGCAATTGCGCTGCCGTCAACCAGCCCCGCGAACTGCCGCCGCTATACTTATGAGACTCTGGTCGAAGCCTACCGGGTCCTTCTGGACTACACCCGTTAGCTCACGCGCTCCAGGTCCTTTTTCAGGCGTTCGATGATGCGTTTCTCCAGCCGGGAAATGTACGACTGCGAGATGCCGAGCGTGTCGGCCACCTCCTTCTGCGTGTGCTCGCGCGTGTTGCCGAGGCCGAAGCGCAGCCGCATGATCTGCCGCTCCCGCGGGGCCAGACGCGCGACCGCGCTGCGCAGCAGGTCGCGCTCCACCTCTTCCTCCAGGTCGAGGTTCACGGCGTCCTGATCGCTGCCGAGGATATCGGAAAGCAGCAGCTCGTTGCCGTCCCAGTCCACGTTCAGCGGGTCGTCGATGGAAATCTCGTTCTTAAGCTGCGAGGCCTTGCGCAGATACATCAGGATTTCGTTCTCGATGCAGCGGGAGGCGTAGGTGGCCAGCTTGATGTTCCGCTCCGGGCAGAAGGTGTTGACCGCCTTGATGAGGCCGATGGTCCCGATGGAGATCAGGTCTTCCACATTGGTTTCGGAGGACTCGAACTTCCGGGCTATGTAGACCACCAGCCGCAGGTTGTGGGTGATCAGCGGCTCCCTCGCGTTCGGGACGTGATTCATGATGTTGTTCATCACGTCCCGTTCCTCCTGCTTGGTCAGCGGAGGGGGGAGCGTCTCCGGCCCGTTGATGTAGAAGACCCCGGAACCCGCGCGGAGCCGCACCAGCAGGGCCAGCAGCTTTTCAAGCTGTTTTTTCATCCAGCGCAATATTTTTCTCATTCCTCTTTCCCTTTGTGCCGCTGCCGCCGCGGCTATGTAAACCGGCCGGCTCGGCGAGATTCAGCCGGACGTTTTCTGAAGAAGCTCCGGGTTCAGCAGGGCGTCGCACTCCCCCGGCCTCGTTTTTGAGACCGCTATGTACGCGCGCGGGGGCTTCACCGCCCGCCCCCCGCAGTAAATCGTCAGCCGGTCGGGCCGGAAGGCCCGCAGCACCCCTTCGCCGGAGACGGTGTCGAACGGCACCAGCCGCAGGTTCCGGCTGCCGGGCGGCGGGACGATTTTCCCGATGGCCCCTTCGTAGACCACCGCCACCGGGTCGTTGGAAAACGGCTCCCGCAGGGTGTTGCCCGTGTCGATTTGCGCGGTGCAGGCGCACGAGCGGCCGCCGCACCCGACCACCAGTCTGCAGCGCAGCTCCCGCGGCATCCGCCGGCCGGTCACGCGGCCGATGGCGGAAAGGACAAAATAGCAGGCCGCCGTCAGCAGAATCAGCAGAAGCGGCGAGATGTTGAAATAGACAACCGAGTTCCGGATCACCAGCCCCTGCGGAGCGAAAAAATACCAGACGGCGAGCATCAGCCCCGCAAAGGCAAAGCTGACGCCGAAAAACGCCGCCGCGTCCCGAATCAGCCGCCTGACGCCGCCGTAGCCGAACGCCAGCAGCACGATTCCGGCCGACATCAGCAGCTTGCCGGCGACGGAGAGGGGCGCCGGAAGCTCCGGCAGCAGAATCAGCAGGGAGCACAGCCCGCCCGCCGCGGACGCCGCCGCCATGCGGCCGCGCCGGACCGGCAGGGTCAGGAACCCGGCGACCGCCCGCAGCAGAAAATAGGTGATGAAAAAATTGACCGCCACCAGAACGTCCACATAAACCGTCTGTTTCACCGAAATCGCTCCCCGTCGGATTCTTCCCCATTATAGACCGGCCCGCCCGCCGTTTCTGTCAGAAATTGTTTTGCCAGTCCCCCGAATTTTACCGCGGAGGAAGGCGCCGCGCCGCCGGCGGAGCCGGCCTTGGCCCGCCGGGAAGCGCGGCGGAGAAA
>DHOB01000066.1:7442-8128 GCA_002409675.1 Ruminococcaceae bacterium UBA5401
CTGCGGAGTTTCGGGAAAGCGCAGCGTCCCTAAAATTTTAAAGGGAAGAATCTTGACAATCCGCTCGATTTTTTGTATAATAAACAGCGTTGCCGTATCAGGCGGCTGCATGGCTCGGTAGTTCAGCTGGTTAGAACGCTAGCCTGTCACGCTAGAGGTCGTCGGTTCGATCCCGATCCGAGTCGCCAAATGCTGCTATGGCTCAGTTGGCAGAGCACGTCCTTGGTAAGGACGAGGTCACGCGTTCGAATCGCGTTAGCAGCTCCAAAAGGCCCGCAGGTTTTTATGCCTGCGGGCCTTTTCAGAAGAAAATTGTCGATTGGAAGAAGGAGGAGATTTCCGATGAAAAAAGAAGTGGACTGGCACCAGCGCGGCCTGATTCCGATTCTGCTGTATTTTCAGAACGGCGGCACCTATACCGGCAGCGTCGGGAACCGGGGGGGCAAAGAGTTCCGGTACCGGGTCGGCCCGGCGGACGGGAAAATCCGCGCGGAAGTCTGGTACGGCCCGTTCTGCTATGAGAAAAGCAAAATCGTCCGGAAGGCCGATTTCCCGATGGACGAGGCCGGGCGCAGCGCCATGCTGGACTGGCTCAAAGCGCAGTACGAGGCCATGGTCCAATAAATCCCGCCGTCCTCCGAAAGCCCCCGGCCGCCGTTTCCCTGTGCGAGCGCGCAGTGCGGAAT
>DHOB01000066.1:8355-12398 GCA_002409675.1 Ruminococcaceae bacterium UBA5401
CCGGTTTCTGCCGCGCCGCGCGCCGGGCCGGTGAAAGAGGCGTCACGCCGCCGCGCGGGAATACTCCTTGGTCACGGGGTCGCGCACGACCGCCGAGCGGTGCTGCCGCAGAAGCTTGGTCAGCGCATAGCAGTCAATCCAGATTTCGTCGTTGCTCTCTTTCTGGCTTTCGTCAAAAATCAGCTGAAGGCCGAAATGCAGATGGCTGACCCGGATGTTGTTCACATTTTCCTTCGCGCTGTAGCCCGTGCGCCCCACGTAGCCGATCACGTCGCCCGCCTCCACGGTTTTGCCCAGGCACAGCCCGGCCGCATACGGCCGGTTCTGGCGCAGATGGGCATAGTAGTAATACCGCTTGGAGTCGAAGCTCCGGATGCCGATGCGCCATCCGCCGTACTGGTTCCAGCCGAGGGCCTCCACAATGCCGGACTCCACCGCAATCACCGGCGTTCCGGTGGCCGCCATCATGTCGTGCCCCAGGTGGGGCCGCGAGAAGCCGTAGGTCCGGGTCGCGCCGAAATCGTCGTACTCCGCGTAGGGGAACCCCTTCGCAATCGGCGAAAAAGCGGTCAGGCCGTACTTTTCCTGTCCGTTTTCCAGGTAGGTGCCCGTCAGGCCGCCCAGCGCCGCCCCGTACGCCTCGCGGTAATAGGCGAAGGAGTTCAGCCCCTTTGTCGCTTCCTGAAGGCTCTGCGTCTCCAGCTTTTTTGCGAACACGTCCATATCGGCGCTTTTATACCGGTCGAACTTGCCGCCGTATTTGGCCCCCAGGCACGCGAGAAGGTCGACCCAGCTCAGGTTCCCGCCCTTCCGGTGCGATTCGATGTCGAGTGTCAGCGCCTTTTTCATGGCCAGGTAGGTCACGTTGAAATCGACCCATTTGATGAACGAATCCTTTTCCGGCGCGCCGGACTGCTCCCCGGCCTGCGCCTGCGCCGGGAGGGCCTTCTGCGCCGACACGGCCGGCACGGCCAGTAGCACGGCCGCCAGCAGAATCAGCACGGCCGCTTCCTTCAGCCTGTAAAACTTGCCGCTCAAATTTCATCCCCCGCAGTTCCATCTTCATTCTTATGTGGCGCGGCGGGAAAATAGGACGGCTCAGAGCACGGCCGCCACGGTGTGGAACATCACCTCGATGTCTTTCAGGACGGAGATGTGCTGCATGTACCTCAGGTTCAGTTCCATTTTGGGCGGGAGAATCCGTTCGATGTAGATTTTGTCCGGGTCGCCGCCGGATTTCAGGATTTTGTCCTCGTCCTTGAACGCGATGCTGGCGGGGGCCGTCACGCCGGGCCGCAGCAGCAGCGTGGGCATGTATTCCGGCTTATAGGCCTCCACATAGCGGCGCACCTCCGGCCGGGGGCCGACGAGGCTCATGCTGCCGTTCAGCACGTTGAAAAGCTGCGAGAACTCGTCCATCCGGCATTTGCGGAGAATTCGCCCCACGCGGGTGATGCGGGGGTCGTTCCCCATGGTCAGGGCCGGGCCGACCCGGTCGGCGTTCTGCACCATGGTCCGGAACTTGTAGATTTTAAAGTCGCGGCCGTACTGCCCCACCCGGGTCTGCCGGTAGAACACCGGCCCGGGCGAGTCCAGCTTGACGGCGGCGGCCAGCAGCAGAAAGAGCGGCGAAAGCACGAGCAGCATCACGGCGGAAGCCGCCACGTCGAACACGCGCTTCGCCGCAAGCGCGCCCCGGCGCGCCCGAAGCATCTTCCAATACCGCAGGGTAAATTCATTTTTCATGGATTCCGGCAGTTCTGAGTATTCCAATTTCTTCATTCCCCAATGCTGGTGGATTCACGGCGCGGAAAACGCGGCCATACAGTTTTATTTTACCATTATATCACACGTTTTAAGCATACGGATATTTTTTATATCCGCATCGGGGCGTATTTACATCCGCACATGCAAAATGCTATACTGAAAAGCAGGCCGCAAAAAAGGGAAAGAGAGAGACCGTTTTATGTATTATCTTGGAATCGACCTCGGCGGAACCAACATCGCCGCCGGCGTGGCCGACGAAAATTACAGAATTCTCGCGAAAACCTCGAGAAAGACCAGGGTGCCCTGCCCCGACGAAGAGATGTGCGGGCAGCTTGCCGAAGCCGCGGAGGAGACGCTGAAAAAGGCGGGCCTTTCGCTCGGCGACATTCCGTGGATCGGCGTCGGCTCGCCGGGCACGGTCAACCGCGAGACCGGCGTCGTCGAATTCGCCAACAACCTGCACTTCCGCAACTTTCCGCTCCGCAGGATGCTGGAGGCGAAAACCGGCAAAAAAGTCATCGCGGACAACGACGCCAACGCCGCGGCTTTCGGGGAATACAAGGCGGGCGCTCTCCGGGGCGCGAAGAACGCGGTGGCCATCACGCTCGGCACCGGCGTGGGCAGCGGAATCATCATCGGCGGAAAAATCTATGCCGGCAGCAATTTTGCGGGCGGCGAGCTGGGGCACACCGTGATTGTGGCGAACGGCCGCCCGTGCACCTGCGGGCGCCGCGGATGCTGGGAAGCCTACGCTTCCGCAACGGGGCTGATTGCCTCCACGCGGGAAGCGATGGAGCGGGACCGCGCCTCCGCCCTGTGGAAAATCGCGGGCGGCAGCCCCGAAGGCGTGGACGGGCGCACGGCGTTCAAGGCCATGCGCGCGGGCGACGCCGCCGGGAAAGCGGTCGTCGACGGCTACATCTTTTACCTCGCGTGCGGCATCGCCAACTGCATCAATATCTTTCAGCCGGACATCCTCTGCCTCGGCGGGGGCATCAGCAACGAAGGGGAGGCGCTTCTGGTTCCGCTGCGGGCTGCGGTCAAAAAAGAAGTCTTTTCAAAATATTCCAGCCGGCAGACCGTCATCTGCCGCGCGCAGCTCGGCAACGACGCCGGAATTCTCGGCGCGGCGCTCCTGGGCGAATCGGAATAGAAACATCAAAAACGGGAGGATTGGGTTATGAGTGTTGAAAAGAGAGAATTCGGCCGCCTTCCGGACGGGACGGCGGTGGAGCTTTACACCCTGAAAAACGGCCGGGGCATGGCCGCAGAGGTCCTGAGCTACGGCTGCCGCCTGGCGCGGCTGTTTGTCCCGGACCGGAACGGAAAAGCGGAAAACGTGGTCCTGGGCCACGACACGCTCGGCGAATACGCGACCGGGCACGACGTGCTGGGCGCCGTGATCGGGCGCTTTGCGAACCGCATCGCCGGTGCGTCGTTCCGCATCGGCGCGCAGAGCTTCTCGCTGGTGAAAAACGAAGGCGAAAACTCGCTGCACAGCGGTCCGGGCGGATTCCAGGACCGGGTCTGGCGGGGCGGGGCCGCGGGCGAAGCCGCGGTCGCGTTCTGCCGGCGCAGCCCGGCGGGGGAGTGCGGCTTCCCCGGCAATCTGGACGCGAAAGTGACCTATGCCCTGACGGACGACAACGCGCTGGAGCTTACATATTCCGCAAGAGCCGACGCCGAAACGCCGTTCAACGCCACGAACCACACGTTTTTCAACCTGACGGGGGACGCGCGCAGAGACATTCTTTCGGTGGAGATGCAGATCGACGCGGAGCAGATCACCGAAGCGGATGAGTTCCTGATTCCGACCGGTAAATTCCTTCCGGTCGCCGGCACGCCGTTCGACTTCCGCACGCCGAAGGCGGTCGGCCGCGACATCGGCGCGGCGGAGCCGTCCCTGCGGCGGTGCGGCGGGTACGACCACAATTTCGTGCTCTCGGGCGCAGGCTTCCGGAAAGCCGCGGAGCTGTACGACCCCGCGAGCGGCAGACGGATGCAGGTGTTCACCGACCTGCCCGGCATGCAGGTCTACACCGCCAACAGCTTCGGCGAAAATGTCCGCGGCTGCGGCGGCGTCCCGCTCAAGGCCCACCACGCCGTCTGCCTGGAGACGCAGTTCTTCCCGGATTCCGTCCATCACCCGGAGTTCCCGTATAAAAACCTGAAGCCCGGCACGGCCTTCCAGACCCGTACGGTCTTCCGCTTCTCCGTCTGAGCGGCAAGCTGCCGCCGCCACCGGCCCACCGGCCCGGACGTGCAGCGTCTTACGC
>DHOB01000066.1:12682-18830 GCA_002409675.1 Ruminococcaceae bacterium UBA5401
GCCGGATTCATAAAACGCAGAAAGCTCCCGAAGAGTAAATGCTTCGAGAGCTTTTCTTATACCGTCTACCGTCCCGGCCGCGCCGGCCGGGGCCTTCAGAGAGCTGTATCCTCCGAGGAGAAGAAGCGATAGGCGTTGCGCCAGAAGATGTCGTCGGCGGCCTCCGCGCCGAACGATTCGCTCACCATCGCATAGAGGCGGTCCATGTCCTGCACGCCGCTAACGCCCTTAGGCAGGGTGCAGCCGTCGAAATCCGAGCCGATTGCGACGGCCTTTTCCCCGCCCAGATTCAGAAAATGCGCGATATGGTCCAGCGCGTCGTCCAGCGAGGCGTTTTTCCCGCGCAGAAAATCACGGTGCAGGTTGATGCCCGCCAGCCCCCCGGCCTGGGCCAGCTCGCGGAACTGGCTGTCCGTCAGGTTGCGGGGGTGGCCGCAGACGGCGCGGGAATCGGAGTGGGAAGCGACGAACGGCCGCCGCGCGGCGCGGGCCACATCCCAGAATCCTTTCTCCGAGAGATGCGACACGTCCACGGTGATGTGCAGCCGCTCCATCTCCCGCACCACCTCGAAGCCGAACGGCGTCAGGCCGCCGGCGTCCGGGACCATGCAGCCGTCGCCCAGCTCGCACCGGCCGTTCCAGGTGAGGGTCATCATCCGCACGCCCAGGCGGCGCGCGTCGTAAAGATGGCCGATTTTCCCGTCCAGCGCCGCGCCGCCCTCGATGGAGAGCAGGGCCGCGCGCGGCCCCGCGCCCCGCAGCTCGGCCGGCGTGCGGCAGAACCGGACGCGCCCGCGGTTCTTTTCCATCTCCCCGGCAAAAAACCCGGCCGCCTTCCGGAAGTACCGGTACGCGTCCGCGCCGTGCAGCTTCTCCGGGATCCAGACGGCGAACACCTGCGCCCAGCGGGAATACTTTTCCGCGCGCTTCAGGCTCACGTTCCGGTCGTTCTCATACAGGCCGCAGCCGCGCTCCATACATTCGGTGGCCGTGTCGCAGTGCAGGTCGAAATACTCCATCCCCGTTCTCTCCTTTCGCCGCGCCGGAGGACCTCACCGCTTCGCTTTTCGCAGCAGCGCGACCACCTCCGGCAGAATCCGGAGGATTTCATCTATTTCTTCCTCCGTGTTTTCCGCGCCGAGCGTCAGGCGCAGCGAGCCGCGCGCCAGCGCCTCCGGCAGGCCCATCGCCAGCAGCACATGGGAGGGCTCCAGCGCGCCGGCCGAGCAGGCCGAGCCGGAGGACGCGCAGACGCCGCGCTGGTCCAGCAGAAGGACCAGCGGCTCGCCCTCGACCCCCTCGAACACGAACGAGGCGCTGCCCGGCAGGCGGTCCTCGGGGTCGCCCGTCAGATGTGCGCCCGGGATTTTCTTCAGGATGCCCTCCGTCAGCCGGCCGCGCAGGGCCGTGAGCTTCGCCCGGTTCTTCTCCATGGCTTCGCACGCCTCGGTCAGCGCGGCGGCCGTGCCGACGATGCCGGCGACGTTCTCCGTCCCGGAGCGCAGGCCGTGCTCCTGCCCGCCGCCGTACAGGCCCGCCGGCAGCGGAAGCCCTTTTCGCACGTAAAGGCCGCCCACGCCCTTCGGCCCGCCGAATTTGTGCGAGGAGAACGAGAGCATGTCGACGCCCAGCTCTTGGACGTCGATCGGCACGTGCCCGACCGCCTGCACCGCGTCGGTGTGGAACAGCGCGCCCGCCTCGTGCGCGGCCTGCGCGATCGCCCGGACGGGCATCCGGGTGCCGACCTCGTTGTTCGCCGCCATCACGCTCACGAGGGCGGCGCTTTCATCCAGCGCGGCGCGCACCGACCCCGCGGAGACGCGCCCCAAGCGATCCACGCCCAGAACCTGCGTCCGATACCCGGCGCGGCGCAGGGCCTGCGCCGTGCGCAGAATCGCGTGGTGCTCCGCGGCGTCGGTAATCAGGCGCGTGCGGCCCTTCGGCGCCTGCATCCGCATGGCCGCGCGCAGGGCCCAGTTGTCGGATTCCGTGCCGCAGGCGGTGAAGTAGATTTCCGCCGGCTGCGCGCCCAGCGCCGCGGCGACGGCCGCGCGCGCGTTGTCCACGGCGCGCCTCGCCCGGCGGCCGGCCGCGTGGGCGGAGGACGGGTTGCCGAACTCGCCCGTCAGGTACGGCATCATCGCCTGCAGTGCGCGGGGCGAAAGCGGCGCCGTCGCCGCGTGGTCGGCGTAAATTTCCCTATTCGCCCGCAATCGTACCGCCCCCGAAGACGACCTCGCCGTCGTAGAAGACCGCCGCCTGCCCCGGCGTCACGGCGCGCTGCGGCCGGTCGAACCGCACCCGGACCCGGCCGCCTTCCTCCGGGAACAGCGTGGCGGGGGCCTCCGACTGGCTGTAGCGGATTTTGACCCCGACTTTTTTCGGCCCGGTCAGGCGCTCGCAGGCAATCAGGTTCACCTTCTGCGCGACGAACTCGCCGCTGTAAAGCTCCTCATTGTCGCCAAGCTGCACGGTGTTGGCGCGCGCGTCCTTCCTGACGACGTATTTCGGCCTGGGGAAGCTCAGGCGCAGCCCCTTCCGCTGGCCGACGGTGTAATGAATCAGCCCGCGGTGCCGGCCCAGGACCCTGCCGGTCCGGTCGATGAAATTGCCCGGCTCCGCCCGGATGCCGAGCGTGCGCTCCAGAAAGCCGGCGTAGTCGCCGTCCGGCACGAAGCAGATGTCCTCGCTGTCGGGCTTGCGGGCGTTCCCGAAGCCGTGCGCGGCGGCCAGCGCGCGCACCTCGGTCTTGCGCAGGCCGCCGAGCGGGAACAGCGTGTGCGCCAGCTCCTCCTGCGTCATCGCGTACAGCACATAGGTCTGGTCCTTGGTGGCGTCCCGGGCTTTTTTCAGCAGCCAGCGCCCGCTTTCGGGGTCGCGCTCCACCCGCGCGTAGTGCCCGGTCGCGATCTTGTCCATCCCCATCAGTCTGGCGCGCTCCAGCAACCTGCCGAACTTGATGTACCGGTTGCAGTCGATGCAGGGGTTCGGCGTCTCGCCGCGGCGGTATCCCTGCGCGAAGCGCGCGACCACGTCGCGCCGGAACTCCCGGCCGAAATTGAACACGTAGTGCTCGATGCCGAGGCGGGCGGCGACGCCGCGCGCGTCCTCCACGTCCGCCAGCGAGCAGCAGGTGCGTTTCCCTTTCAGCCCGGCCTCCTCGTTGCTGAAAAGCCGCAGCGTCGCGCCCGTGACCTCGTACCCCTGCTCCAGCAGCAGCAGGGCCGCGACGGAGCTGTCCACTCCGCCGCTCATGGCGACCATCACTTTTTTACTCATCAGAACGTTCCTTCTACTATTTCTATTCCCGGCGGCCGTTTTTACCACCGGAATTTCCTGTTTTTTATTCCGTCCCAAACAAAACTATAAGGGGAAAGGACTTTTCTGTCAAGCGCGCCCTAAACGCCGCCCCGGGAAAACTGGCTGTAGTACAGCCCCGCGTAGTACCCGTTTTTCTTCAGGAGCTGCGCGTGGGTGCCGCTTTCCACAATATTCCCCTGGTCCATCACGAGGATGCGGTCGGCGTTCCGCACGGTGGAAAGCCGGTGCGCAATCACAAAGCTGGTGCGCCCGGCCGTCAGGCGATCGAACGCGCGCTGGATGCGCATCTCGGTGCCGGTGTCGATGCTGCTGGTGGCCTCGTCCAGAATCAGCATGGGCGGGTTGGCGAGCATCACGCGCGCGATGGCCAGCAGCTGCCGCTGGCCCTCCGAAAGGCCGGAGCCGTCCGCGGCAATCGGCGTGGCGTAGCCCTTTTCCAGCCGGCGGATAAAGCCGTCCGCGCCCGCGTCGCGCGCGGCCCGCACGACCTCCCCGTCGGAGGCGTCCGGCCTGGCGTAGGCGATATTGTCGCGGATGGTGCCGTCGAACAGCCAGGTCTCCTGCGAAACCATGCCGAACTGGGCGCGCAGGCTCTCGCGCGTCAGGGCGCGGATGTCGTGCCCGTCGATGCGGATGCAGCCGCCGTCCACGTCGTAGAAGCGCATCAGCAGGTTGATGAGGGTGGTTTTCCCCGCCCCCGTTCTGCCCACGACGGCGATGCTGCTGCCGGGGGCGACGTCGAGGTCGAAGTGCTCGATCAGCCTGCGGTCCGGCGTGTAGGAGAAGGAGACGTCCTGAAACTGCACGTGCCCCGCGCAGCTTTCCAGCCGCAGGGCGCCCGGCGGCTCCGGCGGCTCCGGCGGCAGGTCCAGCACTTTGAAAATCCGCTGGGCAGAGGCCGCGGCGGCCTGAATCTGCGCGAGGATGTTCGTGATGTCGTTGAACGGCTTGGCGAACACCGCCGCGTAAATCAGGAACGTGGAGATGCCCCCGACCGTGAGCGTCCCCCGGATGGCGCCGATGCTGCCGAAGACGCCGACGGCCGCGTAGGCCAGGTTGTTGACGATGCGCGTGGAAGGGTTGGAAAGGGAGGAGATGAACTGCGACCGCACGCCCGTGCGGTACAGCTGTGCGTTGATTTTCTCGAATCTTTCGCGGGCGCGCGGCTCGTAGCGGAACGCCGCGACGACCTTCTGCCCGCCGATGATCTCCTCCGCGTAGCCGTTCAGGCGGCCGAGCTGCGCCGCCTGCTCGCGGAACAGCTTCTGCGAGCGGGTCGTGATGGCGCGCGCGGTGAAGTACGAGAGCGGCGCGGAAAGCATCACGACCAGCGCCATGGGCGGGTTCAGGGCCAGCATGAAAACCACCGCGCCCAAAATGGTGAACACGCCCTGCACGAGGGCCGTCAGACCCTGCAGCAGCCCGTCGGAAACGGCGTCCGCGTCGTTGACGAAGCGGCTGACCGTGTCGCCGCGCTGGGTGTGGTCGAAAAAGCCGACCGGCAGGGTGCAGAGCTTGCGGAACAGCGCGCCGCGCAGGCGGCCCACCGTTCGGTAGGAAATGCGGTTGGTCAGGCGGGTCAGCAGCCACAGGAAGCCGTTGCCCAGAAGATAGACCGCCGCAAGCAGCAGCAGAGCGCGCGCCAGCGCGGGGAAGTCCACCCTGCCGGCCCCGGCCATCAGATCCACCGCGCGCCCGACGACCGCCGGCCCGGCCAGCGTGCACGCCACGTTGGCGGCGGCACAGAGCGCGGCGAGCAGCAGCAGGGCGCGGGAGCGCCCCACGGCCCGCATCAGCCGCGGAAGGGTCTGCTTCGGCAAAGCCCGCTTCTTCATGCCCGCGCCTCCTTTGCCGGGAGCTGCGACAGGCAGATTTCGCGGTAGGCGGCACATTCCCTCAGCAGCGCCTCATGCGTGCCGTCGCCGACGATTCTGCCGCCGTCGAAGACCAGAATCCGGTCCGCGCCGCGCACCGTCCCCACCCGCTGGGAGACGACCAGCACGGTGCGCCCGCGGCCGGTCTTCCGCAGCGCTTCGCGCAGACGCGCCTCGGTCAGAAAATCCAGCGCGCTGGCGGCGTCGTCCAGAATCAAAACGGGCGGGTCCGCCACCAGGGCGCGCGCGATGGTCAGCCGCTGCCGCTGCCCGCCGGAAAAATTGGCCCCGCCGCGCTCCACAGGGGAATCGTACCCCCGCGGCAGACGGCGGATGAACCCGTCCGCCTGGGCCGCCACAGCAGCGGCGCGGATTTCATCCATCCCCGCATCGGGCCTGCCCCAGCGGATGTTTTCCGCCACCGTGCCCGTAAAAAGCGCGGCGTGCTGCGGCACCAGGCCGATTTTTCCGCGCAGGGTCCGCAGCGGCCAGCGGCCGACGGGGACGCCCTCCACCAGCACGCAGCCGGAGGTCGCCTCGTAAAAGCGGCCGATAAGATTCACGAAGGTCGTCTTGCCCGACCCGGTCCCCCCGATGATGCCCACGGTCTGCCCTTTCGGGATGGAGACGCCGACGTGCTCCAGCGCGCGGTTCCCCGTGCCGGCGTAGGCGAACGAAACGTCCCGGAACTCCACGGCGGGCGCGCCGGCGGGCGGCTCCGGCGCCCGTTCGGGGTCGGCCATTTCCGCCGGCGTGTCGAGGACCTCGTTGACCCGCGCCGCGGAGGCCATGGATTTCGTCAGCAGGATAATCAGGTTGGAGACAATCAGCAGCGCCAGCAGAATCTGGTTCGCATAGTTGATGAACGCGATGACGACCCCCTGCGACAGGCGCCCGGCCTGGATGTCGATTCCGCCCGCCCAGAGGACCAGCACGACCATCAGGTTCACCGT
>DHOB01000066.1:19054-42133 GCA_002409675.1 Ruminococcaceae bacterium UBA5401
GCAGATTCCCGCTTCGTCTTGGCGAACGCGCGGATCACGCGGACCCCCGCCAGGTTCTGGCGCAGGAGCGAGGCCATCCGGTCCAGCCCGCGCTGGTACGCGCGGTAGAGCGGCGCGGCGTTCTTCGTGATAAAAAAAATGATGGCGGCGAGCACGGGCGTGGCCGCAAGCAGGATGCAGGCCAGCCTGCGGTCGAGAAAAAACGCCATCGCGATGGAGCCGATGCAGAGGAACGGCGCCCGGGTGAGCAGGCGGATGGACATCGCCACCCAGAGCTGCAGCTGGCTGACGTCGTTGGTGATGCGGTTGGTCAGGGTCGGCGCGCCGAACCGGTCCGTCTGCGCATAGGAAAAGGACAGGACCTTCCGGAAGACCGCGTTGCGCAGGGCGGTCCCAAAGCCCTGCGACGCGCGCGCAGCGTATTTCTGGCAGATGAACGCGCTGCCGTAGCCGAGCAGCGCCATTGCGACCATCGCGCCGCCCATCCGCAGCACGTAGCCCTCGTCGCGGCGGGCCACGCCCTCGTTTACAATCAGCGCCATGATGGTCGGCATCAGCAGCTCGAAAATCGCTTCCAGAAATTTAAAAAGCGGGCCGAGGATACATTCTTTTTTATAGTTTTTCAAATAGACGGCAAGTTTCAGCAAGACGGCTTCCTCCGGGATGTTCCGCTATGATTCTCTATTTCAGAAGTTCGGCGACGATTTCGTCGGTCTTCATCCCGCGGGAGCCTTTGACCAGCACCGCGTCCCCCGCGCCGAGGGTTTTCCGGAGGAACGCGGCGGCCTGCGCGTTGTCCCGGCAGACGCGGCACTCCAGGCCGGGCCGCTGCGCGAGGGCGCCTTCGGCGACGGCGCGCGCCTCCTCCCCGACCGTGACGAGCAGGTCCACCCCCGCCTTCGCGGCGTACCGCCCGACCTCTTCATGCGCGCGGCGGGAATACGCCCCCAGCTCCAGCATATCGGCCAGCACGGCCACGCGCTTCCCGCCGGAAAAGCCGGCCAGCACGTCCAGGCTGCTTTTCGCCGCGTCCGGGCTGGAGTTGTAGGAATCGTCGAGCACGGTCACGCCGCTTTTCGCGCGGCGGACCTGCAGGCGCATCGCCAGGGGGCGGTACGCCGCAAGGGCGGCGGCGGCTTTCTGCAGCGGGACGCCGAGCCGCTGCGCCGCCGCGAGGCCCGCGAGGGCATCCAAGACCGAATGGACGCCGGGGACGGCGAGGCGCGCGCGGCCCGTCTCCCCGCCCGGCGCGAAGAAGCGGAATTCCACCGATGCGCCCGCGGTGCGGATTTCATCGGCGCGGAAATCGCACCACGGCCGCGTGCCGTAAAAGACCGTCTCAAACGGCAGCCTGCCCCGCAGGGCCGCGAGCATGGGGTCGTCGCCGTTCAGAAACAGCGCGGAACCCGCGTGGAACCGGTCCGTGATATGGAGCTTTTCGCTCCGGATGTTCTGCTTCGTCTTGAGCTGCCCGATGTGGGAGAGGCCGATGTTCGTCAAAATCGCGTAATCCGGCGCGGCGACCGCCGCGATGCGGCTCATCTCGCCGAACTCGCTCATGCCCATCTCCACCACGGCGGCGGCGTATTCGGGCGAGAGCCGCAGCACGGTCAGCGGCACGCCGATCTGGCTGTTCTGGTTCCCTTCGGTTTTGAGAACCTTTTTCCCCGCGGAAACCGCCAGCGCGGCCATCTCTTTGGTCGTGGTCTTCCCCACGCTGCCGGTCACGCCCACCACGGGGCCGGCGAATTTTTTCCGCCACGCCGCGGCGATTTTCTGCAGCGCGCGGCGCGTGTCGTCCACGGCGATCCAGGCGCCGCCGCCCGGCGAAACGCGCCCTTCCTGCGTCAGCGCGGCGGCGGCCCCGGCGGCGAACGCCCTGCCGATGAAGCGGTGCGCGTCGGTCCTTTCTCCCGCGATGGGCACGAACAGCGCGCCCGGCCCGATCTCTCTGCTGTCCGTCGAGGCGGAGGTGAGCACGGCGTCCGGGTCGCCGCCCAGCAGGGTCCCGCCGCAGGCCGCCGCCGCTTCTTTTACCGTCATCCGCATGCCGTCCGCCTCACAGTCTGCCCGCGAGGACGTCCGCGACGACCTCGCGCTCGTCTAAATGGTACTTTACCCCTTTTATTTCCTGATAATCCTCGTGGCCCTTGCCGGCCAGCACGATGATGTCGCCGTCCTGCGCGTTCTCGATGCAATACTTGATGGCCTGCTTCCTGTCCGGAATCACCACGTATTTGCCGTTTGTCCGGGCGAGGCCGACCTTGATGTCCGCAATGATGTCCATCACGTCCTCATAGCGGGAATTGTCCGCCGTGACGACGGAAAGGTCGGCGAGGCGGCCGCTGGTCTCCCCCATCTCGAAGCGGCGCTCGCGGTCGCGGTTGCCGCCCGCGCCGAACAGGCAGATCAGGCGGTGCGGGCGGTACTCGCGCAGCGTGCCGAGGATGTTTTCCATGCTCAGCGCGTTGTGCGCGTAATCTATTAATAGGGTGTAGTTGCCCGGCACCTCGACCGGCTCCACGCGCCCGCGGACCCGGACGGTCGCCAGCCCTTCCCGGATTTCTTTTTCGCCGACCGGGAAGTGCAGGCAGACCGCCGCCGCCGCCAGCGCATTGTAGACGCTGAAACGGCCCGGGATGCCGACGTCCACGCCGAAATTCAGGCGGCCTTCAAGGTTAAAATGCACGCCGAGGCGCCCCGCGCGCGAAAACAGACGCGCCCCCGAGGCGCGCAGCCCGGCGTCTTTGCCGAAGCCGTAGGTCTCCACCCGGCAGGTGTGCCCGGCGGCCACGCCCTTCCAGTTTTCGTCGTCAATGTTGAAAATCCCGGTCCTGCACTGGCGGAACAGCATGCTCTTGCAGTGCATGTATTCCGCCACGTCCTTGTGCTCGTTGCGTCCGATATGGTCCGGGGAAAAATTGGTGAACACGCCGTAATCGAAGAGGAAACCGGCCACGCGCCGGTCCCGCAGGCCGATGGAAGAGGCCTCCAGAACCGCGGCCCTGCAGCCGGAATCCACCATGCGGCGCAGGTACTTCTGCACGTCGTAGGATTCCGGCGTAGTGTTGTCGGTCTTCACGACCTCGCCGCCGATGACGATGCCGATGGTCCCGATCACGCCCGTCCTGATGCCGCCCGCTTCGAGAATCGAGCGGATCATATAGGAAACGGTGGTCTTCCCCTTGGTCCCCGTGATGCCGACGGTCGTCAGCTCCCGCGCCGGATGACCGAACCACGCCGCGGAAATCACCGCAAGCGCGTAGCGGGTGTCCTCCACCATCACGACCGGGGTGTCCCCGCATTCCACCGGCCGCTGCGCCACAATCGCCGCGGCCCCCGCCTCGGCAGCCCTGCCCGCGAAGTCGTGGCTGTCCACCGAAAAGCCGCGCAGGCAGATGAACAGGCTGCCCGGCGCGACCTTGCGCGAATCGTACACGACGGAATTGATTTCCAGGTCCTCTATCGGCCTGCCGCAGGTATAGCGCAGGCCGTCCAGCAGTTTTTGCAGTTTCATCGCTCAAAAGCCCCCACACTTTCCGCCCTTTCGGCCGGGCGACTCCGGTTCAAATCATACAATAAAGCGGCGTCCCTGTCAATCCAAACCGGCGCCCGCGCACATCGGGCCGCGGATGGTTTCGGTCTTGTGACACTTTCCTGATTCTGTATAAAATTTTTACTTTGAGGAGAAACTGTATAGATACAAATTCCCGGAACCATGTTATTCTGAAAGAAACATAAAGGCGGGTATCTCTGTAGTTTTTTTGAAAAAGGAGTATAACGATATGAGTACCACGATGACTGAAAAGCTGGAGACCTTCGGCCTGAAGCGGGTGCTGTCGTACCTTGACAGCAACCCGCAGGAGAACGTGCCGAAGCTTATCGGCTGGCTTCGTAAATTTGACCGGGATAATTATTTTGCAAACGCTTACAACATGGTCGACGGCTTCATGAAGGACCCGGACAACAACTGGAACCGGCTGATCAGCAGCCTTTACACCGACATCGACGAGGGCGTGCGCAAGAAGCTGTTCGAGAACTTCCTCATCAACGCCTGCATCCTCGGCAGCCGCCGCAAAAACAAGGTCGTCGAAAAATATGACTGCAACATTCCGTGGGCCATCCTGTTCGACCCGACCTCGGCGTGCAACCTGCACTGCATCGGCTGCTGGGCGGCAGAATACGGCCATCGGCTGAACCTCAGCTTCGAGCAGATGGACGACATCGTGCAGCAGGGCAAGGAACTGGGCACCTTTATGTATATCCTCTCGGGCGGGGAGCCGATGGTCCGCAAGGACGACATCATCCGCCTGTGCGAGAAGCACAACGACTGCGTGTTCCTCGCCTTTACGAACGGCACGCTGATCGACGAAAAATTCGCCGACGACATGCTGCGGGTCAAGAACTTCGTGCCGGCCATCAGCATCGAGGGCTACGAAGAGCAGACCGATTCCCGCCGCGGCAAGGGCACCTACCAGGCCGTGCTGCGCGCCATGAAGCTCCTGCGGTCGAAAAAGCTGCCGTTCGGCGCCTCGCTGTGCTATACCAGCAAAAATGCCGAGAATATCGGCAGCGACGAGTATTTCGATTTTCTGATTGACCAGGGCTGCAAGTTCGCATGGATGTTCACATATATGCCCATAGGGGTAGACGCCGTGACAGACCTGATTGCGACCGCAGACCAGCGCAAGTTCATGTACGACCAGATCCGCAAGTTCCGCGGGACGAAGCCGATTTTCACCATGGACTTCTGGAACGACGGCGAGTATGTGAACGGCTGCATCGCGGGCGGCCGCTGCTACCTGCATATCAACGCGAACGGCGACATCGAGCCGTGCGCGTTCATCCACTACGCGGACAGCAACATCAAAGACAAAACTCTGCTGGAGGCGTACCGCTCCCCGCTGTTCATGCAGTACCGCCGCAACCAGCCGTTCAACAGCAACCAGCTTCGCCCGTGCCCGCTGCTTGACAACCCCGGCCGTCTGGCTCAGATGGTCAAGAAATCCGGGGCGAAATCGACCGACCTGGTCCATCCGGAAGACGTCGATTCCCTGACGGCAAAATGCGTGCCCGCCGCAAAAGACTGGGCGAAGGTCTCGAAGGAGCTCTGGGACCACAGCGCCGCCAAGGAGCGCTCCGCACTCAAAGAGAAAAAAGAAGCGGAAGAAAAAGCGAGAATCAGGGAAAAGGTCGAGCAGAAGAGCAAGGTTTCCTGATTTTTATCCCACTTTGTCCATCGGGCCCCGCGGAACATTCCGCGGGGTCCGTTTTTATGCCCTCACAGCCCAAGTTCCCGCTGCGCCCGCTTCAGGAGCGCAATCCGGCGGCGGTAGTCCGGCAAATAGCGGGCCACCTCCGCGTAAAATCCCGGGCCGTGGTTCTTCACCCGGATATGCGCAAGCTCGTGCACGACCACATACTCCGCGGCCTCCGGCGGGAGAAGGGCGATGCGGTACGAAAAACAGAGCCGGTTCTTTCCGCTGCAGGAGCCCCAGCGCGTCACGGCGGAGGTGATTTTCACGCCGGCCGGCGCGACGCCCATTTCCGCCGCGTACCGCGGCACCCGTTCGGCGGCGAAGCGTGCGGCCCGTTCCTTGAGCGCCGCAACCTGCTCCGGCGAGAAGGACGGCGCCCTTGCTTGCCGCTCCCGGCACAGACGCAGATGCTTCTCAATCCATCGGCGGTGCCTTTGGAGGAACCCGGCGGCTTCCGCGTCCGTCACGCCAAGCGGCACCTTGAGCAGAACGCGGAGGTCGTCGGTGATGGAAAGGGAGACTGTCCGCCGCCGGGAGCGCCGGATTTCGACGGGCGGCGTCATCGCTCCGCCCCGCCGGGGACGCCGTTGCGCCGAAAAGCGCCTTTTTCCCTCCGGATTTCCCGGGCCGCGGGCGGGAGCAGAATCAGCCCGCCGATGAGAAACCGCAGAAGCGCGAGCTGGACGGCGCTGAAGAAGAACACTGCCGGGACGATGGAGAGAATCCCTTTTTTCAATGAACCCAACCTCTTTTATGCCAGAATCACGCCGCACGGGCCGCCCCGCGGCATACATTTTTTAGTATAGCATGCCGGTATAAAAAAGTAAAACCGGGCGCGCCGCCAGCCCGGCTTGACATCGGCGCCCGCCGGGGATAAAATGAAAAAAATGGATTTTTCCCGCGCTGCGCGGCGTATGGGGATAAAAAAAGACCGGGCAGGCTGTCAGCCTGCCCTAACAGAAAGAGCGCCCGGGTTACGATGCGTCTTTCCAATCCGGGGACTTTTCCTGCCTGTTCACAGCATATCCGGTCCCGGGCGGATTATGAGTGACAGATTTTGCTGAAAATCCGGTCCCCAAAACATAAAGGAGAAAAAATGAAAACTCTGATTGCCTACACCACCACACACGGCGCGGCGGCGGAATGCGCCCGCAAAATTGCGGCGCTCACGGCCGGCCCCGTCGACGTTGTGGACTTAAAGCGGAACCCGGCCGCGGACCCCGCGCCCTACGGCAAAGTGATTCTGGGCTGCTCCGTCTACGGCGGCGCCGTGCAGAAAGCGGCGAGGCGGTACTGCAGGACCTACCAAAGCGAGCTGCTGAAAAAGCCGATGGGGATTTTCTTCTCCTGCCTTTCGGACGATGAAAAAAGCCTGCGCGCCTATCTGGAGCGCAATTTTCCGCCGGAAATCGTGCGCCGGCTGGCCGCCGGCGCGGCGCTGGGCGGCGCTTTTTATTTTACGGCGATGAACCCGGCGGAGCGCTTCGCCTCAAAAATCATCGCCGGGTTTTACGCCCGGTCGCACGGGATCGCCGCCCCCGACGGAAAAAGCGACTTCATCGCTTTTTCCGAAGAGAAGATCGCCGCGTTCGCAGACCGGATGAACCGCGCGGAAGGCGGCCGATGAACATCAGGCTGCTGGCGCTGGACATGGACGGCACCGTCCTGCGGTCGGACGGCACCGTTTCGGGGCGGACGCGGGATGTTTTGAAAAAAGCCGCCGCGCGGGGCGCGCTGGTGGTCCCAGCGACGGGCCGGGTCGTCAAGATGCTGCCGGAGCCGGTCCGCTCCATCCCCGGCGTGCGGTACGCCGTCACTGCCAACGGCGGCTCGCTGTGGGACCTCAAAGACTCTTCCGCCCTCTACACAAACCCGATGCCGACCCGGGACGCCGACTTCATCATCCGCCTTTTTGCGTCCTACGGCCTGATGGTGGAGGCGTACTGCGGGGGCGTCTCTTATTCTGACCGGAAAGAGTTCCGGCTGCTTCGGCGGTTCCCCCTGCCGGACCGGATTCTCCGGTTCATCCTGCGCTCGCAGCAGTTCGTCGAAGACCTGCCCGGCTACCTCGCCGCCCGCGGCCTTTCCGTCGAAAAAATCAACGTCCCCTTTCTCCCGCCGGCACTGCGGCCGGAAATCCTAAAGCGCCTGAAGGGGATGCGCCCGTACACGGTCACAAGCTCGGGGTTCGTCAACCTTGAAATCAACGCGGCCTCCTGCAGCAAGGGCAAAGCCCTCCGGCACCTGTGCCGGAAGCTGGGCGTAGCGCCCGCGCAGGTCATGGCGTTCGGCGATGCGGACAACGACGTCACCATGCTGCGGTTTGCGGGCTTCGGGGTCGCGATGGCGAACGCCGAGCCGGCCGCCCGGCAGGCGGCGGATTTCGTCACGGCCTCGAACGACGAGGACGGGGTCGCCGCCGCGGTCGAAAGATTCGTCTTCTCCGGCGGCTGACCCCTCCGTCCTTCACAGACCGAGTGCGTCCGCATAGATTTTCTCGAGGGCCTCGTGCCGCGGGGAAACAATCAGGCAGACATACTCCCCGTCCTGCCGGACCCGGCACTGCTTGAGCACCGCGTACTCCTCCGGCAGGTAATCCTTCATCTCCGCCTGTTTCTGTTTATAGCGCAGGTCCAGCTTCTGCCGGATGCGGTCCGCCGCCGCGCCGTCTTTCCCCTGCATCAGGACGATCTCGTCCCCTTTCGTGCCGGTCGAGTCCACACAGGCGGCGAACTGGCGGGTATCGGCCGGGTCGATGCCGTAATTCGGCATCAGGTCGTCGCCGGTCAGGTCCATCATCTCGGAATTCCGGGCGGCGCCCTTCATCTGTGAGAGGACCTGCGCGAGGTCGGCGCTTTTCGCGCCCGGTTTCGAGCAGGCGGCCAGAAACAGCAGCGCTGCGAGGACCAGCAGGGCGGTTGCCTTTTTCATATTTTGCCCCCCCGTCAGGTTTTGATATGGGTCAGGATGTAGCGAATCCAGATTCTGCAGGCTTCGTCAGTGAAATGCAGGCCCAGGCTCTCCGGGTCGCTGCAGTACTCCGGCTTCAGCGCCCCGTCCTTTCCGGCCAGGACGGAGGCGACGTCCAGGTAATCCCAGCCGCGCTTCCGGCAAATTTCGCGCAGGCGGCCGTTGTACTGGGAAATACTTTCGTTGTTCAGCTTTTTCAATTGCTTGCTCTTCAGCATCGGCGTCGCGGACTGAAGGATAATCCGCGCATCGGGCCGCTTCTCCAGAAACCGCAGGCACAGCTTTTCCAGATTCGCCGCCGCGCGGGCCGCCCCATAGGGCGCGATGTCGTTGACGCCGAGCATGAGGAAGATTTTTTTGGCCCCCATTTGGGCCGCGCTGTCTTCCAGCAGGGCCTTTTTGCCGTTGTAGGGCGGGTGGATGGAATTTTCGCCGAGCGGTGCCAGGGCGTTGCCGCTGCCCATGTTGCCCGCGACGAGGAATTTGGCCCTGCCGAAGAACGAAGAGTCCGCCCTGCGCCGGAGCGTCACATAGTTCTTCAGCTTCAGTGTAACCGAATCGCCGACGAACACCGCGTCGTCCAGCACGGCGGGGTCGGCCTGCGCGGCCGAAGAAGCCGCCGGGAGTTTTTGGGAAACGGGCGCCCGGGACGCCGGGACGGACGATTTCTGCTCCGCGCGGGAAGACGGCGCGGAGCCGGAAGCCGCCTCCGCCGGCGAAGCTGCGCGGCCGCAGCCGCAAGCGGCCACAAGCAGGGCGGCGGCGAGAGCGGCCGCAAGCCGGCCGGGTTTTCTCATAAAATCCCCCCGTTTTTTCGCTGTGTGCAGTCTGTCATCTTTTGCAGGCGGCGGCAAGAACATTTCGCCCGGCCGTCATGTCCATACGAAAAAGCCGGAACAGGGCGGGAACCGCGCCGTTCCGGCTTTTTCACGGCTGCCTGCGCTCCCGCTTTTTCAGCCGGGCCACGGCTTCGGCGGTCTGCTTCAGCCACGGCGCCTCGATTTCTTCGACACGGCCCGCGTCGCATTTTTCCGCAACCCCGGGGTCGAGCGGGACCCGGTCGAGAAGGCGCAGCCCGTAGCGGCGGGCGGTCTCCTCGGCGTGGCTGTCGCCGAAAACGCGGATTTTCTCACCGCAGTGCGGGCAGACGGCATAGCTCATGTTCTCCACGATTCCGACGATGGGGACGCCCATCATCTTCGCCATGTTGACCGCCTTGGAGACAATCATCGAAACCAGCCCCTGCGGCGAGGTGACGACGACGATTCCGTCGATCGGAAGCGACTGGAACACCGTGAGCGGCACGTCGCCCGTGCCCGGCGGCATATCGACGAGAAGGCAGTCCACGTCCTTCCAGATGACGTCCGTCCAGAACTGGCGCACCATCCCCGAAACCAGCGGACCGCGCCAGACCACGGGCGTGCTTTCGTCGGCCAGCAACAGGTTGGAGGAGATGATCTGTATCCCCGCCGCGGTCTTGGCGGGGAAAATGCCCTCGCTGTTTCCCACCGCCTTTTCGTGCAGACCGAACATCTTCGGGATGGACGGGCCCGTGATGTCGGCGTCCAGCACCCCGGTGCCCAGCCCGCGCCGCCGGAGCAGCACCGCCAGCAGGGCGGTCACCAGACTTTTGCCCACACCGCCCTTTCCGCTGACCACGCCGACGACCCGGCCGACCCGGCTGTGCGGGTTCGGTTTGGCAATCAGGCTGGCCGGTCTTCTGCGGGCGGGACCGTTTTCTTTTTCCATCAATCCATCCATTCTTTCCTGAATCATTCTATTTTTTCGGGTACCTCTTCATTGTAGGATGCCCGATTTTTTTTGTCAACCGCAAAGCGCGTTTTTCCGCCGCGCGGGGCCTTCCCGCCGCAGAAGAAAACCCCGGGCCGGGAGCGGCTCGGGGAAAAATGCCATGGGGAAAGCGGAATCCGGCCGTCAGACGGAGTTCCCGTCCTCGATGCTGATTTCGTCGAACCGGTCGGTCAGCTCGCGGATGCCGAGCGTCTTTTTCTGCGCGCCGGAAACGTCGAAGACGATTTTCCCGCGGTGCATCATAATCAGCCGGTCGCCGAAAGCGGCGGCGTATTTCAGGTTGTGCGTGACCATCAGCACGGGGATTCCCTTCTCGCGGACGAAGCGCTCGGTCAGCTCCATCACGTTCTCGCTCGATTTCGGGTCAAGAGCCGCCGTGTGCTCGTCGAGAATCAGCAGCTTGATGGGCGCCATGGTGCAGATCAGCAGCGCCAGCGCCTGCCTCTGCCCGCCGGAAAGGCTGCCGACGGGGACGTCCAGCCTGTCCTCCAGACCGAGGTGGAGCTGCTCCAGCTGCGCGCGCCAGAAGCCGGCGCGCTTTCTGGAAACGCCGCGCGAAAGGCCGAACCGCCTGCCCTTGTTTTCCGCCAGAGACAGGTTCTCCAGCACGGTCAGGCGCGGGCAGGTGCCGGCGGCCGGGTCCTGAAACACACGCCCCAGAAGGCGGGAGCGCCGGAATTCCGCCAGGCGGTCGATCCTTGCGCCGTCGAGCAGCACTTCGCCGGCGTCGGGCCGGACGCTGCCGCACAGGATGTTCAGCAGGGTGGTCTTGCCGGAACCGTTGCTGCCCACCACGGAGACGGAGCTCCCCTTCTCCATCGCAAAGCTGAAGTCCCGGAACAGCGGCACTTCTTCGGCGGTCCCGGCGCCGAAGGTCTTGTCGATATGGCGCAGCTCCGCGGCGAACCCGCGCGCGGGCTCAGAGGTCTGAAGAGACGGCATCGCGCTTTTCCCCCTTTCCGCGGAACGGGGCGGCGCGGTTCGCGACCAGCGCCACGGTGAGCAGAACCGCCATCAGCAGCTTGAGGTAGTTGGCCGGAAGACCGAGCTGCATGGCGACCACCAGACACGTTTTGTAGACGACGGTGCCGAGGACCACAGCGGTCGTCGCCCGCATGATCTTCACCCGCCCGAACAGGCTGGTGCCGATGATGACCGAGGCGAGCCCCATCACGACCATGCCCGTGCCGCTCCACACGTTGGCCGAGCCGGCCTGCTGGCTCAGCACCGAGCCGGAGAGGGCCGTCAGGCCGTTGCCGAGCGTCAGGCCGAGGATTTTCTGCATGCCCGGGTCGCGGCCGAGGGAAACGACGTACTGCGGGTTGTCGCCGGCCGCGCGCAGCAGCAGGCCGGACTTCGTCCGCAGGTACCAGTCGACGGCCAGCTTAATCAGGATGCAGAAGGCGAACGCCACGGCGAGCACGCGCCAGACGCGCGCGGAGGCGGGAATCAGCGCGGCGGGTCCGGCCGAAAAGACGGTCGGCCGGCTGTAGTAGGCCAGCATGGAGGACCCCCCGGTCACGACCAGGTTGATGCTGGTCAGGCCCGTCATCACCAGGATGCCGGAAAGCAGGTCCGTGATGTGCAGCCGCACGTGCAGCAGCCCCGTCACGCATCCGGCCGCCGCGCCGCACAGGAACGAGACCAGGCACGCGGCCCACGGGTCCGCCCCGCCGAGAATCAGGGCCCCGGTCACGCACGCGCCGAGCGGAAACGTGCCGTCCACCGAAAGGTCCGGAAAATTGAGCACGCGGTAGGTTACAAAGACGCCGATGGCCATGATGGCGTACACAAAGCCCTCCTGCAGGATGTTGGCCGCCAGCCCGAACAGAATATCCATAAAGAGTTCCGCTTCCTTTTCGCTTGTTTCGGTTCCGCCCCGGATTCAGCCGACGGCCTCGGCGTCCGAAAAGCCGGAGGGAAGGGTCAGCCCCAGTTTCTGCAGGACGGCCTTGCTGTAGGCGGGCTTGCCTTCCCGCACCGTATAGACGGGCGTTTCAGGGGCCTTCGCCTCGCCTTTCAGAATCTTGGCGGCCATCTCCCCCGTCTTTTCGCCGAGGGCGACGTAGTCGATGCTTTCGGACGCGAGGCATCCGTTTTTGACCTGCTCGATTTCAGAGCCGAAAACGGGGATTTTGGCGCCGTCCGTGGCCTGCAGCAGGGTGCTCAGGTTGTTGACGACGTTGTTGTCTGTGAAGTTGTTCACGCAGTCCACCTTTTTGGCAACCAGCGAGGCTGCGCCCGAGGCGACTTCCGAAGAATTGTTGATGCCGACGGCCTCTACCGAGAAGCCGTATTTCGGCGCGAGCGAGCGGAACCGTTTGAGCGTGGAGACCGAGTTGACTTCGCTCGTGGTGTAGAGCACGCCGATTTTCTTGGCCTTCGGAAGGAATGCGCGGATCATCTTGAGCTGGGCTTCCAGCGGCAGAACGTCCGAGGAACCGGTGCAGTTCAGGCCGGGCTTCTCGAGGGACTGGACCAGCTCGGCGGCGACGGGATCCGAAACGGCGACGAACACCACGGGGATCTGCGTGTCCTTCGCAGCGCCGTAGGCGGACATCGCCGCGGGCGTCGCAATCGCCGCGAGCATGTCGTATTTTTTCGAGACCATGTTCTTCGCCATCAGGTCGGAATTGGCATTGTCCGCCTGAGCGTTCTGAAAGTCGATTTTAAGGTTTTTGCCCTCTTCAAAGCCGCCGGCCTTGAGGCCCTCGAGAAAGCCCTTGTAGCAGTTGTCGAGCGACGGGTGCGTCGCGTACTGAATCACGCCGATGGTCGCTTTCTTCTCCCCGGCCTGCGCGGCGGACGCCTGCCCGGAGCTCCCGGACGCGGCGGGCGCGGCCGCGCAGGCCGACACGGCCGCCGAAAGAAGCGCGCAGAGGCAGACGGTCAGTTTTTTC
Organism: Ruminococcaceae bacterium UBA5401; assembly: GCA_002409675.1. GTDB lineage: Bacteria > Bacillota > Clostridia > Oscillospirales > Acutalibacteraceae > Thermocaproicibacter. Next base: position 31,995 of record DHOB01000066.1, read on the forward strand.
TGAATGGATTTTCTCATGATTTTCCCCTCCTGACAAATATCAATAATTATCAATAAAAAAAAACTCCTGTCCCTGAATTTTCAGGGACAGGAGCATAGCTTCCTGCGGTACCACCCAAATTGGCGAAAACGCCCGCTCGTTCCGCGCACGTCCCCTACGGGCATGCGCGCTTCCTTGATAACGGGCGAAGTTCCCGTCGGAGGCTACCGGGCGCCGAAGCGCCGTTCACCCCGCCCTCGTAAGCCCATTCGTCCGGGGCACTGTGCCGCAATTCCACCGCCTGCGGCTCTCTGCTTCCTGTGCCGAACCCGGAGTACTCCTCTTACTCACCGGTTTGATTATGAAACAGTATATGCCCTTTCGGCCCGATTGTCAACCCGTCTGAAATAAAAGGACGGAAAATTCAGATGGAGATTCTGAGCGCGATGTCGTACAGGGGCTTGTTGAACGTGCGCTTCATGTTCAGCGCCTCGGTGATGTCGAGGTCCACGATTTTGCCGCCGCGCATCACAACCACACGGTTGCCCTTGCCATGGTACAGCAGCGTCGCGGCGGTGCAGCCCATCTCGCTGCCGACGACGCGGTCGCGCTGGGTCGGCGAGCCGCCGCGCTGCACATGGCCGAGGACGGTCGCCCGGGTCTCGATGCCGGTCGCTTCCTCGATATCCTTCGCCAGCTTGTCGACGCCGCCCACGCCTTCGGCGACGACGATGATGAAGTGCTTCTTGCCGGTCTTCTGGGTAAAGCGCATCCGGTCCACGATGTCTTTCTGAAAGTCGTACGGCACTTCCGGGACGAGGATGCTGGTCGCGCCGACGGCAATGCCCGTCTGCAGCGCGATGTCGCCGCACCGCCGGCCCATCACCTGCACCACGCTGCACCGGTCGTGGGACTCCATGGTGTCGCGCAGGCGGTCGATCATCTCGACGGCCGTGTTGACGGCGGTGTCGAACCCGATGGTGTATTCGCTCGACGCAATGTCGTTGTCGATGGTGCCCGGAATGCCGACGCAGGGGATTCCCTTGTCCGTCAGGTCCCTCGCGCCGCGGAACGAACCGTCGCCGCCGATGGCCACGACACCGCCAATGCCGAGCCTGCGGCAGTTGGCCGCCGCTTGTTGCACGCCGGCCGGCGTGTTGAACTCGGGGCTGCGCGCGGTGTAGAGAATCGTCCCGCCGTGGTGGATGATGTCGGATACCGTGCGCAGATTCATTTCGACGATTTCACCGTTGAGCAGGCCGTTGAATCCCCGCTGGACGCCAATCACGCGCATCCCATAGGAAAGGCCGGCGCGGGTCACGGCGCGCACGGCAGCGTTCATGCCCGGCGCGTCGCCGCCGCTCGTCAAAACGGCAATTGCTTTTGTAGCCATAATGAGTACCCTCCTGTACGCTTGTCGAACTTCCCGCCTGCGAACCGGCAGGATCTGCATTTTTTAAGCCAAAACAAAACTGGAACTCTCTCTATTATAAGCGAAAAAGCAGGAAAAAGCCAAGGGCGGAATATGGATTTTCTTACCTCTTATATAGATTATTGTTGCAAATTGTCAACTACGGCCACATTCCGCTCCCCCAGCAGCTTTTTCAGTTCCTGGACCAGCACGTCGTTCACGCTGACGCGCATGGAAACCGGCGCGAGCATCAGCTTTTTTTTGTCGCAGAAATAGATGTAAAGCGGCGTGGGGCCGTCGAAAACCGCCAGGTATTTGCAGGCCTTGCGGTACAGGGGGCTGTCCGCGCCGGGGACCTTGAGGTACAGGCCCGGCCGCCGGTGGGAGCGCCTGCGGGCGGCGCCCGTCTTTTCGCCGCGCGGGGGCGGCGCCTCGGCGATGTCCTGGCAGACCAGTTCGGGGTCCCGGTCCTCGCGGATGCTGAGGCGCGCCTCGGCCTTCACGATTTTGCCCTCCGCAATCAGGGCCGCGTATTCCGTGAGCGTGCTGGGGAACACGAGCATCTGGATGGAGCCGTACAGATCCTCCAGCGTGACGAACGCCATGGTGCTGTTGCTCTTGGTGACCTTGAGCCGCACTTTCTGGATGATGCCCAGCACCGTGGCGGTGTCGCCGTCACGCCAGCGGCTGTTCCCCTCCTTCGCCTCGGCGAGCTCGCCGAGGCGCACGGCGTGCAGCGCGCCGTACATCCCCGCATAGGCCGCCATCGGGTGGCCGGAAAGGTACATGCCGGTGACTTCCTTCTCCATGCCGAGCTTGTCCGCGGGGGAAAGGTCCGGCATGGGGCCGATGCGGAACTCCCCGCGCCCGGGGCCGGAGTCGTTGTCGAAAAAGCCGATCTGCCCCTCCACGTTCTGCTTGCGGTCCTCGTCCAGATAGTCCAGCACCGAGTCGACGCCGGAGAGCATCTGCCGCCGGTTCAGCCCCAGGCCGTCCAGCGCGCCGCTCTTGACGAGGCTTTCGAGCGCGCGGCGGTTCAGGCCGCCGTACATCCGCCTGCAGAAGTCGAAGAACCCCGTGAACCTGCCGCCCTTCTCCCGTTCGGCGACCAGCGAGTCGATGAATCCCCGGCCGAGGTTCCGCACGGCGAGCAGACCGAAGCGGATGTCTTTCCCCGAGACAGTGAAGCCGCTGCCGCTCTCGTTCACCTGGGGCGGCAGCACATGGATACCCAGGCGCAGGCACTCCGCGATATAGGCCGAGAGCTTGTTGGTGTTGTCCAGCACGCTGGAGAGCAGGGCCGCCATGTACTCGCGCGGGTAGTGGCACTTGAGCCACGCCGTCTGGTAGCTGACGACCGCGTAGGAGGCCGCGTGCGATTTGTTGAAGGCGTAGGAGGCGAAATTTGCCATTTCGCCGTAAATGGCCTCGGCGGTGGCCTCGTCCACGCCGCGGCGCACGCAGCCCTCCACCTCGACCTCGCCCTTTTCGTTGACCAGGCCGTGGATGAAAATCTCCTTTTCGCGCGCCATCACGTCGTGCTTCTTTTTGCTCATGGCGCGGCGGACGATGTCGGCGCGGCCGAGGGAATACCCCGCCAGCGTGCGGAAGATCTGCATGACCTGCTCCTGGTAGACGATGCAGCCGTAGGTGACGTTCAGGATGTTCTTCAGCAGCGGATGGCGGTAGGTCACCTTCGACGGGTTGTGCCGGTTCTCGATATAGCGCGGGATGGACTCCATCGGTCCCGGGCGGTACAGGGATATCACCGCTATGAGGTCCTCGATGTGTTCCGGCCGAAGCTGCATGATCACGCTGCGCATGCCGGCCGATTCAAACTGAAACACCCCGTCCGTCGCGCCGGCGCTCAGCATCTCGTAGACGGCCCGGTCGTCCATCGGGATGTCTTCGATGCGGAAGCCGGGCTTCTTTGCGGCGACCATGTCCTGCGCGTTCCGGATGACCGAGAGGTTCCGCAGGCCGAGGAAGTCCATCTTCAGCAGGCCAAGCTCCTCCAGCGTGGTCATGGTGTACTGCGTGACGACCGAGTCGCCGTTCTTGGCCAGCGGCACGTATTCCGCGACCGGCCTGTCGGTGATGACGACGCCCGCCGCGTGGGTCGAGGCGTTGCGCGGCATGCCCTCCAGCTGCTTCGCCATGTCAATCAGGCTGTGGACCTGCGGGTCGGAGTCGTAGCGCTGCTTCAGCTCGCCGGAAGCCTCCAGCGCCCGGTCCAGCGTGATGTTCGGCTCCATCGGGACCAGCTTGGCGATCTCGTCCACCTTGGCGTAGGGGATGGCCATCGCGCGCCCGACGTCGCGGATGGAGCCGCGCGCGGCCATGGTGCCGAAGGTCACAATCTGCGCGACGTGGTCCGCGCCGTATTTCTGCACGACGTAGTCGATCATTTCGGGCCGGCGCTCGTCCGCGAAGTCGATGTCGAAATCCGGCATGCTCACGCGCTCCGGGTTCAGGAAGCGCTCGAACAGCAGGTTGTACCGGATGGGGTCGATGCCGGTGATGCCGATGCAGTAGGCGGCGAGGCTCCCCGCGCCGGAGCCGCGGCCCGGGCCCACGGGGATGCCGACCTCTTTCGCGTGGCGCACGAAGTCGTGCACAATCAGGTAATAGTTCACGTACCCCATCTTCTGGATGGTGTCCAGCTCATATTCGAGCCGCTTCACAATCTTTTCGTCCGGGTGCTCGCCGTACCGGCGGTGCAGCCCCTCGAAGCATTTTTCACGGAAATAGGCGACGTTGTCCTGCCCGTTCGGCGTGTCGAACCGGGGCAGCTTGGTCTTGCCGAACTCGAACTCCACATGGCAGCGCCGCGCAATCTTCACGGTGTTGTCGGCGGCTTCCGGCACCTGGGGAAACAGGGCGCGCATTTCCTCTTCCGTCTTGAAATAGTACTGGTCGCTGCCGAACTCCATGGCGTCCCTGTCCTGGATCGTGTGGTTGGTCTGGATGCAGAGCAGGATGCGGTGCATCTCGCTGTCTTCGGGGCGGATGTAATGGCAGTCGTTCGTCACGACGAGCGGAATCCCCGTCTCGCGGGAGAGGCGGATGATGGAGGGGTTGATGGCCTTCTGCTCCCGCAGGCCGTGGTCCTGAAGCTCCAGGTAAAAGTTCCCGCGGCCGAAGATGCCGTCGTAGCGCAGGGCGGCGGCCCTGGCGGCGTCGTAGTCGCCCGCGAGGAGGCAGCGCGGTATCTCGCCCGCCAGGCAGGCGGAAAGCGCAATCAGGCCTTCATGGTACTGCCGGAGCAGGTCGTAGTCCACGCGCGGCTTGGAGTAAAAGCCCTCCGTCCAGGATTTGGAGACCATGGCGATCAGGTTCTGGTACCCCGTGTTGTTCTCGCACAGAAGCACCAGGTGCCTGTTTTCGGAATCCAGCTCGTGGGTCTTGTCGAACCGGGTCCTCGGCGCGACGTAGACCTCGCATCCGATGATGGGGTTGATGCCCTTCGCCTTGGCGGCCTTGTAGAAATCCACGGCCCCGTACATCACGCCGTGGTCGGTCACGGCGACGGCGGGCGCCCCGCGCTGCGCGGCGGTGTCCACCAGCCGGTCGATGCGGCAGGCGCCGTCCAGCAGGCTGTACTCGCTGTGCACATGAAGATGGACGAACAAAAGGGTCAGCTCCTTTTCAGGTTTGCGCCGCCCGGCACACGCTCCGCGATCTCAAGGATGCGCCGCAGGCGGTGGTGGACGCCGGAGCGGCTCAGCGGCGGAGAAAGGCGCTGCCCCAGCTCGCGCAGCGAAAGCTCCGGGTGGTGCAGGCGCAGGGCGGCGAGGGCGCGCAGCTCCCGCGGCAGCAGGGAAAAGCCCCCCGCGCTCTTGATTTTCTGAATCGCGAGGACCTCCCCGGCCGCGGCGGAAGCCGTTTTGCCGAGGTTGGCCGTCTCGAAATTGGTCTGCCGGTTCACGGTGTTGCGCAGGTCCTTGAGCATGCGCACCTGCAGCAGGCGCATCGCGGCGTCCGGCGCGCCGAGGTAGGTGAGAAAATCCGCCACGCGCTGCGCTCCCTTCAGGTAGACGACGTACGCGCCGCCGCGGCGGGAAACGCGCGGCTCCGGGTCCAGGCCGAGGATGTCCCGCATCAGGCCGAAAAGGTCGTTCGCCAGGTTGCGGTGCGGGACGGAATATTCCAGGTGGTACTCCCGGCCCGGGTCGGCCGCCGTGCCGCAGGCCAGAAAAGCGCCCCGCAGGAACGCGCGGCGGCAGCACTCGTTCTCCAGATTGGCGAGGTTGATGCGCAGGCTGACTTCCCGCCCCGTGTGCCCCAGGGCCGCCAGCACCCGGCCCGCCTGGGTCGGGTCGGCGGCGCGGGCCGTGTAGACGCCCGGTCCGTGCCGGCGCGGCCGCGGGGGCAGGACCTCCATCACCGCGCCGGTCACTTCGGCCGCAAACTGCGCCGCGCGCCGGGCGACGCCGCGGTTCGCGGTCGCAAGCGACACGCCGGCCGGCGAGAAGCCGCGCCCGAACAGCAGCAGGCCGTAGCATTCCGCCCGGCGGCAGCAGGGCCGCGGCGAAAGCCGGCACAGCTCGTTTTTCGCTTCGGATGAAAAGGACACGGCCCCCGCCTCCGGATTATTTTTTCTGGATGTCCCGGTGGTTGACGCTCGCGCGCAGGTTCTGTGCCAGAAGGTGCTCGTACAGGACCTGCGCCAGCGTGACGGACCGGTGGTGCCCGCCCGTACAGCCGATGGCGATGACGAGCTGGCTCTTCCCCTCGTTGCAGTAGAGCGGAATCATATAGTCGATGAGGTCGAACAGCCGCTTGACGAAGCCCCTGGTCTCGTCCGACTTCATCACATACTCCCGCACGGGCCGGTCGAGGCCCGTCAGGTGCTTGAGGCTCTCCACATAAAACGGGTTCGGCAGGCAGCGCACGTCGAAGACCAGGTCGGCCTCCGTCGGGAGGCCGAACTTGAACCCGAACGACAGGCAGTGGATCATCAGCGCGTCCGAGGCGTCGCCGAGGAACAGGCTGGAGATGCGCTCTTTGAGCTGGGCGGGCGAGAGGTACGAGGTGTCGATGATATAGTCCGCGCGCTCCCGCACGGGGCGCAGCACGTTGCGCTCCAGCTTGACGGCCTGCTCCAGAGAACCGAGGCAGTTGTCCGCCAAAGGATGCTTGCGCCGCGTCTCTTTGAAGCGGTTGATGAGCACATAGTCGTTCGCGTCGAGGAACAGGATTTTATACTCCTTGTGCTCGGCCGTCATCTGGTCCAGCGTCTGAATCAGGCTGGAGAACATGTCCCCCCCGCGGATGTCCGTGACCACCGCCACGCGGGAAAGGGCCCCCTTCGCCTGCTGCGACAGCTCGTAGAACGTGGTGATCAGCTTGGGCGGGATGTTGTCGGCGCAGAAAAAGCCGATGTCTTCCAGCGCGTTGTTCGCCCGCGTTTTCCCCGCGCCGGAAAGCCCCGTAACGATTAGAAATTCCATTCCTCATGCTCCCTCAGAGTTCCGTCAGCCGACCATCCGCACCTCGCATTCCAGCCGGACCCCGGTCTGCCGGAGCACGGTCTGCCGGATGACGGCAATCAGTTTTTTCACATCCTCGCAGGTCGCCCCGCCCAGATTTACGATGAACCCCGCGTGCTTCCCGCTGACGGCCGCCCCGCCGACGCGCCGGCCCTTCAGGCCGCACTGCTCAATCAGCGCCCCGGCGAAGTGGCCTTTCGGCCGCTTGAACACGCTGCCGGCGCTCGGCAGGTCCAGCGGCTGTTTTTCCCGCCGCCGGCGGTACAGCTCTTCCATCCGGGCGGAGATTTCCTCCCGGTTCCCGTGCCGCAGGGCTATCCGCAGGCCCGTGATGCAGTATCCGCCGCCCGAATACGCGCTGTGCCGGTAGCCGAACTCCAGCTCTTCGCCCCGGAAGATACCGGCTTTTCCGTCCCGCGCGACGTGCGAGCAGGCGGCGATCACTTCCGAGACGCTGTGGTCGTAGGCGCCGGCGTTCATGAACGCCGCCCCGCCCGCCGAGCCGGGGATGCCCCACGCGAACTCCAGCCCCGTCAGCGCGCAGCGGCGCGCAAAGCTGCACACCGCCGCCAGCGACGCCCCGGCGCCGCACTCCAGAGCCGTCTCGCCGCAGAGCTCGACCCTGCGGAATCCCCCGCCGAACGAAACGACCGCGCCGCGGATCCCCTCGTCCGAAACCAGCAGGTTCGAGCCGTTGCCGAGCGGAAAGACGGGAATTTCCAGCTCCGCCGCCCTGCGGCAGAGCTTCTGCAGCGACGGGCGGTCCTCCACGGTCAGAAACAGGTCGGCCGGCCCGCCGATTTTAAAGGTGGTGTGCCGGCTCATGGGTTCCCCGTACCGCGCTTCGCATCCGAGCGACCGCGCGAGGCTCCCCAGTTCTTCAATCCGGTTCATAGCTTCCTCCGGTCAGTCCGACGTTTGTTCCCGGAACACGCCGGTGTACTGCTTCAGGTAGGCGCGGAAGCGCTCCACGCTGGAGTTGACCACCAGCTCCTCCGGGAATTCGATTTCTTTCAGCAGCTTCAAACTGTGCTCGAAGTGCCCGACCAGCGTGGAAAAATGGGCGTCGGAGTCCACGATGACGGGGACCCCGTGCTTTTTGCAGAGCTTCATAATCCGCACGCAGTTTTGCACCGAACCCGGGCGACCCGTGAACGTCTCTTCGTTGAGCTCGACCAGCTTGCCCTGCCGGCCGAACTCGGGGAGCACCCGCTCATAGTCGAAGCGGTACTCCTCGGTGCCGCAGTGGCCGATCACGTTCACGTTCGGGTCCTTCGCCACGTTCAGCCACGCGTGCGTGACCTCATCCGGCGTGGGGGCAAAGTCCTTGAGGACCGGGTGGTGCATCGAGGCGACGACCCAGTCCAGCACTTTGGCGTCCTTCTCCAGCAGGTCGAGGTTCCCCTCGAAATCGACGACGTTCGCCTCCTCCCCCCGCAGGACGAGGACGCCCTCCAGCACGCGTGGAAGGGTGGTCATGTTTTTGAAGTACCAGGCGCCGGGCGAGCCCGGCATCCGGTACCCGTGGTCGGTGATGGCGACGGCGTACAGTTTCCGCTGCGCCGCGGCGTGGACCATCTCCTGCACGGTGCTGTACGCGTGGGTGGAGGCGACGGTGTGCATATGGGTGTCGGCAATCAGATTCATTTTCTGCTCCGTTTCCTTGGAAAATTTCTATGAAAAATATAAATTCATTAATTCATTGTGTTTTTGGCTCCGGGCCGCGCCGGGCCTAAAAATTCAGCTTGACCTTTTTCTCGGCGTCCTTGTCGACCGGGTTGTCCATTCCCAGGTTTTTCAGCAGCTCCTGCGCGGCGTTGTACCCCATCTTTTTCTGGCGGTTGTTCATGGCGGCCACCTCGATGATGATGGCGAGGTTGCGGCCCGGCTTGACGGGGATGGTCAGCACGGGAACCTTGATGCCGAGGATCTCGGTGAACTCGTTCTCAAGCCCCATGCGGTCGTAGACTTTCTGATTGTCCCAAATCTCCAGGTTGATGACCATGTCGATTTTTTCGGTCAGCTTGACCGCGCCCATGCCGAAAATCCTGCGCGCGTTGATAATCCCTATGCCGCGCACCTCGATAAAATGCTTGATGTTGTCGGGCGCCTCGCCGACCAGCGACTTGTTGGAGACCCGGCGGATGATCACGGCGTCGTCGGCGACCAGCCGGTGCCCGCGCTTGATGAGCTCGATGGCGGTCTCGCTCTTGCCGACGCCGCTGTCGCCCACCAGCAGGATGCCCTCGCCGTAGACTTCCACCAGCACGCCGTGCCGCGTGATGCGCGGCGCGAGCTCCACGTTCATATAGGCCACCAGGCTCGCCACAAGGGTGGAGGTCGTCTCCGGCGTGCTCAGCAGGGGCACGCCGTTCTTTCGGGTGGCCTCCAGCAGCTCCGGCACCGGCCGCAGGTTGCGCGCGATAATCGCCGCCGGCGGCCTGCGGGAAAACAGCGCGTCCAGCACGATGGACCGCTGCTGCGGCGGGGTCGCGTTCAGAAAGGCGGTCTCCGCATTCCCGAAAATCAGGATGCGGCTCCTGTCGTAATAGTCGAAGAATCCGTTCAGCTCCAGGCCGGGGCGGTTCACGTCCGGCGAAGAAATCAGGATTTTATCCGGGTCGCACGGCATGCTGATGACGTTCAGCGAAAGTTCCTTCATGATTTTTGAAAGGGACACGGTATATGTGACAGCCATTGGATTCCCTGCCTTCCCTGCTTTGCAGCAAAGCGCATCCGCGCATTTCTTTTCAAAACTTCTTCCTGAAACTATTATATCTCAACCGTGGAAAACTTTAAAGAAGTTCCGTGAAAATTTCCCCGCCCGGAAAAGCCGGGCGGGGAAAAGGCGGGAAAAAAAGCCCTTACGCTTCGTAAAAAGCCTTGATGCCCTTGTAGGTCATGTAAATGTCGAGCTTTGAGACCAGCTCAAACGGCGAGTGCATGGAGAGGACGGGCACGCCGATGTCCAGCACATCGACGTTCATGCCCGCGATATAGAGCGCCACGGTGCCGCCGCCGCCCGCGTCGACGCGGCCCATCTCGCCGATCTGCCAGAGCACGTCGTTCTTTTCAAACAGGGAGCGGATCTCCGCGACCAGCTCGGCCGTGGCTTCGCTGCAGCCGCTCTTGCCGCGCCCGCCCGTGTATTTCGCCATGCCGACGCCGCCGTTGAGGTAGCAGGAGTTGTTCGGCTCGTAGACATCCGCATAGGTGGGGTCGAGGGCCGCCGTCACGTCGGCGGAAAGGCACTTGGA
>DHOB01000066.1:42342-45063 GCA_002409675.1 Ruminococcaceae bacterium UBA5401
AACTGGGAGTTGAGGCCCGTGTTGCCCGTGCTGCCGATCTCCTCGCGGTCGGCCAGCACGGTGACGGCGGTGCGGCCCGGCGTTTTGGCGTTCAGGATGGCCGTGAGCGCGGGATAGGCGCACACGCGGTCGTCGTGCCCGTAGGCACCGATCATGCTGCGGTCGAACCCCACGTCCGTCGCCTTGAAGGCCGGCACGAATTCGATGTCGGCGGAGACGAAGTCCTCTTCCGTGATGCCGTATTTTTGATTGAGCAGCTTCATCACGTTCAGCTTGACGAGGTTGTCGCCCTCCTCGGCCTTTATGGGGCGGCTGCCGGCGACGATGTTGAGGTTTTCGCCCTCCACGCCCTTGCCGAGGGTCTTTTTCATCTGCTCGTCCGCCAGGTGGGGCAGCAGGTCCGTCACGCAGAACTGCGGCTCGCCCTCTTTTTCGCCGATGTTCACCGTCAGGCGCGTGCCGTCCTTCCGCACGATGCGGCCGTGCATGGAGAGCGGAATGGTCGTCCACTGGTATTTTTTGATGCCGCCGTAGTAATGGGTCTTGAACAGGGAGAGCCCGTCTTTTTCATACAGCGGGTGGGGCTTGAGGTCCAGGCGGGGGGAATCGATGTGCGAGGCCGCGATGCGGATGCCGTCGCGGCAGCCGTTTTCGCCGACGACTGCGAGGATCGCCGATTTTTCGCGGTTGTTCACATAGACCCTGTCGCCGGGGCTGTATTTTCTGCCGGGCTCGAACGGGACGAAGCCGCGCTTTTCGGCCTGCTCCACGGCGTAGGCGGTGACTTCCCGCTCCGTCTTCGCCGTGTTCATGAATTTTTTGTAGTCCTCGCAGTAGGCGTCGGCGTCCGTCAGGGTCTTTTCCGGCGTTTTCAGGCAGCCGTTCCGGCGGTCAATCAGAAGCTTTTTGGAAAGCGCCTTCACGTCTTCGTTTTTTGGCATGGACCAACACTCCTTTATGAAAAATATCAGATATGATAGAGCTGTTTGTACTGGCGGTAGTTTTCCTCCACGGCGTCCGCGTAGCCGCGCGTTTCGGCGTAGGGGATGCGGTCGAGGTTCCGGCCGTCCTTTGAGACCGCGGCGTCCTTCAGCCAGGCGTTGACGGTCCCCATCCCGGCGTTGTAGGCGCACAGCGCGGTGCGGCGGACGCCGTACTTTTTCATCAGCAGGGCCAGGAAGCGGCACCCGTACCGGATGTTGACGTCCGGCCGGCGCAGGTCGCTCTCAGAGAAGGCGCCGCCGTCCCTTTCCCGGCGCCGCAGCCACTCGAACGTGTCGGGCGTCAGCTGCATCAGGCCGATCGCGCCGGCGCGGGACTCCGCCTCCGGGTTGAAATTGCTCTCCGCCCGAATCACCGCGTACACCAGGGCCGGGTCCAGGCCGTTCCGCCGGGCCTCCCGGGTGACGATTTCGGCGTACCCGCACGGGTACGCCTGCTGCAGAAAGCGCATGTGCGCCCACCGCAGCAGAAACGCCCCCGCGACGACAGCCGCCGCCAGAAGCACGCAGGCGGGGAGTACCTTTTTAATCCGTTCCCGTGTCATCCCGTCCTCCCAGTATGCGTTCCAGCAGCCGGGCCGCCGCCCGCTCGACGGCGGCCCGCTCCCGGCCGCCGTCGAGGGCGTAGTCCGCGCGCCGCGTGTAGTATTCCGCCCCGTGCTGCGCCCCCATGCGCTCGCGGGCCGCCTGTTCCGAAATCCCGTCGCGCCGCAGGATGCGCGCGAGCCGCTTTTCTTCCGGCGCCGTGACGGCGACGGTGACGGTGCAGAGGGTCTGGGCGCCGCTCTCGAACAGCAGGGGGGCATCGACCACCACGGCGCGGCACGCGCCCTCCCGCGCCCCTGCAATCCGCCGTTTCGACTCGGCGATGACGGCGGGGTGGGTGATGGCGTTCAGCAGCGCGGTGGCCTGCGGCGACGCAAACGCGCGCCGCGCGAGCTCCCCGCGGTCCAGCGCGCCGCCCGGGGCGACGTCCGGCCCGAAGGCGGCCTGCAGGCGGGCGAGGCAGGCCGGTGTCTCCACGGCGGAGCGGGCGATGCGGTCGGCGTCGATTACGGCGCAGCCGAGCCGCCGGAACACGGCCGCCACGGTCGATTTGCCGGCGCCGGTCGGCCCCGTCAGGCCGATGACCGGCTTATCCAACGGAGACGACCTCGAATCCGGCGGCGCGCATCAGGCGGTTGTAGACCGCGAGCCCGACGCCCTCCGGCTTCGGGCAGCGGGCGTAGACCGTCTGCGCGCCGATGTCGTCCAGGTGGCGCAGCGCGTCGAACAGGCGGCGCGCCTGCGCCGGGTAGTCCTTTTCGCCGCCGTAGGCGACGGCGGGGACGCGCAGCAGGCTCTCTTCGCCGCTGTAGCACAGCGCGCAGACGCCGGGCCCGCCGTGCGCGTTCACATAGCGGACGTAGTCCCCCTCGCCGCCGTGCAGGATAATCACGTTGGCCTTCGGGGAATAGTGCTTGTATTTCATCCCCGGCGACAGCGCGCGCGCGCCCTTGGGCAGCGGGTTCAGCACGGCGGGGTCCACGTCCACGCGGCCGAGCACGGCGCGCAGCTGCGCCAGTGTGATGCCGCCGGGCCGCAGCAGGCGGGGCGGGTCCGACGTGAGCAGCACGATGGTGGACTCCACCCCCACGCCGCAGGGGCCGCCGTCGAGCACGGCGTCGATTCTGCCGCCCATGTCGCGCAGCACGTGCTGCGCGGTCGTCGTGCTCGGCAG
>DHOB01000066.1:45322-47186 GCA_002409675.1 Ruminococcaceae bacterium UBA5401
TCGGGCACCAGCGGCGACTTTTTCATCACCAGCGTCATCGGCCCGGGCCAGTAGGCCTCCGCCAGTTTTTCCGCCCGCTCCGGGACGGATTCCACCAGCCGGCCGATCTGGCCGAAGCCGGAGACATGGACAATCAGCGGGTTGTCCTGCGGGCGGCCCTTGGCTTTGAAAATCTTCGCGACGGCCGCCCCGTCCAGCGCGTTGGCCGCCAGCCCGTAGACGGTCTCGGTCGGCATGCCGACCAGCCCGCCGTTCCGCAGGATCTCGGCGGCTTTTTCGACGGCTCCCTTTTGTTTTGCGTCCAGCAGCAGGGTATGCATGAATCTCTCTCTTTCCGGATTCCGAAGTTCCAAAAAATTCCGCTTCAAAAGCTACAGCGAATCCCTCTGCCCGCTCTGTTTCAGCTTTTCCGCGCGGTCGGCCGCAATCAGCGGGTCGATGATTTCATCCAGCGATCCGTCGAGCACGCTCTCCAGCTTATAGAGCGTCAGGCCGATGCGGTGGTCCGTCACGCGCCCCTGGGGGTAGTTGTAGGTGCGGATGCGCTCCGACCGGTCGCCCGTGCCCACCTGGGAGCGGCGCTCCGCGGCGATTCTGTCGTCCTGCTCCCGCTGCTTTTTCTCATAGAGGCGGGAGCGCAGGATTTTGAGCGCCCGGTCCTTGTTTTTATACTGGCTGCGCTCGTCCTGGCACTCCACCACCATGCCGGTCGGCAGGTGCGTGATGCGGATGGCGGACGAGGTCTTGTTGATGTGCTGCCCGCCCGCGCCGCTGGAGCGGAACGTGTCAATTTTGAGGTCGTCGGGGTTCAGCTCCACTTCCACTTCGTCCACCTCGGGCAGGACGGCGACGGTCGCGGTCGAGGTGTGGATGCGCCCCTGCTGCTCGGTCTCCGGCACGCGCTGCACGCGGTGGACGCCGCTCTCGTACTTCAGGCGGGAATAGGCGCCCCGCCCGGTAATCATGAAGCTGATTTCCTTAAACCCGCCGAGCTCGGTCTCGTTCGCGTTCAAAATCTCGGTCTTCCAGCCCCGGCGCTGCGCGTACATCCCGTACATGCGGAACAGCACGGCGGCGAACAGGGCCGCCTCCTCGCCGCCCGCCCCCGCGCGGATTTCGACAATCACGTTGCGCCCGTCGTTGGGGTCCTTCGGCAGCAGCAGGACTTTCAGCTTTTCCGTAAGGCGCGCCTGGTCGGCCTGCGCCGCGCCGAGCTGTTCCTGCGCCATCTCGTGCAGCTCGCGGTCGCCGCCGCCTTCCGCCAGGATCTGCTTCGCCTCGGTCTCGTCCTTCCGCGCTTTGCAAAGGGCGCGCCAGGCCGCTACAATCGGCTCGAGTTCCTTGTATTCCTTCGTGAGCCTCCCGCAGGCCTGCGGGTCGGCGGCGACCGCCGGGTCGCACAGCCGGCGGCCGAGCTCCCGGTACCGCTTTTCAAACACAGCCAGATTCTCAAACATTTTTCTCTCCCCTTCCGCATTACAACATCGGAAGGTCCGCTAAGGCTGCCCCTCCGGCCGGCCGCGGAGAATTTTGCGGATATTCTTCTCGCATTTCAGGCGCGGGAGCATGACTTCGTGCCCGCATTTCGTGCAGCGGATTTTAAAATCCATGCCGGAGCGGAGCACGAGGAACGTGCTGCCCCCGCACGGATGCTTTTTCTTCATCACCAGGATGTCCCCCGGCCTCACGTCCATGGCTGCGCCTCGCTTTGCAAAGTTGTACTGAGAAAAGACTGCGGCAGGCCCGCAATCAATCCGTAATTCCTGTCATACAGACAGCAGAATCATCCGTATCGTTTAAAAATTATATCACAGAAAGCGCCCCGCCGTAAAGGGGGCGCGGCGCGGACCGGCCCGGAAATGCC
>DHOB01000044.1:0-5014 GCA_002409675.1 Ruminococcaceae bacterium UBA5401
TCCGTGCGCGAAGGGGTCCGGCTCTGCCGCGAAAATAAAGTGGACGTGGTGCTGGCCGTCGGCGGAGGCAGCTCGATCGACTGCGCGAAGGTCGTCGCCGCGGGCGCCCGCTATGACGGCGACCCGTGGGACCTAGTCGCCGACCCGGCCCGCATTCAAAAAGCCCTGCCGCTCGTCACCGTGCTGACCATGTCTGCGACCGGCTCCGAAATGAACCAGAACGCGGTGATTACAAACCCGGAGACGCACGAGAAGCTGGGCACCGCCGGCCAGGTGCTCAAGCCGCGGGCCTCCATTCTGGACCCGGAGCTGACCTTCACCGTCCCCAAGCGGCAGACGGCGGCCGGCACGGCGGACATCATGAGCCATACGTTTGAAAATTATTTCACCGGCGTGAAGGGCGCGTTCCTGCAGGCCCGGTTTGCCGAGGGAATCCTCAGGACCTGCATCCAGTACGGCCCGGTTGCGCTGAAGCGCCCAGACGACTATGAGGCGCGGGCCAACCTGATGTGGGCCTCCAGCCACGCCATCAACGGCCTGCTTTCCTGCGGCGCGGAAGTCGCCTGGAGCGTCCACCCGATGGAGCACGAGCTGAGCGCGTTCTACGACATCACGCACGGCGTGGGTCTTGCCATCCTGACGCCGAACTGGATGAAATACGTCCTGAGCGACGCCACGGTCGGCAAGTTCGCCGAGTACGGGGTCAACGTCTGGGGAATCGACGCGAACCAGGCGCCCCTGCTGACGGCGCAGCAGGCAATTGAGAAAACGCGCGCGTTTTTCACCTCGCTCGGCCTGCCCGCCACCCTCCGCGAGGTCGGCATCGGGGAAGAGAACCTGAAGGTCATGGCAGAGCACGCCGCATCCCACGGCCTTGAGCACGCCTTCGTCCCGCTCAGGGCGGACGATGTGCTTAAAATCTACCGCGCCTCGCTTTAAATTTTTAAATTGCATCGAATCCCATTTTCCCGCCGGTTTCCCCGGCGGGAAATTTTTGCCCGCATATTTTTTACAGGAACGCCAAAAATGAAGGCAGCCGGCGTCTCATCTTCAAAAGCTCCCCGGCCGCTGTCCATTCTGTGAAAGGCGGTGTTCCGTCTGGTTTTCATCCTTTTATGCGGCGACCCAGCCGATACGTCCGTCACGGATGCGCTTCTCCCCGCGCTTGCGCGCTGCGGCGGGGTGCGGTACCTCAGCCCGTCCCGGGTTCTGGAGCGCGGCGAAGGCGTCGGATTCCTCGTGCTTGAAACCGAAAAAATTCCGGAAATCGAAATCGGCACCGGAATCCTTCTGCTGAAAAACGGCATCCGCCCGCAGGAGCCCGTGCACATTCCGCCGGGTTTTCTCTGCGTGCTGGAAACGAAAAACGCCGCGGCGGCGGCCCTGCTGAAAAATTCCGCCTGCGCCGCCGTGACCTGCGGGACGGGGCAGCGCGACACGCTGAGCGTCGCGGGACTGGAAAGCGCGGGCGCGACGCTCAGCCTGCAGCGCAATCTGACAACGCTCGCGGGCAAGACGCTGGAGCCGCACGACTTCAACGTCCGGTTCACCGCGGAGCGCAGCCCGCACCAGGCGCTTTTCGTCAGCGCGGCGCTGCTGATCTCCGGCGCGGATTCCGCCGCCGGCTTCGTGATTTAGCTTGCATAAATTGTCATTCATAAAGCGGGGGCCCGGCAGCAAACTATAACTGCAAACGCAAAGGGAAATGAATCGAAGGAGTGTTGCATTATGGCAAAGAACGTAGTTCCCGAAGCCCGCGCCGCTCTGGACAAATTCAAGATGGAGGCCGCGTCCGAAGTCGGTGTGAACCTGAAACAGGGCTACAACGGTGACCTTACTTCCAAGGAAGCCGGCTCCGTCGGCGGGCAAATGGTCAAGAGCATGATCAAAAGCTACGAGGAAGGCATGAAATAACCTTTCCGCAAAAAATCCCCGTCATGCTCCCGCCCGGGTCCGCCCGCATCGGCGGCATTTGAACGGAAAGTATGTCGGGAAAAAGGGCCGTCCATACCCCGGTGGTATGGGCGGCTTTCTTTTGCAGAAATTCCGCCCCGGCGGCGAAAAACGGCCCGCGGTTGTATTCCCCCGCCCCCTCTGGTATAATGGACCGGAAAAACAAAAGGGGCGCTGGACTTTGGACTGTTTCGACATCGCGGTCCTCGGCGGCGGGGCCGCAGGCCTGTTCGCGGCTCTTTCCGCCGCGCACGGGGCGGCGGAAGCGGGCCGCAGGCTGAAAATCGCGGTTCTTGAAAAAAATCCGCGCGTGGGCAAAAAGCTGCTGGCCACGGGCAACGGCCGCTGCAACCTGACCAACCGGCACGCGGCGGCCGCGCGCTACCACGGCGACGCCGCCCCGGCGGCCCCCGTGCTGGAGCGCTTTCCGCCGGAAAAGGCGGTGGAGGCGTTCCGTTCGCTCGGCCTTATCTGCCGCGAGCTGGAGGGCGGCCGCGTCTACCCCTACAGCCTGCAGGCCTCTTCCGTGCTGAACATCCTGCGCAGGAACCTCGAAAGCTGCGGAATCGAAACCTTCTGCGGGTTCCCGGTGGAAAAAATCGAAAAAGCCGGCGGCCTGTTCGTCCTCCGCAGCGGGGGAAAGGCCGTCCGCGCCCGGCGGGCAATCGCCGCCACGGGCGGAAAAGCCTGCCCGCAGTCCGGCTCGGACGGGGACGGGTTTGCGCTGCTGCGCCCGCTGGGACACACCTGCACGCCCCTGCGGCCCGCGCTGGTCCAGATTCGGACGGAGCCGAGGCGTGTCCGCCCGCTCAAGGGCGTGCGCATGGCGGCGCAGGCCCGCCTCCTTTCGGGCGGAAAAGTGCTGAAAACCACGCGCGGGGAAGTCCAGTTTGCGGAAGGCGCCCTTTCGGGCATCTGCATCTTCGACCTCTCCCGCGCGGTGGGCGAAGCGGGCGGCGGGGCCGAAATCTCCCTGAACCTCGCGCCGGAATACGGCGAAGAGGAGCTCGCGCGGTTCCTGCGAACCGGGGCGAAGGCGCTGGGGGACGCGCCCGCCGCGCGGATTGCGGAAGGGCTGCTGCCCAAAGCGCTGGGCGCCGAGGCGGTCCGCGCGGCGACCGGTTCCCCGGCGGCCCCGGCGGCGGCGCTCGGTGAAAGCGATATCCGCCGGATCGCGCGCCGCATCCGGGATTTCCGCTTCCCCGCCCTCGGCACCCTGCCGTGGCGCAACGCACAGGTCACGGCGGGCGGAATCCCCCTGCGCGAAACGAAGGAAGGGCTGCAGTCCGCGCTCTGCCCGGGGCTCTTCCTGTGCGGCGAAATCTTAAACGTGGACGGGGACTGCGGCGGCTACAACCTGCACTGGGCCTGGGCCAGCGGATACGCGGCCGGGCGCGCCGCCGCGCGGTCGCTCTGCGCGGAATAACGGAGGGGGAACGATTCGTGTACCGCATCTCCGGCATCCGGCTTCCGCTGGACGGAACGGAAGCCGATTTGAAGCGGGCGGCGGCAAAGCGGCTCTCTGTAGAACCGCGGGACATCCGCTCGCTGAAGCTTTACAAAAAATCCGTGGACGCGCGCCGGAAAAGCGACGTCCATTTTGTCTGCACCGCGGAGGCGGACTGCCCGGCATGCCCCGCGCCGCGCGGCCGGGGTGTCGCCAAAGCGGAGCCGTACCGGTACCGCCTGCCCGCATGCAGGCCGCTCAGCCCGCGCCCGGTCGTGGTGGGCTTCGGCCCCGCGGGGATATTCGCCGCCCTGATTCTGGCGCAGGCGGGGCAGCGCCCGGTGGTGCTGGAACGCGGCTCCGCCGTGGAAAAGCGGCAAAAGCAGGTCGAGCGGTTCCGCAGAACGGCGGAGCTCGACCCGCAGTGCAACGTCCAGTTCGGCGAAGGGGGCGCGGGCACTTTCTCCGACGGAAAGCTGAACACGGGCACGAAGGACCCCCGCATCCGCAAGGTGCTGGAGGAATTCGCGCAGGCCGGCGCCCCGGCGGAAATCCTGTACCTCGCAAAGCCGCATATCGGCACCGACCTGCTGCCCGGCGTCGTGCGCAACCTGCGGCGCAGAATCCAGTCGCTCGGCGGCACAATTCTGTTCGACACGCGGATGACGGACCTGAAAATCCGGGACGGGCACCTGGCGGGCGTGGAATTCCGCGCGCCGGGGAGCGGCGCCCCGGAGGCGCTGGAAGCGCGGAGCGTGATTCTCGCCGTCGGCCACAGCGCCCGCGACACATTCGCGCTTCTGGCGCGCCGGGGACTGCCGATGGAGCCGAAGCCGTTCTCGGTCGGCGCGCGCATCGAGCATCTGCAGAAGCGAATCGACGAAGCGCAGTACGGCCGGTTCGCGGGGCACCCTGCCCTCGGCGCGGCCGATTACCGGCTGGCCGTCCATCTGAAAAACGGGCGCGGCGTCTACACGTTCTGCATGTGCCCGGGCGGAACGGTCGTCGCCGCGGCCAGCGAAAAAGGCCGCCTGGTCACGAACGGCATGAGCCCCTTCGCCCGCGACGGGGCCAACGCCAACTCCGCCCTGCTGGTCGGGGTGGGGCCGGGGGATTTCGGCGGCGAGGGACCGCTGGCGGGCGTGGAGTTTCAGCGCAGACTGGAGGAGCGCGCGTTTCGCCTCGGCGGGGGCGGATACCGCGCGCCCGCGCAGCGCGTGGGCGATTTTCTGGAACGCAGGCCCTCCTCCGGCTTCGGTTCCGTCGTCCCCACCTATCCGCTCGGCGTGACGCCCTGCTCCCTCGACGGCTGCCTGCCTGAGTTCGTCGCGGAGTCCCTGCGGCAGGGCATCCGCCTGATGGGCCGCCGTCTGCGCGGCTTCGCGGACCCGGACGCCGTGCTGACCGCCGTGGAGAGCCGCAGCTCCTCCCCCGTGCGCCTGGTGCGCGGCGGCGACCTGCAGTGCGTCTCGCTGCCGGGGCTGTATCCGTGCGGCGAGGGGGCCGGCTATGCCGGAGGAATCGTGTCCTCCGCCGTGGACGGAATCCGGTGCGCCGAAAAAATTCTGGAATCCCCGGTCCCGTGATTTTCCCTTCCAGTTTTTTCATCCCCCG
>DHOB01000044.1:5245-5591 GCA_002409675.1 Ruminococcaceae bacterium UBA5401
CCGCTCTTCTGGCGGCTTTTTTTCTGACAGTCACCGCCGCCTGCTCCAGCGGAAACGGCGCCGCATCGTCCGGCGGAGCGTCTTCCGCATCCTCCGCATCCCTGCCGTCCGTCCGGGCATCGGAGCCCGCGGCAAGCTCCGGGCCTTCCGCGCCGGCGTCTTCCTCCCCGGCCGCCTCGTCCCGCCCCGCCTCCTCGGCGCCGAAAACGGAGACGTCCTCCGCCCCATCCCAGGAGCCGGCCAAGGCGAAGACCGTGCGCCTGACCTTCCCCGAGGGCTTCACCCTCGTGCAGGTCGCCGCAAGGCTGGAAGCCCACGGCATCTGCTCCAAGGCAAGCTTTGTGAA
>DHOB01000044.1:5791-7758 GCA_002409675.1 Ruminococcaceae bacterium UBA5401
AGCTCCCAGCGGGCCTATAAGCTGGAAGGCTACCTTTACCCCGATACATACGAATTTTATCCCGGAATGAAGCCGCAGGACGCGGTCGGCCGCTTTCTGCGGAACGCGGAGGCGCAGATCGGGAACCGGTACAGCTATCCGGGCATGACGACCGACCAGGTCGTCACGCTCGCCTCCATCATCGAGCGCGAGGCGGACGACGCCGAAAACATGAAAAAGGTCTCCGCCGTATTTCACAACCGGCTGAAGGCGAAGATGATTCTGCAGGCCGATTCCACCCGGGATTACTGCAACGAGTACCTCATCCCCGTTTTCGGCGACAAGTTCAAATACTACTACAACACCTACCCGAACCGCGCCAAGGCCCTGCCGGCCGGGCCGATCTGCAACCCGGGCGCGGCCGCGCTGAACGCCGCCGCGCACCCCGCGCAGACGGGCGACCTGTACTTCGCCACCGGCACGAACCACAAGTACTACTACGGCAAAACCCAGGCCGAGCGCGACGCCAAAATGAAGGCCGACAAAGTGACGCCGCTGTACGCGGACTGACGTTCGCCGGCCAAGCCGGCTCCGGCCCGCCGGGCCGCTTTTTCCCCTTTTCCCCACGCGCGCCGATTTGCGGATAATATCCGCGAATTGGGAAAACTGACTAACAGCAGCGCACACGATGGGAGAGAGAGCATGGACGGCAAAGACAAGGCGGACAGGCAGCTTCAGCGGATGACCGGGGAACCGGTTCCCAAGCTGGTCCTCTCGCTGGCCGCGCCCGCCACCGCGGGCATGATGGTCTCGGCGGTCTACAGCCTGGCAGATACTTATTTCGTCAGCCGGCTGGGCACCAGCGCGGCGGGCGCGGCGGGCGTCGTCTTTTCGCTGACGTCCGCCATCCAGGCCGTGGGGTTTACGCTGGGGATGGGCGCCGGCGGGCTGATTTCGCAGTACCTCGGCAAAAAAGAGGGCGAACGGGCCGAAACGGCCGCCGTCACCTCCCTTTTCGCCTCGCTCGCGGCCGGCGGAATCATCGCGGCGCTCGGCCTCGCCTTTCTCGACGGGCTGGTCCGTCTGCTGGGGGCGACGCCGACCATCCTGCCCTACGCCCGGGACTACGCCCGGCAGGTGCTGCCGGGCGCGCCGGTGCTGTGCGCGTCGTTCACGCTCGACTGCACGCTGCGCGCCGAGGGAAAGGCCTCGCTCGCCCTAATGGGCGTCGCCGCGGGGTGCGCCCTCGACGTGCTGCTGAACCCGCTGCTCATCTTCGCCTGCGGCATGGGCATCGCCGGGGCCGGCCTCGCGGTTCTGCTGAGCCACGCCGCCGTCTTTCTGATTCTGCTTTCCCACTATCTGCGCGGGCGCACCATCGTGCGCCTGCGGCCGCGCCGGTTCACCCTGCGCCGGGCCGTCCGGCGCGGCATCCTGAAAACGGGCCTGCCGTCGCTGATTCACCAGGGGCTTGCGAGCGCCGCCTCCATCGCGATAAACGTCGCGGCCTCGGCTTACGGCGACGCGGCCGTGGCGGCCATGGCCATCGTCGGGCGGGCGTTCTATTTCATCCTCGGCGCGCTGATCGGGTTCGGCCAGGGGTTCCAGCCCGTGGCCGGGTACAACTACGGCGCGAAGCGGTACGCGCGCCTGAGGAAGGCCTTCTGGTTCTGCATCGCGGCCGGGTTTGCGGGGCTGCTCGCGCTGTGCGGGCTGGGGGTTCTGCTCGCGCCGCAGATCATCTCCCTGTTCCGCCCGGACGATCCCCTGGTGATAGCCGAGGGGGTGCCGGCCTTCCGCGCGCAGTGCGCCGTGACCCCCGTGCAGGTGTTTGTGGTCCTCTCCAACATGATGTTCCAGTCCATCGGCAGGACGAAAAAAGCTTCGCTGATTGCAGCCCTGCGGCAGGGCATCTGCTTTCTGCCCGCGGTGTGGATTCTGCCCCGCTTTTTCGGCATGGCCGGGGTGGAGCTGAGCCAGCCGGCCGC
>DHOB01000044.1:7957-21711 GCA_002409675.1 Ruminococcaceae bacterium UBA5401
CGCGGCCCGCTCCGGCTCTCCCCCGGCGGACGAAACGGGGAAAAATCCCTGAAGCGCGCCCCGCTTTACCGGCGGCCCTCCGATATGATATAATGAAGGCAATAAAGGGCCGGGGAGATGATTCGCATGCCGCTGGGAAAACAGGAGCTGACTTTTTTAAGGGAAGTTCTTCCGTTCTGGGGCAGGCTGACGGACGCGCAGCGCGAAGCGGTCGGGCAAAAATCCGTGCTGCGCCATTTCCCCGCGGGCGCCCCGCTGCACAGCGGCCCGAACGACTGCGCGGGCCTCTATGTGATCCGCAGCGGGCAGGTGCGCTCCTACATCCTTTCCGAAGAAGGGCGCGAGGTCACGCTGTTCCGCCTGTACGAGCGGGACGTGTGCATCTTCTCCGCCTCCTGCATCATGAAAAACATCCAGTTCGACGTCTACACGCAGGCGGTCGAGGACTCCGACGCCATCCTGATTCCCACGCCCGTCTACCGGGAGCTGCGCGAAAGCTCGCTGGCGGTTTCCGAATACACCGGTCAGCTTCTTTCCTCCCGCTTTTCGGACGTGATGTGGCTGCTGGAGCAGATTCTGTTCATGCGCTTCGACCGCCGGCTCGCGCTGTTCCTGCTGGAGCACGCGGACGGAAACGGCCGGCTGAAGGCGACGCATGAGGAGATTGCCCGCGACATGGGCACGGCGCGCGAAGTGGTCACAAGAATGCTGCGGTATTTTCAGTCGGAGGGAATGGTGCGGCTCTCCCGCGGGCAGATTGCGCTGACCGATTTAAAAAAGCTGAAAAAAACGGCGAGCCGGATTCAGCGGAGAAAATCATAAGAAAGGCGTCCGCGGATTTTACCCCGCAGACGCCCTTTTTATGATAAGCGATAAGCAAAATATCTTACGTTTTGACCCGGACGGGTTCTTTCAGCCAGCCGAGGCGGATGCCCGCCTTTTCGTCCGCGGTGATCGAGACGGCCGAAAGCGGGCTGTCGCTGTTCTCTACAATCAGGGACGCGATTTTGTCCTCGACCTGCCGGCGGATCAGGTTGCGCAGATCGCGCGCGCCGCTCTTTTTTCCGACCGAATTGTGGGCGAGCCAGCGGGTGGCCTTCTCGTCGTATGTCAGCAGGATACCGCGCTCCTTGAGCGTTCCCACGTATTCGTCCAGCATCAGGTGCGCGATCTTCTCAAAGTCATCCTCATTCAGCTGGCGGAACACGATGATTTCGTCCACGCGGCTCAGGAACTCCGGGCGCAGGAAATCGGACAGGGCCTTCAGCGCCTTTTCGCGCGTCACGTCGGTCTCGCTGCGCGCAAAGCCGAGCGCGCCCTCTTTTCTCTCGCTCCCGGCGTTGGAGGTCATCACGAGAATCGTGTTCTCGAAATTGACGTTGCGGCCGTGCGCGTCCGTGATATGCCCTTCGTCGAGAATCTGGAGCAGGATGTTCATCACATCCGGATGCGCCTTCTCGATCTCGTCGAGCAGAATCACGGAGTACGGGCGGCGGCGGACCTTTTCCGTAAGCTGGCCGGCCTCGTCGTAGCCGACGTAGCCGGGCGGCGAGCCGATGATGCGGGAGACGGAGTGCTTCTCCATGAACTCCGACATGTCGAGGCGAATCAGGGAATCCGGCGTGTCGAACATTTCCCGCGCAAGAACCTTGACCAGCTCCGTCTTGCCCACGCCGGTCGGGCCGACGAAGATGAACGAGGCGGGCCTGCGCCGCGGGCTTATCTGCACGCGGCTGCGCCGGATGGCCGCCGCAAGGGCGGCGACGGCCTCTTTCTGGCCGATGACCCGGCTGTTGAGCACGTCCTCCAGATTGGCGAGCTTTTTGAGCTCGTTCTCCTGGATCCGGCTGGCCGGGATTCCGGTCCACAGCTCGATGACCCGCGCGACGTCGCGCTCCTCGACCGCCGTGTTCAGGGCCGCCGGCGCCAGCGCCTTCTCTTTCTGAGAGAGCTTGGAGATATCCATCCGGATTTCCGCCAGCCGCTCATAGTCCGGCACCTCTTCCGGGGCGGTCATCTCCTCCTCTTCGGCGTGCAGCTTTTCCAGGCGGTCCTTGATGTCGTCGTACTCCGCCCTCGGCTTGTTGCGGAGGGCGGCGCAGGCGCAGGATTCGTCCAGAAGGTCGATGGCCTTGTCGGGCAGAAAGCGGTCGCTGATATACCGCTCCGAAAGGGTGACGATTTTTTTCACAATCGGCGCCGGCACCCGGACGCGGTGGAAAGACTCGTAATACTGCTTGATGCCGTTCAGAATCTTCTCGGTGTCGGCGAGCGAGGGCTCCGCAATTTTCACCGGCTGGAAGCGGCGCTCCAGCGCGGCGTCCTTTTCGATGTATTTGCGGTATTCCTCAAACGTCGTCGCGCCGATGACCTGAATCTCCCCGCGGGAAAGCGCGGGTTTCAGGATGTTGGCGGCGTTCATCGAGCCTTCGGCGTCGCCGGTGCCCACCAGGTTGTGGACCTCGTCGATGAACAGAATGATGTTGCCCTCGGCCTTCACCTCGTCCAGAAGCCCCTTGATGCGGCTTTCAAACTGGCCGCGGAACTGCGTTCCGGCCACCAGCGCCGTGAGGTCCAGCAGGTGGATTTCCTTTTTGCGGAGCACCGCCGGGACCCTGCCCTGCGCGATGCGGAGGGCGAGGCCCTCCGCCACGGCCGTTTTGCCGACGCCGGGCTCGCCGATCAGGCACGGGTTGTTTTTCGTCCTGCGGCTCAGAATCTGGATCACGCGCGCGATTTCTTTCTCGCGCCCGATGATGGCGTCAATCTCGCCCGCCCTGGCCTTGGCCGTCAGGTTCGTGCAGTAGGCGTTCAGGTGCTTGCGCTTCGTTTTATGCCTTTCCCGCGGAAACCTCTTGGCCGGCTCCCCGTTCTGCACCTGCTCCGACGAGCTGCCGGGAAACACGTTCTGCAGCATCGGGACGGTCGCCGCCCCGCCCGGCACAAAGCCGCTCAGGGCGTTTTCGTTTTCCTCTTCGTTGGCCTCCGGGTTCTCGCGCATCAGGTCGCTCAGCTCAGATTCCATCTCTTCGACCTGGTCGTCCGTAATCCCCATTTTGTCCAGCAGATCGTTCACCGGTTTTATTCCCAGTTCCCTTGCGCAGACAAGGCACAGCCCGCGGCTCTCTTTGATGTTGCCCGTGGGCGAAAGGAAAACCACGGCAGGCCTTTTGTGGCATCTGGAACACATAATCATTCATCCATCACTTCTTCTCTCTGGTCTCTAATCCTATTCTATCATACCATGAAACAGACCTTTTGACAAACCGCGCCCGCTCACTTCTTCTTTTTATCCATGACTTCCTGGATGTCCAGCCGGTACCGGGGGTCGTCGGAACGGAGGATTCTGAAGTAAATCTTCGCATACCGGACGAAAGCGTAAATCATGAATCCCGCCGTGACGGAGAGCAGCGCGACAGCAATGTGCAGCCGCTCTTCCCCGGTAAACCACCCGAAAACCCGCATGGCGACGATAATTCCGAATGAAATGTAAAACAGGACCGTCGCGGCTTTTCCGTACCATTTTGAGCCGCTCGGCTTCTTTTTATTCTTGCCAATCAAAAAAATGGCGGCCGTCACCATCAGCGCTTCCTTGACGACAAAAATGGCCAGCAGGGGAATCAGCACGGGTTCTTCCACCGCGAGGCAGATTGCGACGGAAGCCTGGGTCAGCTTGTCGGCGAGCGGGTCGAGCATCTGGCCCAGCTCCGTGGACTGGTTGAACTGGCGGGCGATCCAGCCGTCCAGCAGATCCGTCAGGCCGGAGACGAGCAGCACAATCCCCGCCTTTAAGTATTCGTTGCTGATGAAATAAAAGACGAAAGGGAAAATCAGGACAAACCGCACGACGGTCAGCGCGTTCGGAATATTGAAATTCCTGTTCTTGCTTTTCATAACTTGCCTACCTCATTCCAAAGATGGGTCTGAAACAGCGTATACACCGGGTTGCGGCCAGCCGCGTACTGATAGATGCGGGAATGCGAAATTTCGCGCCACACCTGGGGCGTGCTCTGCCACAGGCCGGCCGGCAGCAGAATAAGCCGAAGGGCGGCGCACACCAGCAGCACGACCACGCCGCCCTTCAGCAGGCCGAGGACCCCGCCGAGCAGAGCGTTAATCTGCCGCAGGACCGGCAGGCGGAACACCGTGCCCAGCGCATGCGCGATGACCTGGACCAGCGCTTCCAGCACGGCGAACAGAAGCACCGCCGCAATCAGCTTTGCCACAAAGGGGTTCTGCAGCTCCTTGATATTCGTTTTTTCGAGCCACGGCAGAAGGTCGGCGGCCAGTTTTTGGGAATGGTACGCCGTGACCGCCACCGCCGCGATGCTGCCGACAAAACCGACCAGCGAGCGCACAAAGCCCTTCCGGAAGCCGGAGATGGCGAACCCGGCCAGCACCGCCAGCAGCAGGATATCCACGAACGTGCCCAACGCAATCCTCCTCACGCTCCGGAAATTCTTCCACATTCAGCCGCATTTCAGCCGGCAAATAAGGAATATATCTCAAATATAACACAAACCGGCCGATTAGACAAGCCGGATTCAGCGCCTGCCAATCAGCCGGATTTCGGAAACCCCGAGAATGTAGGCGGAACTTTCGTCCCGCAGCGAAACCGCCTGCGCGTCGCTGCCGGCGTCCACGCTTCTGTCGGCGCCGGGCAGGGCGGAAAGCGGGAAGAAGAAGGCCCTGCCGCCCGTCAGGGCCGCGGCCTCCTGCCCGCAGAGCGACACGGACCGCACGCTGCCGGAAATCTGGCGGGAGAATACGGCGCTCCCCGTTTTGCCGAGGACGACAAGCCTGCTGCGGGCCGCGCCCTCATAGGCGGAAAGGGCCAGCGCCGTGCGCCCGGTGTCGGAATCGCAGGCGGTCAGCTTTTCCCCCTCGTAGCTGAACTCGTTCGTCCGGCGCGAAGATGGGTCGAGGGTCACCGCAGCCTTGTCCCCGACGGCCGTCACGGCGGAGGGGTCTTCCCAGAAAACGTCCAGCAGAAGGTTCCCCGGGAAAGTCGCGGCGGGCTGCACGGTTTCTCCGCTGTTGAGGTCGATGAGGTAGAGGGCGGAGACCAGCTCCCCTTCCTTTGCGGAAACACCCGCCACGGCCGCCCTGCCGCCGTCCGGGCTGAGGGCGACGGCGCACGGGTAATAGTCGTAGAACCAGTAGCGGCACTGGACGGAACCCTGCGCGCTGTACGAGACCAGCATCCCGCAGTACCCGTCCGCGGCGGTGATCAGCGCGCACTGGCCGTTCCGGTTCAGGGCCCCGCCCAGGATGTTCTGCTCCGCCGAGAAGTCCTCCGGCTGGCCCCCCGCCGTCGCAATGCTGAAATTCTTTCCCCCCAGGTTGAACAGCAGGGCGCGCGGCCCGCTGACCTTGAGCACCGGTCTGCCGTAGCTGTGCGGGCGGCTCAGAATCTCTTTGGCGGTGGAATTGTAAACGGAGAGCGCGGTGTCGCTGGCCACCACGATGTTCTTTTCGGACGAGACGAAATTGCCCGGCGCCACGGCGGAGCCGGCGATGCTCTTCGGGTAGCCGTCGCCGACGCCGAAGCCCACCACGCGGCTCTGCACCCACTGCGCGATGTTCTGGGGCGTGAGGTTGGCGCGGTTGTACCAGCCCAGCACCGCCAGCACGCACAGCGCGAGAATCAGGATGACGCGGTACCCCCACCGGGGGAAGCGGCGCTCCTTCCGGCCGGGAACCCCGCCGCCCCGCTTCTCCTGGGGCAGGGCGTGCTTGGGCATCCCGTCCAGCCGGACGGTATCGTACCGGTGCCCTTCGTCACGCATGGCCGTCGGCCCCCTTTCCGTCATACCGCACCTGTTTCAGGTAAAGGCCCTGCGGCGGCGCGGTCGGCCCCGCCGCGGCGCGGTCGGCGGCGGCGAGGACGCGCGCCACGTCCTCCGGCTCCATCCGCCCGCGGGCGATGCGCAGCATCGTGCCCACCATAATCCGCACCATGTGGTACAGAAAGCCGTCCGCGGCGACGCAGTACCGCACCAGGCCGCCCTCGCGGCTCCATTCCGACTTTGTGACCGTGCGCGTCATGCGGCCGGGGCGGCGGGCGTCCTGCGCGCAGAACGAGGTGAAGTCGTGGGCGCCAAGAAAAAAGGCCGCCGCGCGGTTCAGGCGGCCGAGGTCCAGCGGATACCAGTAATGCAGCGCCCGCCCGCGCAGGAACGGGTCGCGCTCCTTCCGGTTCCAGATGAGGTACTGGTACTCCTTGCCCGTGCAGGAATAGCGCGCGTGGAACTCCACCGGCACCTCGCGGCACGAGAGTACGGCGATGTCTTCCGGCAGGAAGTGGTTCAGCGCGCCCACGAGCCTGCCGCACGGGATGCCGCGCTCCGTCCGGAAGCTGACGCAGAACTCCAGCGCATGGACGAACGCGTCGGTGCGGCTGCATCCCTTCACGTCCGGGCGTTCGCCGAGGATCCGCTCCAGCGCATCCTGAAACACCTGCTGGACGGTCACGGCGTTTTGCTGGACCTGCCAGCCGTGGTAGCGCGCCCCGTCGTACCGGATGACAAGCAGCAGATTGCGCATAAAGGCTCCTCTCTTTTCAGTGCAGGGACGCCGGGAAAAGCGCCGCGCACAGCACGACCCCCGCGCAGAATACGGCGGCGACGGCGACCGCGGCCGCGTCCAGACCCGTCATGTGAAGCTGCTTCATCCGGGTGCGCCCCTCGCCGCCGTGGTAGCAGCGGCACTCCATCGCCATGGCGAGGTCGTAGGCGCGGCGGAACGAGGAGACGAACAGCGGAATCAGCACGGGGATGAGCGACTTCACGCGCTGGCGCAGGCCCCCGCTCTCCATATCGGCGCCGCGCGCCTTCTGCGCGCTCATAATCCGGTCGGTCTCTTCCAGCAGCGTGGGCACGAAGCGCAGGGCGATGGTCATCATCATTGCGATTTCATGCACCTTAACGTGCAGCACCTGCAGGGGTTTCATGATGCGCTCCATCGCGTCGGTCAGCTGCGTGGGCGAGGTCGTGAAGGTCAGGACTGAGCTGAAAAGAATCAGGCAGACGATGCGGACGGAGATGAAAATCGCGTTGCCGATGCCGCCGTCCGTAATCTGCATGAACTTCCAGCCCCAGACCCTGCGGCCGCTGCCGTAGAAAAGGTTGAGCGCGGCGGTGAACAGCACGATGAACAGAATGGCCTTCAGGCTTTTGAAATACTGGCTGACCGGCACGCCGGAAAGGCAGAGGACCACCAGCATCAGCGCGACCATCAGCGCAAGGCCCTGGAAGTTGGAGGCGACGAACAGAAAGACGATGAAGGCGAACGTCAGGGCGAGCTTGACCCGCGGGTCCATCCGGTGAATCAGGGAACGGCCCGGCAGATACTGGCCGAGCGTGATGTCACTGAGCATGGTGTGCGCCTCCTTTCCGAAGCAGCGGGCGCAGCTCCTCGACCGCCTCGTCCACCGTGAGCACGGGGCGCACCGGGTATCCCTTTTCCCGGAGCGTCAGCAGAATGGAGGTGATCTGCGGCACCCGCAGGCCCATGGCCTCCAGCTCCCGGCCGCGCGCGAACACGTTTTTCGTCTTGTCCAGCATCACGGCGCGGCCTTCGTTCATCACCAGCACGCGGTCGGCAAACCGCGCGATGTCCTCCATGCTGTGCGACACCAGAATCACCGTGCTGCCGCGCGCCCTGTGATAGGCGGAGATCTGCTCCAGCAGCATGTCCCGCCCCTGGGGGTCGAGGCCCGCCGTGGGCTCGTCCAGCACCAGCACGTCCGGGTCCATGGCGATGACCCCCGCTATCGCCGCGCGGCGCTTCTGCCCGCCGGAAAGCTCGAACGGGCTTTTGCCGAGCAGCTCGTTGTCCAGGCCGACGAACTTCGCCGCCCGCCGCGCCCGCTCTTCTGCCTGCGCGGCGCTCAGGCCCATGTTGCCCGGGCCGAAGCAGATGTCTTTGAGCACGGTCTCTTCAAAGAGCTGGTGCTCCGGGTACTGGAACACCATGCCGACCCGGAACCGGACGGACCGGATTTTTTTCGGCTCGGCCCAGATGTCCTTCCCGTTCAGCAGGACGGTGCCGGACGTGGGCCGCAGCAGGCCGTTCAGCGTCTGAATGAAGGTGGATTTGCCGGAGCCGGTGTGCCCGATGATGCCGAGGAACTCGCCGCGCTCGATGCCGACGCTCACACGGTTCACGGCCGTTTTGTGGAACGGCGTGCCCGCGCCGTAAACATAGGTCAGGTCTTTGGTTTCAAGGACAAACATGTTTTCTCCCAAACTCAGATTTTCTGCGGCCGGGGCAGCAGCTTTTCCAGCGCCGCGACGCATTCCGCGGTGTCCAGCGCGCACTCCGGCAGGTCGAACCCCTCCCGCCGGAGCCGCCAGACCAGTTCCGTCGCCTGCGGGACGTCGAGCTGGTGCGCCTTGAGCAGCCGCACCTGCGAAAAGACCTCGCGGGGCGTGCCCTGCGTGAGGATTCTTCCGTCGTCCATCACGACCACGCGGTCCGCGCCGACGGCCTCGTCCATATAGTGCGTAATCAGCACAATGGTGATGCCCTTCCCGCGGTTCAGGCTGTGGATGGTGTCCAGCACCTCGGTGCGGCCGCGCGGGTCCAGCATGGCGGTCGGCTCGTCCAGCACGATGCAGTCCGGCTGCATGGCGATGATGCCCGCGATGGCGACGCGCTGCTTCTGCCCGCCGGAGAGCTTGTACGGCGCGTTCAGGCGGTAGTCGTACATCCCGACGGCCCGCAGGGCGTCGTCCACGCGGCGGCGGATTTCCGGCGGGGGAACGCCCAGGTTCTCCGGCCCGAAGGCCACGTCTTCCTCCACCACGCTCGCCACAAGCTGGTTGTCCGGGTTCTGTAGCACGAGGCCCACGCGGCGGCGGATCTCCAGCTTGAGGCTCTCGTCCATGGTGTCGAGGCCGTCGACATACACCTTGCCGCCGGCCGGCAGCAGAAGCGCGTTGAAATGCTTGGCCAGCGTGGATTTGCCGGAGCCGTTGTGCCCCAGCAGAGCGACGAACTCCCCTTTTTTGATTCCGAGGTCCACGCCGTGCAGGACCTCGAAGCTCTCTTCATCCTCCCGCGCGGGGTAGGCGTACGACACGTTTTCGGCGGAAAGATAGCTTTTATCCATCGGTTCGCCCGCTTTCCCAGATTGCCGTGCTGCCGCACGGAAGCACCAGGCCGCTCTCCGCGACCGGCAGGCCGATTTCGCCGGCGGAGACCCGGCCGCCGAATTTCTTCCGAATCAGGACGCCCAGCAGGTATTCCATCACCGCGGCCGAAAGGCCGGAGGTGTAGGAGTTCAGCATGAAGAACAGCGGCTTTTCCGCCAGGATGGGCACGCACATCCGCACCAGCGGATAGAGCTGGTCCTCCAGCTTCCAGACCTCGCCGTTCGGCCCGCGCCCGTAAGAGGGCGGGTCCATAATCACGGCGTCGTACCGGTGCCCGCGGCGCTGTTCGCGGCGGACGAATTTGCCGCAGTCGTCCACCAGCCAGCGGACCGGCCGGTCCGCAAGGCCGCTGGCCGCGGCGTTCTCCTTCGCCCAGGCCACCATCCCTTTGGAGGCGTCCACATGGCAGACCCGCGCGCCCGCCTTCAGGCAGGCGAGCGTGGCGGCGCCCGTGTAGCCGAACAGGTTCAGCACGCTGACGGGCCGGCCGGCCCCCCGGATTTTTTCCGCCGCGAAGTCCCAGTTCACGGCCTGCTCCGGGAAAAGGCCGGTGTGCTTGAAGCCCATCAGCTTCAGCCGGAAGCGCAGGTCCCGGTACCCGATCTCCCACGCGGGGGGCACGGGCTTTCGGAGCTCCCAGTGCCCGCCGCCCGAAGAGGAGCGCAGATAGCGCGCGTGGGCGCCGCGCCACAGCGGATTGCACCGGGGCGTGTCCCAGATAATCTGCGGGTCGGGGCGGATCAGCACGATGCCGCCCCATTTTTCCAGCCTCTCGCCCGCGGAGGCGTCGATCAGTCGATAGTCTTTCCAGTCTGCGGCTCTCAATCTATCCGTTCCTTCCGTCTCAGGCCAGCCGCCGGCGGACGACGTCCGCCACGTGGTCCGCAAGGGCCCGAATCCGCCCGGTGTCCTCGCCCTCCACCATCACGCGCAGAAGCGGCTCCGTGCCGGAGGGCCGCACGATGATGCGCCCCGCGCTGCCGAGCTCCTCTTTCGCGCGCTCCACGGCGGCCTTCACGTCGTCGTCGGTATAGAAGCGCAGCTTCCCCTCCGCCGTCACCGGCACGTTGACAATCACCTGCGGGTAGCGCTGCATCAGCGTCGCAAGGCTGGAGAGCTTCGCCTGCCGGCGGCGCACCAGGCTCAAAAGCTGCGCGGCCGTCAGCTGCCCGTCGCCCGTGGTGGCAAAGTCGAGGAAGATGATGTGCCCGCTCTGCTCGCCGCCGAAGTTGTAGCCCTCGAGCAGCATCTCTTCCAGCACATAGCGGTCGCCGACTTTGGTCGCCTCGAACTCGATGCCGTTCTCTTTGCAGAAGCGGCTGAAGCCCATGTTGGTCATGATGGTGCCGACCACGGCGTTCTTGGCGAGCCTGCCGCGGGACTTCAAATCCAGCGCGCAGATGGCCATCTCGTAGTCGCCGTCCACGAGCTGCCCCTTTTCGTCCACCGCAAGGCACCGGTCGGCGTCGCCGTCGAACGCAACGCCCGCGTCGAGGCGGTTTTCCGCCACAAAGCGCATCAGGCTCTCGATGTGGGTGGAGCCGCAGCGGTCGTTCACGTTGACGCCGTCCGGCTGGTCGGCGAACATGTGGCATTCTGCGCCGAGCTCCGAAAACAGCAGTTTGGCCGTGCGGCTGGCGGCGCCGTTGGCGCAGTCGATGCCGATTTTCATCCCGTCCAGCGGGAAGGGAACGGTGCTTTCGATATGGTCCACATAGTCGCGCACGGTGTCCGGCGCCTCCGAAACGCTGCCGACGTCCCCGCCCGTGGGCAGCTTCGGGGCCGGCGCGCGGCCGGCGACGATGGCCTCAATCTGCTCCTCGAGCGCGTCGGGCAGCTTGTAGCCGTCCTCGCTGAAAATCTTGATGCCGTTGAACTCGCAGGGATTGTGCGACGCCGTGAGCATCACGCCCGCGTCCGCCTTGTACTTCCCCACCAGGTAGGCCACCGCGGGCGTGGGCACCACGCCGAGGCGCACGACGTTCGCGCCCACGCTGCACAGCCCGGCAATCATGGCCGCCTCCAGCATATCGGAAGAGATGCGCGTGTCCTTGCCAATCAGGATTTTCGGGTGCTTATGGGCGCTGTCGGTCAGCACCGCGGCGGCGGCGCGCCCCACGCTCATGGCAAGCTCACAGGTCAGTTCGCTGTTGGCGACCCCGCGGACGCCGTCGGTCCCAAATAATCTGCCCATATCAAAAACACTCCCACTTTAATTTTGTCTTCAGGGGCGGTCTTTCGCCCGGGTCAAAGGGTTCAGAACAGGCTCTGCTGGCCGGAGCCCGGCGGCTCCGGCGGTTTGAGGCCAAGGTGTCTGTAGGCGGCGGGCGTGGCGCAGCGGCCGCGCGGCGTCCGGCTCAGAAAGCCGATCTGCATCAGGTAGGGCTCGTAGACGTCCTCGATGGTCACGGCTTCTTCGCCGATGGCGGCGGCGAGCGTCTCCAGCCCCACGGGGCCGCCGCCGTAAAACTGAATCAGCGCGCGCAGCAGCCGCCGGTCGTTGGCGTCGAGGCCGAGCGCGTCAATCTCCAGCCGGTCCAGGCCGAGCTTTGCCGTCTCGCGGGTGATTTTTCCGCCCGCGACCACCTGCGCGAAGTCGCGCACCCGCTTGAGCAGCCGGTTGGCGACGCGCGGGGTCCCCCGCGAGCGGGAGGCGATTTCGAGCGCGCCGTCGGCCTCAATCGGGATTTTCAGAATCCGCGCGCTGCGCGTGACAATCTGCGCGAGCTCGCGCGGGGAATACAGCTCCAGCCGGAGGACCACGCCGAACCGGTCGCGCAGCGGCGCGCTGAGCTGCCCGGCCCGCGTGGTCGCGCCCACCAGTGTGAACTTCGGCAGCGGCAGATGGTAAGAGGCCGCCATCTCCCCTTTTCCGGTGATGATGTCCAGCGCGTAATCCTCCATGGCGGGATAGAGGACCTCCTCCACGCTGCGGGAAAGGCGGTGGACCTCGTCGATGAAGAGCACGTCGCCGGGGTTCAGGTTGGTCAGGATGGCCGCGAGGTCGCCCGGCTTCTCGATGGCGGGGCCGGAAGTGATGCGCAGGTTCACGCCCAGCTCGTTCGCGATGATGCCGGCGAGCGTCGTCTTGCCGAGGCCCGGCGGGCCGTAGAGCAGCACGTGGTCGAGGGCTTCTTTCCGCTGCTTGGCGGCCTCGATGAAAACGGACAGGTTCTCCTTGACTTTGTCCTGCCCGATGTATTCGGAAAAGGTCTTCGGGCGCAGGGGATTTTCCACCTCTTCGTCCTCGGCCGAATATTCGGGGGCAATCACGCGGTTTTCATAATCGCTTTCCGGCCCCTCCGGCGTGCCGGAGTTCTCCTTCAAATTTTCCATCACACCGCCTTTCTATCCGCACGGAGCTATCGCCGCCCGCCGTGCCGGCCCGGGTCCATGGCCTGGAGCGAAAGCCGGATCAGCTCCTCGACGGGAAGAGCGCTGTCGAACTTTGCCACGATGGCCGCCGCGTCCGACGGCAGATACCCCAGCACCGTAAGGGCGTTGACCGCGGCCTGCGCGTTCGATGCGGCGGAGGGCGGCCCCGCCGGCGTGAAGCTCGCGTCTTTCTGGATGCTTTTCACCTGGTCGCGCAGCTCCAGCGCGATGCGCTGGGCCAGGCGCCGGCCGACGCCGCTCGCGCGGGTCAGGGTCTTGCTGTCGCCCGTGGCCGCGGCGGCTGCGACCTGCTCCGGCGTCAGCACCGACAGAATGGCCAGCGCGACTTTCGGCCCGACCCCGCTGACGCCCGTCAGCATCTGAAAGCAGTTCCGCTCCGACGCGGTCGCAAAGCCGAACAGCGTGAGCGCGTCCTCCCGCACCTGCAGGCGGGTCAAAAGTTTGACCTCGCCGCCCGGCCTGGGCAGCGCGCGCAGGGTGTTCGCCGAAACATGGCACAGGAACCCGACGCCGCCGCACTCCACAACGGCCGCGCCCGGCTCCGTGCGGGCCAGCGTGCCCCGCAGGCTGTCAAACACGGCCCCTCGCCCCTTTCCGCCGCGGCGCGCGGAGCCTTTCCGCCAGCAGGGCGCGGCGCAGCTGCGACCCGGCCGCCTGCCCGTGGCACACGGCCATGGCGAGCGCGTCCGCGGCGTCGTCCGGCTTCGGGAGCTCTTTCAGCCCGAGCAGGCGGCGCGTCATCTCCATCACCTGCGGCTTGCGCGCCTGCCCGTACCCCGTGACCGAAAGCTTGATCTGCAGCGGCGTGTACTCAAAAATCCGGGCGCCTGCCTGCCGGGCCGCAAGCAAAATGACCCCCCGCGCCTCCGCAACGCCGATGGCGGTCGTCTTGTTGCTTTGAAAATACAGCTTTTCGATGGAGACGGCCTCCGGCTTCCAGTGCAGCATCTGGGCGGAAAGCGCATCGTAGATGGTCTGCAGGCGGCGGCTGAAGTCCACGCCGGCTTTCGTGACGACGGCGCCGTGCTCCAGCGGGCAAAAGCGGCCGTTTTCCGCCCGCACCACGCCGTAGCCGACGATTGCATAGCCGGGGTCGATCCCCAGAATAATCATGGCGCGGCCTCCCCGGAAATAATTCGTTTTATTATAACACAAAAGGCGGGTCAAGGGAATCCCCGTTCCCGCCCGGCAAGGGCTTTT
>DHOB01000044.1:21994-25575 GCA_002409675.1 Ruminococcaceae bacterium UBA5401
TCTGCGGAGCGCAGCTTGCCGTTGTAGTTGTAGCCCATGGAATGCCCGTGCGCGCCCGCGTCGTGAATCACGATCAGGTCGCCCATGTCGATTTTCGGGAGCATGCGGTCGACGGCGAATTTGTCGTTGTTCTCGCACAGCCCGCCCACGACGTCGTATTTGTGGTCGCACGGCGCGTCTTCCTTGCCGCAGACCGTGATGTGGTGGTACGCGCCGTACATGGCGGGGCGCATCAGGTTGGCGGCGCAGGCGTCCAGGCCGATGTATTCCTTATAGATGTGCTTTTCGCGGATGGCCGTCGCCACCAGGCACCCGTAGGGAGCCAGCATGAAGCGCCCCATCTCCGTAAAGAGCGCGACGTCGCCCATCCCCTCCGGGACCAGGATTTCGCGGTATATCTTTTCGACCTCGCGCCCGATGCGCAGGATGTCGGCGGGTTTCTGCCCGGGCCGGTACGGGACGCCCACCCCGCCGGAAAGGTTGACGAACGAAATATGCGCGCCCGTCTCCCGGTGCAGCTCGACCGCCGTGCGGAACAGGATTTTCGCGAGGGCCGGAAAATACTCGTTGCCGGTGGTGTTGCTGGCGAGGAATGCGTGCAGGCCGAAATTCCGGGCCCCGAGCTGCCGCAGCCGGCGGAACCCCTCCGTCAGCTGCGGGCGGGTAAAGCCGTATTTGGACTCGCCCGGGTTGTCCATGATGGCGTTGCTCGCCTTGAAGACCCCGCCGGGGTTGTAGCGGCAGCAGATGGTTTCGGGAATGCCGCACAGCCGGTCCAGGATGTCGATGTTGGTGAAATCGTCCAGGTTGATGATGGCGCCCAGACGCCGCGCGAGGCGGTAGTCTTCGTCCGGCGTCATGTTGGAGGAAAACATGATGTCCTTTCCCCCGAAGCCGCAGGCGTGCGAGAGCATCAGCTCCGTAAAAGAAGAGCAGTCCACCCCGCAGCCTTCGCTCTTCATAATCTGCAGGATGTAGGGGTTGGGCGTCGCCTTGACGGCGAAGTACTCGCAGTACCCCGGGTTCCAGGCGAAGGCCCGCCGGACTTTGCGGGCGTTTTCGCGGATGCCCTTTTCATCGTACAGATAAAAAGGGGTGGGGTATTCGCGTGCGATTGCTCTGAGCCGTTCCGGCGAGACGAATGGTTTCTTCATTGCAAGTTCTTCCTTTTCAGCTTTTTTCAGGAGGTTCGTCTTTTGACCGCGGCAGGCCTGCCGGCTTCAACCGCGCGGCGGCCCCTTCGTCTGTCCGCGGCCTCCAGTGCGCTTAAAATCCGCTCCGCGGCCGTGCGGCGGGCATTCGCCTCGACGGAAAGCTCAATCGCCAGGCGGGTCATCTCCGCCTCTCCTTTCGAGGCGGCCGACCTCACGCGCGCGCAGACCTCTTTGAGGGCGCCGGTCTGGGCTTCGCAGAACCGGTCGTAAATTTCGCTGGCCGGCGCGTTTTTCAGCAGGGTCCTCACCAGGGCGGAGATGTCCTGAATCGAAAGCACCTGCTTGAGCAGGCAGACCACCGTGAGAATCGCGAGGTGCCCGCGCGAATATTTTTTCTGCGCCGGCCGCGGCAGCACGCCGGCTTTCACATAATTGTTGATCATGCTCGAAGTGAGCAGGGCGTCGCTTTCGTTTCGCTTGAACAGGCACAGCTGCCCGTTCATATAAGTCAGGACCTGGTCCATGTAAAGGTAGATTTCGGGAAGCCGGTCCCACTTTGCGGAACAGAAGTTCTCGATTTTCTTCGACCATGACAAAACCCGCTCGGTTGCTTCGCTCATTGATGACCCTTTCCGCCGTTTGCGGCGCGGCTGCTCGACCCATATCGGCTTGGGGGAACCCCCATGTATTTTTTAAACACCCTGGAAAAATAGAGCTGGTCCGAAAACCCGGTGGAGTAGGCGACCTCGCCCACCGTGAGCCGGCCCGTCTCCAGCAGGGAGGCCGCCTTGTTGATGCGGTAGCGCATCAGGTACTCGTTCGGGGGGATGGAGATGTGCTGCATGAACAGGCGGTAGAGGTGACTGCGGCTGATGCCCGCGCTCGCGGCGACGCGGCTGACGTCGATATCGCCGGAATAGTTGTAGTCGATGAACCGGATGGCCTTCTGGACATACTCGTACCCGTTGCCGAAAGACGCCGCCGGCCTGCCGAAGCGGTCCATCAGCGCGGCGAGGAACAGCAGCAGCCGCCCCTCCATGCGCGTCTCGTCGCTCGGGCCGGGGCCGGAGGAATTGCAGATGTCCATCATCTTTTTGCGGAGCCCGGGCCCGGCGGAGTGGAAGACCGGCTCCCGGTCGAGCAGACCGGTCTGCTTCATCAGCCGCTTGGCGTCCGTGCCGTTGAAGCCGACCCAGCAGTACTCCCACGGGTCGTCGCGGTCCGCCGTGTAAAAGACGACCTGCGACGGAACCACCAGGAAGCCGTCCTCCGCCGCGAGGGAATACTCCTTCCCGCCGCAGCGGAACACGCCGTGCCCGGAAACGACGATGTGGATCAGATAATGGTCGCGCACGGCCGGCCCCCACGAGTGGCACGCGCCGCATTTCTGCACGCCGCAGCTGTAGACCGCCAGCCCGAGGCTGTTGTGGAACGGAACCTTAAACGACCGGCGGAATTCATCGTTCGTCATGCGCCCGCACCCCCGTTCCCGCCTTCTTCCTGCCTTCTTTTATTATTATAAATGGAAAACGCCCCGCTTGCAACTAAAAAGGAAAAAGCGTCCGCTTTTGTTGAAATCGCACGCCGAATCGGCTATAATAGTCGGGAAAACAGCGACGGCCTTCCCCACGGGCCGATGGGCTGAAAATTCCGGAGGAATCAAAAATGGATGTTCAGACTGCTTTGGCCGCGCTGACCGCCGGCTTCGCCGTGCTGCTGGTCGCCGTAATCGCCCTTGCCGTTCGCATGGGAAGCCGCGCCGCGGCCCCGCGCCCCGCGGCGGAAAAAGCCCCGCGGGAGGCCGCGCCGCAGCCCGCCGCAGAGGCGGGAATCCCGGAGGAAGTGGTGGCGGCGATTGCCGCCGCGGTGTGCTGCTTGGAACCGGGCGCCTGTGTGCGGTCCGTCCGCCGCGCGAAACGGCAAGACTCGCGTTCCGCGTGGAAAACCGCAGGTCTGCTGGAAAACACCCGGCCTTTTTAAGGCCTGCGGCGGGCTTCCGTTTCCCGTGCGCCGGTGCGGCGCGCGGGATTTTTTTGTCGGATGCGGCGGGCAGAGGTTTGCCATCGGGGCCGAAATCGGCTACAATAGAACGGCGGATCCCCGAACGGGGACATGAAGCGCATTGAATAAATTAAATTTGGCGGTGGATTTTAGATGGCGAAATGGACGCGGGAGCGGTTTTTGCAGCTGCGCAGAAAAGTGCTGGAAAAGGAATTTGCCCGGATGAACGACAGGCAGAAGGAGGCCGTCTTTGCCGTGAACGGCCCTCTGCTGGTTCTGGCCGGGGCGGGGAGCGGAAAGACCACGGTCCTCGTGAACCGCATCGCGAACATCGTGCGCCACGGCGACGCCTACCTCAGCGAACAGACGGGCCCTTTGCCGCCCGACGGCGTGCTCGACGCCATAGCGGGCGGCGCGCCCGTCCCG
>DHOB01000044.1:25815-27387 GCA_002409675.1 Ruminococcaceae bacterium UBA5401
GGAGCGCCTTTCGGCCCTGCTCGGCCCGCGGGGCGGGAAGGTGTGGGCCTCCACGTTCCACGCGGCCTGCGCGCGGATGCTGCGGCGGGACGCCGACCGGCTCGGCTTCACCAGCCACTTCGCCATCTACGACACGGACGATTCCCGCCGCCTGATGAAAGACTGCCAGAAGGAGCTCGGCATCGACGACAGGATGCTCTCGCACCGGGCCGTGCTGGCCGAAATCTCGCGCGCGAAAGACGGCATGACCGGCCCGGACGAATATTTCCGCGACGCCGGCACCGACGAGCGCGCCGCCAAAATCGGGAAGCTGTACGGCCTGTATCAGACCCGGCTGAAAAAGGCCGACGCCATGGATTTCGACGACCTGATTTACAACACCATCGTGCTGTTCCAGAAAAATCCGGATATCCTGGACCACTACCGCGAGCGCTTCCGCTATATCCTCGTGGACGAATACCAGGACACCAGCCGCGCGCAGTCCCTTTTCGTCCGCCTGCTGGCCGAAAAGGGCCGAAACCTCTGCGTCGTGGGCGACGACGACCAGAGCATCTACCAGTTCCGCGGCGCGACGATTGAAAACATCCTCAGCTTCGAGAAGGCGTTCCCCGGTGCGAAAGTCGTCCGGCTGGAGCAGAACTACCGCTCCACCCAGAACATCCTCGGCGCGGCGAACGCGGTCATCGCACACAACGAGGGGCGGAAGGGAAAGACCCTCTGGACCAGAAACCCGGTGGGGCAGAAGCTCCACTGGCACGTGGCCGGCAACGAGGAGGACGAGGCCGACTGGATCGCGCGGCAGGTCCTCGAGAAAGCGGCGGCGGGCCGCAGATTCTCCGACTTTGCGGTGCTTTACCGCATGAACTCGCAGTCCAGGACGCTGGAGCGCGCGTTCACCAAATCCGGCATCCCCCACCGCATCCTCGGCGGGCACCGGTTCTTCGACCGGAAGGAAATCCAGGATATGACCGCGTACCTGAACGTGATCAGCAACCCGAACGACGAGGCGAGGCTGCTGCGCATCATCAACACGCCCAGGCGCGCCATCGGCGAGAAGACGGTCGCCGAAGCCCGGCAGGTCGCCGCCGGCATCGGGGAATCCCTGTTCTACGTGCTGCGGCGCGCGGACGAGTTCGCTCCCCTGCGGCACGCGGCGCCGAAGCTGATGAAATTCGCCTCGATGATCGAGGAGCTTTCCGCGATGGCCTCCGACGGCAAAACGGAGCTGCCGGAACTGTACCATGCGCTGCTCGACAGGACGGGCTACCTCGACGCGCTGGCCAATTCCGGCGACGAGAGCGCGCAGGACCGCATCGACAACATCAACGAGCTTGCGTCCTACCTGGCCCGGTACGAGGAAGAAAACGAGGAGGGCGGCCTGACCGGATTCCTCGAAGAAGTCGCCCTGCTGACCGACGTCGACAACTACGACAGCTCTTCCGACAGCGTGGTGATGATGACCATCCATTCGGCGAAAGGGCTGGAGTTCCCCGTGGTGTTCCTCCCCGGCATGGAGGAGGGCATCTTCCCGGGCATGCAGGTGCTGTTCAACCCCGGGCAGGTGGAGGAGGA
>DHOB01000044.1:27648-33980 GCA_002409675.1 Ruminococcaceae bacterium UBA5401
AACAAGCCCTCCCGCTTTCTGCAGGAGATTCCGCCGGAGCTGCTGGACATCACCCGGCCGCGCGCGCCCGCGCCCTCGTTCCGGGAGCATGTGCTGCCCGTGCCGCGGCGAAAAATCCGCCCGGCCGCCGCGGGTGCCACCCGCAGCTTCACCCCGGCGGGCGGCGCTCCCGCCGGGATCCGGTTCCGCGCGGGGGACAGCGTCTCGCACAAGACCTTCGGCCGCGGGACGGTCCTTTCCGCCACGCCGCTCGGCAACGACACCCTGCTGGAAATCGCGTTCGACAGGGTCGGCAATAAGAAGCTGATGGCCAACTTTGCCCGGCTTCAGAAGCAATAAACCAATCAAAACGGTTCTCCCCCGCAGCCGGTCGGGCTGCGGGGGAGAACCGTTTTTACGGCTGATGTAGTTCATACGAAAGCCCCCAAAAGCCTTCTGGATACTCGGCTCTTGGGGGCTTTGTTTTTTGGAGGCGTCACCCAGATTCGGACTGGGGATGAGGGTTTTGCAGACCCTTGCCTTACCACTTGGCTATGACGCCAACGCGAATAAAAGAAAATACGGTTATGGAAAAAATCTACCCTGCAACCTGCCGCAGGGCTGAATCGGTTTTCTTTTGGTTCCCTTNNTGGAGGCGTCACCCAGATTCGGACTGGGGATGAGGGTTTTGCAGACCCTTGCCTTACCACTTGGCTATGACGCCAACGCGAATAAAAGAAAATACGGTTATGGAAAAAATCTACCCTGCAACCTGCCGCAGGGCTGAATCGGTTTTCTTTTGGTTCCCTTTCTCGCTTTCACAGAGAAAAGAAACTGGAGCGAACGACGAGACTTGAACTCGCTACCTCCACCATGGCAAGGTGGCGCTCTACCAGATGAGCTACATTCGCAGAAAAGGTGGTGCCTCCGGGCGGAATCGAACCACCGACACGGGGATTTTCAGTCCCCTGCTCTACCGACTGAGCTACAGAGGCAAATGGAAAAGTTGGCGACTCGGATCGG
Organism: Ruminococcaceae bacterium UBA5401; assembly: GCA_002409675.1. Taxonomy (GTDB): domain Bacteria; phylum Bacillota; class Clostridia; order Oscillospirales; family Acutalibacteraceae; genus Thermocaproicibacter. Next base: position 28,651 of record DHOB01000044.1, read on the forward strand.
GATCGAACCGACGACCTCTAGCGTGACAGGCTAGCGTTCTAACCAGCTGAACTACCGAGCCATCTGAATTGGTGGGAACAACAGGACTCGAACCTATGACCCCCTGCTTGTAAGGCAGGTGCTCTAACCAGCTGAGCTATGCTCCCCTGTCCGCCGTCGAAACCCGCATCAGCGACGTTTATTATCATACAATATCCCGCTCCAAATGTCAACACAAGACGGCTAATTTTTTCGTTTTTACACTCAAATTCCCGGCTTCCGGCGGATTATCCCGGTTTGCGCGCGGCGACCAGAATGCGCTCGGTCTGCGGTCCTGGCGCGCGGAAGGTCCCGTCGCGCCAGACCGCGGCAGGCTCCAGCCCCGCGCCGCGCAGCATGTTGAGCAGGGCCCGTATGGCATAGGCCCGCTCGTAGAAATGCTCGAAGCTCCGCACATATCCGCTTCCGCGGCGCTCGAAAAAGTCCAGAGAAATCGCCACCCGGCCGTCGCCCTCCGCGCAGGCGTTCTGCCAGACGCAGTAAACGTCCTCCATATCGTACACATAGGTGCGGTTCCCCAGCACAAACCGGTGCTTGTACCTCGTGTTGGCGTCGAACAGCAGATATCCGCCCGGGTTCAAAAACAGCGCGGCCCGGCGGAATGTCCGCCGCACGTCCGCCGCAGCGGTCAGGTGGTTGATGCTGTCCAGCATGCACAGCATGGTGTCGACCGGCCCGAAAAGGTCCATCTCCTGCATTTTCTGGCAGATGAGGAGAAAGTCGCGCCCTGCGGCGGCGGCCTTTCTCTGGGCGACGGAGAGCATCTCGGGCGACGCGTCCAGTCCGAATACGTCGATTCCCCGCCCGGCAAGCTCCAGCATCAGGCTGCCGGTCCCGCACGCGAGGTCCAGCGTCAGGCCGGGGCGGTGGCGCAGGCGCTCCATCACCGCGCAGAGGTAGTCGGCGCGGGCGGCGTAATCGACGTTTCTCGTCAGGCAGTCGTAGTACCGGGCAAACGCAAGGTAACTCATTCCCGTCCGGTGCCGTCCTGCAGGCGCTGGAACACGAGCTGGTACCCGTCGCAGCCGTAGTGCAGCGACCGGTTCACGCGGCTGATGGTGGCCGTGGAAGCGCCGGTCTCGGCCACAATGTCGCTGTAGACCTTTTTCGTGCTGAGCATGTGCGCCACCAGCAGCCGCTGCGACATCGCCCGGAGCTCCTGAACCGTGCACAGGTCTTCAAAAAACGCGTAGCACTCGTCCACATTTTTCAGTGTCAGGATGGCCTTGAACAAAAGATCCACGCTGGGATTTTTCAGCTTGGAATTCATAAAGGACACACTCCCCTCGCCGGCTCCGCGGGCAGGTTCCGCCCGGGCAGATTCCACTCCGATATTTTACCATGAAAAAGCGTAAAAGTAAAGGCGGCCGGGCGGACCGGCAACCCTCTCCCCTTCAGCGCGACCGGGGTGCGGAGCGGCCGCAGGCATCCAGAATTCTGCGCCGCAGCTCCCGCACCCCTTCCCCTCGGACGGCGGAAAAGGGCAGAAAACCGCCCCCGCCCGCAAACCGCTCCGCAAGCAGGGCCGCCTGCGCGGCGTACCGGGCGCGGTTCAGCTTGTCGCTTTTCGAGGCGACGACCACGAACGGCAGCCGCCGGGCAAGCAGAAAACCGGCCATCTGCAAATCGTCCGGCATGGGCGCGCGGCGCATGTCGACGACCTGCACGACCAGGCGGATGTCCCGCCCCGAAGAAAAATAGCCTTCCGCCAGCGCGGCCCACCGGGCCCTGTCGGCCGGGGAGACCTTCGCGTAGCCGTAGCCCGGCAGGTCCGCAAAGCGGCAGAAGCCGAGGTTGTAAAAATTGACGCATACCGTTTTCCCCGGCGAAGAGCTGGTCCGCGCAAGCGATCTGCGGTTCAGCAGGCGGTTGATTGCCGACGACTTGCCGACGTTGGACCTGCCGGAAAACGCGATTTCCGGCAGGTCCGGCGCCGGCAGGTCTTTGCAGGTGCCGGCGGAAAGTTCAAAAGACGCGGTTTCAAAACTCACGGTATTCTCCCCCGCCCTACTGCGGAAAGCTCGGCGAAGGCCGCTCCGAAGACGAAGCGGACGGCACGGCCGCTGCGGGCAGAACCTGCGGGCGCGGCTCCTCGCGCTTTTTCTGCGGCTCAGGCATCCGCGTGAGCGCAAGCTGAAGAACCTGGTCGATTTTCTCGACGGTCTTGAACCGCACATGGTCCTTGACCGCGGAATCCACTTCCTCCAGGTCCGGGGCGTTGTCCGCCGGGATGATGACCGTCTTGATGCCGGAGCGGTAGGCCGCCATGGTCTTTTCCTTCAGGCCCCCGATGGGCAGGATGCGGCCCAGCAGCGTGATCTCGCCCGTCATGGCGACGTCGTGCCGGACGGGGATGTTGCACAGGGCGGACGTGATGGCCGTGGCCATCGCCGCGCCCGCGGACGGGCCGTCCTTCGGGATGGCGCCTTCCGGCGCATGGATATGGATGTCGTACTTGGAATAGAAGTCGTGCCGGATGCCCAGCGTGGAGGCGCGGGTCCGGATACAGCTGATGGCCGTCCGGGCGGATTCCTTCATCACGTCCCCGAGGGAGCCGGTCAGCTCCACCTTGCCGGTGCCGTCCATCACGGCGACCTCAATCGGCAGCATCGTGCCGCCCACGCTCGTCCATGCGAGGCCGTTCACCAGACCGACCATGTCCCTGCGGTTCAGGCTCTCATCCTTGAATTTTTCGGGGCCGAGCAGCTCGTGCAGCTTTTCCGGCGTAATCACGAGCTTCGCCGTCTTGTCCTCCACAAAGAAGCGGGCGCATTTGCGGCATATTGCGGAAATCTGGCGCTCCAGGCCGCGGACGCCCGCCTCCCTGGTATAGGCGTCGATCAGCTTGTGGACGGCCTCCGGCGTAATGTTCAGCATCTTGGGCGTCATCCCGTGCTTTTTGAGCTGCTTCGGGACCAGGTGCTCCTGCGCGATATGGAACTTTTCCTCATGCGTATAGCTGCCGAGGGTAATCACGTCCATCCTGTCGTACAGCGGCTCCGGGATGGCGCTGGCGTCGTTCGCCGTGGTGATGAACAGCACCCGGCTCAGGTCGAAGGGCATGTCGATATAGTGGTCGTAAAACATGCGGTTCTGGTCCGGGTCCAGCACCTCCAGCAGAGCGGAGGCCGGGTCGCCGCGGAAATTGTCGCCCATCTTGTCGATCTCGTCCAGCAGAATCAGCGGGTTCGCGGTGCCGGCCTGCTTGAGCGCCGCGATAATCCGGCCCGGCATGGAGCCGATATAGGTGCGGCGGTGGCCGACGATGTCGGACTCGTCGCGCACGCCCCCCAGCGAGACGCGGACGTATTTGCGCCCGACCGCCTCCGCGATGGAGTGGGCGATGGAGGTTTTGCCCACGCCGGGCGGCCCGACCAGGCAGATAATCTGGCCGCGCACGTCGGGCGCCAGCTTTTTGACGGCCATGACCTCCAGAATGCGGTCCTTGACCTTCTTCAGGCCGTAGTGGTCGCGGTCGAGAATCCGGCGGGCGCGCTTCAGGTCGATGCGCTCCCGGCTGTAGGAATGCCACGGCAGCTCCAGGCACGTCTCGATATAGCTGACGATTACGCTGCCCTCGTGGGAGCCTTCCGGCATCTTGTAGAGGCGCTCGCATTCCTTCATCAGTTTGTCGCGCTGCAGCTTCGGCAGGCGCGCCTTTTTGATGCGCTCTTTAAGGTCATCCGCCTCCTGGCGGGGGTTGTCGCCCTCGCCCAGCTCGTCGGAGATGGCGCGCATCTGCTCGCGCAGAAAATATTCGCGCTGGTTCTGGTCAATCTGCTCCTTCGCTTTTTCGTTGATCTGGGACTCGATGGAGAGAATCTGAATCTCTTTTTGAAGAATGGCCGCCAGCTTTTCCAGCCTTCTGACCGGGTGCAGCTCCTCCAGGACGGCCTGCTTCTCCTCGTAGTCGAACATGATGTTGGAGGCGATGTAGTCGGCCATCTCGCCGCAGTCCCGCTTCTGAATCACGCCGATTACGATGTCCGGCGGGATGTGGCTGTAGTTCTGGATATACTGCTGAAAGAGGTTCTGCGTATGCCGGATGAGCGCTTCTGTCCTGCGGGTGCGCCGGTAAGGCCTGGTGTCGGTGCGGACCAGCTTGACCAGCAGGAACGGCTCCTCGCTCGCAACGGAAACGATTTTCGCCCGATAGGCGCCTTCGGCGAACAGGCGGATGCCCTCGTCGCTGCGGCGGATAATCTGCTTGATTTTTGCCACGACGCCATACCGGAAAATCCGGCTGCCCGACGGGTCGTTGTCCGCCAGGTCCTTCTGCGCGACGAGGAAAATCATCTGGTCTTCCTTCATCGCGGCCTCCAGCGCCTGGATGGATTTTTTTCTCCCCACGTCGAACTGGAGAAGCATCCCGGGGAATATCACAAGGCCCCTCAGCGCGAGCGCCGGGAGGGTCAGTATATTTTGTTCCTCTAACTTCAATGATTCGCTCATAGCAAGCTCCTTGAAAAAAAGGCCGTCGCAGGGCGAGCGGTAAGATAGGCCGCACTGCAACGGACAGTGAACTTTTTGCCTTTTCAGGAGGCGGTGTCTTTCCGCCCGCGCCTGCCGGGAACTGTAATCTTCAGCTTGACCGGCTTGCGTTCCGGGTTGTAGACGATCAGCGGGTCGGCCCCCTTGTTCACGGTGTCGGCCGTAATCGTGACTTTTTCGACCGTATAGTCGGAGGGGACGTTGTACATCAGCGGGGTCAGCAGCTCTTCCACGACCGCCCGCAGGCCGCGCGCCCCCGTCTGGTGCTTCATCGTCTTTTTGGCGATCGCGCGCAGCGCGTCCGGCTCGAACTCCAAATCCACCTTGTCGAGCTGGAACAGCCGCTTGTACTGGTTGATCAGGCTGTTCTTCGGCTCGGTCAGAATCCGCACCAGCGCTTCCTCGTCCAGGCCGTCCAGCGCCGCAATCACGGGAAGACGGCCGACCAGCTCCGGAATCATCCCGTATTTGACCAGGTCGTGCGGAAGCACGTCCTTCATCCACGAGGTGGCGGCCAGCTCCGCCTTGCTGCGCACCCGCGCGCCGAAGCCCATGGAAGAGGAGGCCGTGCGCTTCTCGATGATTTTGTCCAGCCCGTCGAAAGCGCCGCCGCAGATAAACAGGATGTTGGTCGTGTCAATCTGCAGAAATTCCTGCTGGGGGTGCTTTCTGCCCCCCTGCGGCGGAACGTTGGAGACGGTGCCCTCCAGAATCTTGAGCAGCGCCTGCTGCACCCCTTCGCCGCTTACGTCGCGGGTGATGGAGGGGTTTTCGGACTTCCGGGCGATCTTGTCGATCTC
>DHOB01000044.1:34248-37569 GCA_002409675.1 Ruminococcaceae bacterium UBA5401
ACGTTCAGAATCTTCGCCAGCGTCTGCGCCAGCAGCGTTTTGCCCACGCCCGTCGGCCCGAGGAGGAGGATGTTGCTCTTGGCCAGGTCGACGCTGTTTTTGTCCTTGCCGTAATAGATGCGCTTGTAGTGGTTGTAAACCGCGACCGAAAGGGCGATTTTGGCCCGCTCCTGGCCGACCACGTATTCGTCCAGCTTCTTTTTGATGTCCTTGGGCTTCGGCAGCTCGGCATAGGATTCGCCGTAGCCCTCCTTGCGTGCGGTGAGGTTTTCCTCATCGTTCAGGATGGACATGCACAGTTTGACGCACTCGTCGCAGATGAAGACGCCCGGGCCCGCAATCAGCCGGCGCACCTCGCTCTGCGGCTTGCCGCAGAAAGAACAGCAGATTTCCCTGCCCCTGTTGTCGTTATTGTTCGCCATAGTATCACCTTATTTTTCCCGGCTGGCGATCACCTTGTCGATCAAGCCGTACCGGACGGCCTCGTCGGCCGTCATGAAATTGTCGCGTTCCGTGTCCCGCATAATCACGTCCAGCGGCTGGCCCGTGCGCTCCGCAAAAATCTCATTGAGCTTTTTCTTGATGCGCAGCATGTGCTCGGCCTGGATTTTGATGTCCGTGGCCTGGCCCTGCGTGCCGCCGCTCGGCTGGTGGATCATGATGTCGCTGTTGGGCAGCGCGTAGCGCTTGCCCTTGGCGCCCGCCGTCAGCAGAAAAGCGCCCATGCTGGCGGCGAGGCCCATGCAGATGGTGGAGACGTCGCACTTGATATACTGCATGGTGTCGTAGATGGCCAGCCCGGCCGTCACCGAGCCGCCCGGGCTGTTGATATACAGGCTGATGTCCTTGGCGGGGTCCTGCCCTTCCAGATAGAGGAGCTGCGCCACCACAAGGCTCGACGTCGTGTCGTTCACCTCTTCGGTCAGCATCACGATTCTGTCATTCAGCAGTCTTGAAAAAATATCGTAAGAACGTTCGCCGCGGTTTGTCTGCTCAATCACATAAGGGACCAAACTGCTCATACCGGCATACCTCCTGACCGCCGCCGCGCTTCTAAGAGCATTGGCGGGACCGTAAAATTTTATTCCGCCTTTTCCTCCGCCTTTTCGCCGGCCTTGCCGTCTTTGCCTTCACCGGCGGGCTTTTCCTGCGCGGGTTCGGCTTCCGTTACGACCGCCGAATCGCGCACCAGACCGAACGCCTTTTCCACTCCGAGGTCTTTCGCGATGTTTTCGCGGGGGATGGCTTTTTTCACCTTTTCCATGTCCGTCTTGTAGCTTTCGGCGATTTTTTTGTATTCGGACTCCACGTCGTCGTCGGAGGGCTGAATCTTCTCCAGCTCCGCAATCTTTTCCAGCGCGAGGCGCAGCTTCACCTGGCGCTCGGCCTGCGGGCGGAACTGCTTGCGGACGCCCTCGTCATCCAGGCCCGTGTACTTCATGTAATTCTGAAGGTTCATCCCCTGCGTCTGAAGGCGGTAGCTGAAATCGCGCAGGTCATCGTCGATCTGGTTGCGGAACATGGCTTCCGGGATTTCCGCCTGCAGCAGGGAAACCAGCTTGTCGATCAGCTGGTTGTCGACCTCGTCCTTGGCGGCTTTTTCCCGCGCCTCGAGGATTTTTTTGCGGATGTCCGCTTTGTATTCGTCCAGGGTGTCGAAATCGCTGACGTCCTTTACGAAGTCGTCGTCGACTTCCGGCAGTTCCTTTTTCTTGATTTCATGCAGCTTCACTTTGAACACGGCGTCTTTGCCCGCCAGGTCTTTCGCCTGGTAATCCTTCGGGAACGTGACCTTCACGTCGAACTCCTCGCCGGATTTGCGGCCGATGACCTGGTCCTCAAACCCGGGGACAAACTGCCCCGCCCCGAGGACGAGGCTGTAGTTCTCGGCCTTGCCGCCCGCAAACGGCTTGCCGCCGACCCGGCCGTCGAAGTCGATATCCACGATGTCGCCCTTCTGGGCCTCGCGGTCCTCCACCGACACCATGCGCGCGTTGCGGTCGCGCACCCGGTCGATTTCCGCGTTCACGTCCGCGTCCGTCGCTTCCACGCGTTTTTTGGCCACTGCCAGGCCCTTGTAGCCCTCAATCTTCGCTTCCGGCTTCGTGGTGACGGTCGCTTTGAAAACCAGGCCTTCCTTGCCGGCGGAAACCACGTCAAAGTCGATTTTGTCCTCGACCATCTCGATGTTTGCTTCGCGGATCGCCTGCTGCAGCGCGCCGGGATAAACGGCGTTGACGGCGTCATCGTAGAAGATCTTCTCCCCGTAGTATTTTTCGACGAATTTGCGGGGCGCCTTGCCCTTGCGGAATCCCGGGATGGCGATCTTCCCTTTTTCCTTGCGATACGCCTGATCAACCGCTTTCTCAAACGCGTCGGCATCCACCGAAACTTCAAGCTGGACGCGGTTTGTATCGACTTTACTGGATGACTTCAAGCTCATCTCTATACTTCCTCCTGCAAGTTTACATACTGGCGACTGCTATTATACCACACGGCCTAAAAACTTTCCACCGGTCGCCGGAATGTTTTTAATTTGTTAATTTTACGGGGATGGGGCGGAACCCGAGATAGTCGCACGAAATCAGGTGCAGCCGGATGCCGCGGTACTCCCCTTCCGGGGCGCGGGCGGCGGCGAGCCTGCCGTGGATGTGCCCGTAGTAACAGTCCCCGATGCCCCGCTCCAGCAGCACGCCGAGGATTTCCCTGCATTCCATCCCGTCGTAGACGGGCGGGTAGTGCAGAAAGACGACCGGCCTGCCGCCGGTCTTTTCCGCCGCGTCGAGCGAGGCGTTCAGGCGGCCGACCTCCCGCGCGACGAGCTTGCGGTCCTCGGCGCTCTCCGCGGCGCAAAGCCAGCCGCGCGTCCCGCAGACCGCAATCTCCCCGACCCGCTCCGCGCTGTTGTGGATGATGCCGATGCTGTGAAAGCCGTGCGAGGCCAGGAACCCCTCGATTTTTTTGCGCGTGGACCACCAGTAGTCGTGGTTGCCCTTTAAAATCAGCTTGCGGCCCGGCAGGGAATCGAGAAACCGGAAGTCCGCCTCCGCCTCGTCGAGCTTCATCGCCCACGAGATATCCCCGGCGACCACCACGGTGTCTTCGTCCCGCACCAGGGCGCGCCAGTTCTTCTCCAGCCGGGGGACGTAGCCCTTCCACCCCTCGAAGACGTCCATCGGCTTGTCTTCCCCAAGCGACAGATGCAGGTCCGCAATCGCAAACAGCGCCATGTTCTTCAGCCTTTCCCGCAGCCGGCGGCGCGGAGGACGGCTTCCCCCATCTTTTCCGGCGCGCACGCGTCGGAAAAGCGCAGGGGCTGGG
>DHOB01000044.1:37849-38166 GCA_002409675.1 Ruminococcaceae bacterium UBA5401
GGGCTGGCCGTCGACACGACGACGCCCGGCGCGCGGGAGCCCGTTTCCCGCCGGTAGCGGCGGAAGACGCGGGCGGCCACCGCGGTGTGCGGGTCGCACAGATACCGGCCGCGCGCGTAGACCCCGCGGATTTCGTCCCTCGTCTCATCGTCGCCGCAGCAGCCCGCCCAGAACAGCGCGTGCAGCTTTGCGAGGACGTCGTCCTCCACGCGGTACCGCCCGCTGCGGGCCAGCTCCGCCATCCACCCGGCGACCCGGCCGCCGTCGCCGCCGGTCAGGTCGAACAGCAGGCGCTCCAGGTTGCTGGAGACCAGAAT
>DHOB01000044.1:38376-38729 GCA_002409675.1 Ruminococcaceae bacterium UBA5401
TTCAGGAACTCGGTCAGCACGTTGTTCGCGTTGGAGGCGCAGACCAGCCTGCCGACCGGCAGGCCCATTTTCTTCGCGTAATACGCCGCGAGGATGTCGCCGAAGTTCCCGGTCGGGACGCAGAAATCCACCGGCTCGCCCGGACGCACCGCGCCGGAAGCGGCGAGGTCGCACCACGCGGAAAAGTAATAGACGATCTGCGGCAGCAGTCTGCCCCAGTTGATGGAGTTCGCGCTCGAAAGCATCCAGCCGCGCTTCCCGGTTTCCTCCCGGATATGCCCGTCGGCAAAGATCTTTTTCACGCCGGTCTGGGCGTCGTCGAAGTTCCCGCGGACCGCCCAGACGGAGACGTT
>DHOB01000044.1:38956-43677 GCA_002409675.1 Ruminococcaceae bacterium UBA5401
TTAACGTCCCGAAACCCCTCGAGCGCCGCCTTGCCCGTGTCGCCCGAAGTGGCCACCAGAATCAGCGCGCCCTTCTGCGAGCGGATTTTGCCGAGCGACAGCGTCAGCAGCCGGGGCAGAAGCTGCAGCGCCATGTCCTTGAACGCGCAGGTCGGCCCGTGCCACAGCTCCAGGAACCAGACCCCGCTTTCCGGCGAAGAGAGCGGAGCCGGAGGGCCGGAGAACTTCTGTTCCGCATAGGCGTCCGCGACGCACCCGCGCAGCTCTTCCCCGGAAAAATCCGTGAGGAACGGCGCCATCACCAGCGCCGCGCGCGCCCGGTAGTCCAGCCCTTCCATCCCTTCAATCGCCCGCTCGGAAAAGCGCGGAAAGACCTCCGGGACGAACAGCCCGCCGTCGCCGCAGATGCCCTGCGCCACGGCCTGCGCCGCGGAGACGCCGGTGCGGCCGCCCCTGGTGGATTGATAGTTCACGCCGCTCTCCCCCTTTGCCGAGATGCTAAAACAGTATGGTTTATCATATACGATTCCCGCCGAAAAGTCAAAAGAGGCCCTCCCCGCCGAACGCATTTTTAAGGTGCCGGACGGAGGCGGCGCCGCCCTTCGCGAAAGAGACGGCGACGACGTCGAACCGCGGCTGCAGGCGCACCGCCCCGCCGCGCAGGTACATCAGGGCCGTGCGGACGATTCTGCGCCGCTTGGCCGGCGACACGGCCTCCAGCGGGCCGACCTTCGCGCCGGGCTTCCGCGTCTTGACCTCGACGAAGACGAGATACCGGCCGTCGCGCACAATCAGGTCGATTTCCCCGAACCGGGACCGGTAGTTCCGCGCGAGGATTTCGCAGCCCTCGCCTTCGAGATATTCCGCCGCGGCCCGCTCCCCCGCGGCTCCGGAGGAATTATCCATTCTGCCGCCCGCCCAGAATCTTTTTCAGGAAGGTTCTGCGGTGCACCGGGCACGGGCCGTACTTTTTCAGCATGGCCACGTGCAGCGCCGTGCCGTACCCCTTGTGCCGCGCAAAGCCGTACTGCGGGTAAAGCTCGTCCACCCGGCACATCAGCCTGTCCCGGCTGACCTTCGCGAGGATGGAGGCGGCCGCGATGCTCTCGCTGAGCGAGTCCCCGCGCACAATCGTGCGGGTGGGCAGGCCGAGCGGCGGCATGCGGTTGCCGTCCACCAGGGCCAGGTCCGGCCGCACGGCAAGCGCCTCCACGGCGCGCCGCATGGCGAGGAAAGTCGCCTGAAGGATATTGATTGCGTCGATCTCCCGCTCCGTCGCAAAACCGATGCCGTATGCCGCGGCCTTTGCCTCGATGACGGGGAACAGCGCCTCGCGCTTCTTGGGGCTGAGCTTCTTGGAGTCGTCGACCCCCGCGATTTCGCAGCCCGGCGGCAGAATCACCGCGGCCGCGAACACCGGGCCGGCGAGCGGGCCGCGGCCCGCCTCGTCGATTCCGCAGACGGCGCGGAACCCCTCCCGCGCCGCCGCGCGCTCATAGGCGGAAAGGTCCCTCATGGCTCTTCCGCCCGTTCCAGCGTAATCCGGCCGATTTTCGCGCCGCGGAACTCCTCCAGCAGCATGCGCGACGCCCGCTCCGTATCCGCGCCGCCGCCGGAGACCAGCATGCCCCGCTTTTTTGCGACGCGCTCCAGCAGGCCGGCCCCCGCCGCCCCGGCAAGGTCGGCGTCCTCCAGCCGGTAGCGGCGCTTTAAAAGCTGCGGGTACTCCGCACGCAGAAGCTCCAGCAGGGCGCAGGCGAGGGCCTCGGCGTCGAACGCCTCCCCGCGGACGGCGCCCGTGAGGGCGAGGCGCCCGCCGGCCGCCCGGCTGCCGAACTTCGGCCACAGCACGCCGGGCGTGTCGAGCAGCTCGAATCCGCCGCCGACGGAAAACCAGCCGGGCGCGCGCGTGACGCCGGGCCGGTCCTCCACCTTGGCGCCGCTTCTGCGCGCCAGCCGGTTGATCAGCGAGCTTTTGCCGACGTTGGGAATCCCCGCCGCCATCACGCGGATGCGCCGGCCGGGCATGCCCCTGGCTTTCCAGCGCGCAATCTGCTCTTTCAGCAGGTCCCGGACCGCGGGCAGGACCGCGCGGACGTTTCTGCCGCTCTGGCAGTCCACGGCCAGCGCCGCAAGCCCGCGGCCCCGGTAAAAGCGGAGCCAGCGGGCGGTCTCCGCCGCGTCCGCCAGGTCGCTTTTGTTCAGCAGAAGGACGCGCGGCTTTCCGGCCGCCAGACGGCCCAGGTCGGGGTTGCGGCTGCTCGCGGGAATCCGCGCGTCGGTCAGCTCCAGCACGGCGTCGCAGAGCTTCAGGCCCGCGGCGATTTGTTTTTCCGCCCTGGCCATGTGGCCGGGGAACCACTGGATCTCCTGTCCGTTCACAAAGCGCCCCCCTCTGCGCAAAAAGAGCCCGGCCCGGCTACCCCCCGAACGGGCTGAGGACGAACCGGACTTTTCCGATGATGTAGCGGCTGTCGATCATGCCGACCATTCTGGAGCGGCTGTCTTCCGAGACGGTGCGGTTGTCGCCCAGCACGAACACATGCCCGGCGGGGACGGTGCAGGGGAATGAAACGTCGGACCGGTCCTTCGTAATCCCGTTCCGGATATAGGCGGACTCGTCCAGCGGCTTTCCATCCACGGACACCACGCCGGTGTCGAAGTCAATGTCGACGGTCTGCCCGCCCGTGGCGATCACGCGCTTGATGATGCGCTCTTTCAGGCGCGTGCCGTCGGCGTCCACCACGACCACGTCGCCGGTCGTAAAATTCCGGTCCAGGCATGAGACGAACACGCGGTACCCTTCCCGGTAATTCGGCTCCATCGAGGGGCCGACCACCACGATGTTCAGCCGGAACAGGAACACGAACAGGAGCAGCACGGCGATGAAGGCCGTAATCAGCTCCTCGACACATTCAAAGCACCCTGCGGCGAAGCCTTTCGCCGGGTCCCGCTCTTCCGGGGAATCGGAAACCGCCACGGCAACTACCACCTATCCCACGATTTTACAAGAAAAAAAGGGACACTCGCTGTCCCTTTCGCGCACGGCCGCCGCAGGCGGTCAGTGAAGCTGCTCCTTGACCTTCGCAGACTTGCCGACCCGGTTGCGGATATAGTAAAGCTTGGCCCGGCGGATGTTGCCCCGGCGGACAACCTTCACGTTTTTCACGTTGGGGGAATGAATCGGGAAGACCCTTTCGACGCCCACGCCGTAAGAGACGCGGCGGACCGTGAAGGTCTCGCTCACGCCGCTGCCTTTGCGGGCGATGACGGTCCCCTCGAACGCCTGAATCCGCTCGCGGTCGCCCTCGCGGATGTTCACGTCCACGCGGACGGTGTCGCCGATCTCGAACTCGGGCAGTTCTTTTTTCAAAGAATCCTGCGCAATTGTTTTCAGTGCATCCATCAGAATTTCTCCTCTCAGTTTTAGGCATTCATGCCGCTTCTGCGGCAGAGGACTGCCCGTTTCACGCCCTGAAGGCCGGGCGGTGATTCCCACCGGTTTTCCGGCGGCGAAAAGCTCAAAAGACCTTAACAGTTTACCACAACGGAACGGGGGTTGCAACTCTTTTTTCATTCCGGCTCCGGCCGATGCGGAAGCTCAGCGGCCGTCCCCTTCCAGCAGGCCGGCCGCGGCGTCCCGGTCCCCCGTCATCAGCGCCAGCAGCATGCGGTACACGGTCCCGGGCGAGCGCTGAAAATTCTCCTTGACCAGGTCGGCCTGCATCCGGTCCGGCACATAGAGGGAAAAATCCATCAGGTCTTCTTTTCCGCCGGAGATGTGGCAGGTGACGCGGTAGCCGTGCTCGGTTCTGCGGATTTCTACGGTATTCTCCCGCTCCCTCTTCGCCCGGTCCAACAGGGCGATGGCCGCGCAGAGCGCCTTATGGCGCACCGTGGGGGGCAGCACGGACTCCAGCTGGCCGGAAATCATGCGCGCCGGCTCCTCGGCCGCGCACATCTGCGGCCTGCCGCCGGAAACGCGGATGACGCCCTTGCCGGCCAGTTCGGCAACGGCGTCGGCGACCTCAAAATAATTGGCGAGGCCGTTTTCCACCACAATGGCCACCAGGTCTTCTTTCGAGAGCGGCGCCTGCACGCTGGTGAGCAGGTAGCAGACCAGAATCCGGACCTCGTCCTTCGTCCGGAGGCCGCCGGGCTCGATTCCGCCGGTAAACGCGTCATACTTCATGGTGCGCACCCCTGATTTTATTTTACCACAAAATTCCCCCGCCTGCAAAGGGCACAGCCGCCCGGACGCGGCGCGCCGGAAGGATTTATCCCCGCTTGTCCGGGGGGCGGTCCATCAGGTCCCGGACATCCTGCAGGATGCGTTCCCGCTGCGCTTCCGAGCAGGCGCGGAAAGCGCCCACAAGCTCCCTTTCCCGGCCGGAAAGCTCATAAATCCGGCTGGAGTTTTTTTTGCCGGACACATAGTCGCGCCGGGCGCCGCCGTCCGCCACGGCGTGCGTGCCGTTTTCATCGCTCAGCAGCTCCTCAAGCGAAATATTGAAGATCTTCGCAAGGGTCATCAGGATGGAAACGTCGGGCATCGTCTTGCCGATTTCATAGTACGAATATGTGGAGCGGTCGATGTTCAGTATTTTGGCAATCTGACTTTGCGTATATCCGCTTTTTATGCGCAGTTCGCGCAGCCTTTCGTTAATTCGTAGTTTTAACAAGAGAATTCCGCCTTTGTTTCCGTAGTGCGTCACCTGAAC
>DHOB01000044.1:43852-45173 GCA_002409675.1 Ruminococcaceae bacterium UBA5401
GGAGAAGTCAAGAACAGTGCAGAACGTGAACACCCAAAATCAGCGAGTTAAGCGGCCAATCCTCTGGCGGCCTGACGATACATGGCAGGAGCAAGGCCGCCCGGATTGGCGGTATAGATTCGTTCCCGGTTGTAGTAAGTCATGATGTAACGGAACACGATGCTTTTGACCTGGCTCATCGGCATCTTTTCGGTGTGAATCTGATAGAGCTTTTCCTTCTTCAGTGTGGCAAAGAAGCTTTCCATCCGAGCATTGTCATAACAGCGTCCCGTACTGCTCATGCTTTGGACAGCTTCGTATTTGGCCAGCGTCTTCCGGAAAGCTGCGCTGGTGAACTGGCTACCCCGGTCGCTGTGCAAAATCATGCCGTGTGCGGCGCGTGATTCGCATGCGCTTTCAAATGCGTGGATGCACAGCTCCTTTTTCATGTTGTCACCCATGGAAAGGCCGACGATTTCGCCATTGTAGCAATCCAGGACGGCAGCGATGTAGAGTTTTCCGTCCGCGCATGGAATCTGCGTGATATCGGTCAGCCATTTTTGATTGGGTGCCTCAGCGGTAAAATCCCGGCGAATCAAGTTTTCTGCCTTTTGCGCCGCGGCGTCTGCTTTTGTCAGGCTTTGCGGTCTGCGGGCCGGTGTTTTCAGTAACCCACCCCTTTTCATAGCGCGCCGCACGGTGGAGCGGCTGGCGTTCACGCCTCTTCGCTCCAGTGCCAACAAAATCCGCCCCACGCCGTAATTCCGGTTGTCCGGATTTTCTTTGTAAATCTTTCGAATCCGAACCAGAAGAAGCTGCCACGGCCGCGGCGAATCCTGCATCCGGAGAGAACGATAGTACCCGGACTCGCTGATCTTTAGAACGCGGCACAGGGCGTAAACGCTAGACTGCTGCTTTCGCAGCGTGACATATTCATGCAGCCGTTCCGGCTTTACTTCTTCCGGTCTTTTGCGAAAAAACCAAGCGCATCCTTGAGAATCTCGTTGGCTTTTTGCAGTTCTCGGATTTGCTTCATCATTTCCCGTTCGTTTTCGGAAAGCGGCGCGTCCCGCCGGATCCCGCTGCCGACAAAGGCATGGTCTCCGAAAGCTTTCCGTTTCTGACGCCATTCCGCCAGCGTGTAGTATGGAATCCCCAACTGCGCAGCTGCCTGCTTCACGCCAACCTCGTCCGACAATTTCACCGCTTCTTCTTTAAATTCCTTGTCATATTTGCGCATTTCAAACACCCCGTTATTCTTTCTTTGATTTTATCACATTTTGGGTGTTTGACCTCTGCACTTTTATGATATCCCTCCAAACCGCTCTGCGATTCCATCCAC
>DHOB01000021.1:0-1834 GCA_002409675.1 Ruminococcaceae bacterium UBA5401
TTCCTCCTGTGCACAGGCGGCGTTCGATGTCATCCAGGATACACGCCGGGACAAAATTGGAGATGTCGCCGCCGAAGCTCGCCACCTGCTTGACCGCGCTGGAGCTTAAAAACATATTTTCGGACGTCGTGTTGAGGAAGACCGTCTCCAGCTCCGGATTCAGCTTTTTGTTGACAAGCGACATCTGGAATTCGTATTCAAAGTCCGACATGGCGCGCAGGCCCTTCACGATGGCGCAGGCCCCGCGGATTTTGGCGTAATCGGCGAGCAGGCCGTCAAAGCCCACCACCTCCACGTCCTTCATGCTCTGTGTGCAACGCTTGAGCAGGTCAATGCGCTCTTCCAGCGTAAAAGCGGTGTGCTTGGCCGGGTTCACCAGCACGGCGACAATCAGGCGGTCGAACAGTTTGCGGGCGCGGTTGATGATATCCATGTGGCCCAGCGTCACGGGGTCGAAGCTGCCGGGGCAGATTGCGGTTTTCACAGGGATGCCACGTCCTTTCGGCGGTACATGCTCAGCATAATTTTGCCGTAGCGGTGGGACCACACCCGGCGGAACGCGCCGGCCTCGCCCGGCATTTCCTCATCGGTGGGGTTCTCGCAGACGACGACCCCGCCCGGATTCATCCGCTCCACCGTCATGGGCAGCGCGCGCTGCAGGAGCCCCGTGCGGTAGGGCGGGTCCAGAAACGCGATGTCGAACGGCGCTTCCTCGCGCAGCAGAAAAGGGGCAAATTCCGAAATCTCGACCCGGGCATGGGGCAGAAAGCCGCACGCCTCCAGATTTGCCCGGACCACTTCCGCCGAATCGCGGCTCACGTCCACAAACACGGCTTCCCGCGCGCCGCGGCTGAGCGCCTCGATGCCGAGCTGCCCGGAACCGGCAAACAGGTCCAGCACGCGCCGGCCCTCGATTTCAAACTGGATGGCGCTGAAAAGGGCTTCCTTGACCCGCTCCGGCGTGGGGCGCACCGCGTCGCCTTCGCGGGTAATCAGCCGCTTGCCGCGCGCCGTTCCGGTAATGACTCTCATAAGACGACCACCTTCGATGGAATTACTTTATTATCCCATGAACCCGCCCTGCTGTCAAGGCGGGCGGCCCGGCAGAAAGTCTTTTCAATTTTTCCCTTCGCTTGACACGTTTTTGCGGGTCCCATATAATTGTTAAAAGAAGCCGTTTGAAAAACAGGAGCCAAAATACGCCGAAGTGCAGAAGGGGAATGGAAAGGCAGGGAAGTATTTTGCTTTTCAGAATAAGGAATTACATAAAGAGCCGGTGCGAAGGCAGCGGCCCCGCGAAGCGAAAAAACATCGTCCGCCTCAGCAAAATCGCCGTGACGGTATGCTTGTCTGTCATCGTGGCGCTGACCGCGCTCCTCTTCGGGATTTTTTCCCTGAGAAACGGCGCGCTGGGCGTGCAGGCCGGCCCCGCGGCCTCAGCGGCCTCCCGCCCTGCCGGCCCGTCTTCTTCCGGCGTTTCCGGTAAAAAGTCCGGCGTGATCATCCGGTCCAGCAGCGGGGCCGTCTTAAACAAAAAAGAGCTGAAGCTGAAAAAGGGCGACACCGTGGCGCTGAACGCCGCGGTGGGGAAAGAGAAAAAAGCGAGCGGAACCGTCGCGTGGTCTTCCTCCAAC
The DNA here is from genome assembly GCA_002409675.1 of Ruminococcaceae bacterium UBA5401. Classification (GTDB taxonomy): domain Bacteria; phylum Bacillota; class Clostridia; order Oscillospirales; family Acutalibacteraceae; genus Thermocaproicibacter. Next base: position 1,635 of record DHOB01000021.1, read on the forward strand.
ACAAAGGTCGCTTCCGTGAACAGCCGGGGGCTGCTCACGGCGGTGGACGGCGGAACCGCTTCCATTACCGCAAAATCCATCGACGGAGGGACGGTCGCCTGCAAAGTGAACGTATCGGTCCCCGCAACCGGGATTTTCTTGAACATGACGGACATCGTCCTCCAGACCGGCGAAACCCGCTCCCTGAACGCCAGGGTGGA
>DHOB01000021.1:1846-1972 GCA_002409675.1 Ruminococcaceae bacterium UBA5401
ACGGCGGTGGACGGCGGAACCGCCTCCATCACCGCAAAATCCATCGACGGCGGGACGGCCGCCTGCAAAGTGAACGTATCGGTCCCCGCAACCGGGATTTTTCTGAACATGACGGACATCGTCCTC
>DHOB01000021.1:2078-2390 GCA_002409675.1 Ruminococcaceae bacterium UBA5401
TCGCCGGAGGAAGCGCCGCCGTCACGGCGAAAGCGGGAGCTTTCTCGGCCGCCTGCAGGGTAACGGTCGGGACGTCCATCCCCGAGCTCAGGCTCAGTGAAAACAGCCTCTCGCTCGCTAAAGGGGACACTTACCGGCTGACGGCCGCGCGGGGAAGCCGGAAGCCNNTTCCGTCGCATCGGTGGACAAAACCGGAAAAATAACGGCAAAAAGTGCCGGCACGGCCGTCGTCACAGCGCTCGACGGCAAATACAGCGCCCAGTGCACGGTAAAAGTAACGGTGCCCGTGGCGGGAATCAGCCTGAGCAGCAA
>DHOB01000021.1:2607-3616 GCA_002409675.1 Ruminococcaceae bacterium UBA5401
GCCGACGCGACGAAGCCCTCCATTCGCTGGGCTTCCTCCGACAAAAACGTCGCGGCCGTCGACGGGAAGGGGAACGTCACCGGAATCGCTCCCGGGACGGCCGTCATCACCGCAGAATCCGGGCAGTATTCCGCTCAATGCACCGTGCACGTCGCGGTCTCCGTTTTGACCATCCGTCTGAGCCCCGAACGGCTGGCCCTTGAAAAAGGAGCCAGCCGGACGCTGACGGCAATCATCCTGCCTTCCGATGCGACGGAGGACAGGACGATCGCCTGGATGTCTTCCAACCCGGCCGTCGCATCCGTGGACGGCTTCGGCAAAGTCACGGCGAAAGCGGGCGGAACCGCTACCATCACCGCAAAAACATCCGGCGGCAGATTCTCCGCGACCTGCGCGGTGACCGTGATGGTCCCGGTCCGGGAATTTTCGCTGAACAAAACCTCCCTCTCCCTGATGGTCGGGAAATCCGAAACCCTGATCCCCTTCATCACCCCCGGCGACGCGACCGTGAAAGACGTGTTCTGGGATTCCTCCGACAGCGATGTCGCCGCGGTGGATCAATCCGGCAGGGTGACGGCCGTCGGCGCGGGAACTTCGACCGTCACGGCGACGACGAAAGACGGGAGCTTCACCGCCGCCTGTCAGGTCACGGTAGAGCCGGAGGCAGAGCTGAGCGCCGCTCAGCAGAGCTCCGTCCCCGAAAAGAATGATTCCCGCCGGGAGAATCAGGCCCAACTTGAACAAAAAGAAAATTCTGAAGAGCGTTAAAATCTGCGGATTTAGGGTTGATTAATGTGGACAAATAAGGTATACTTTCTTTGCAAAGAAAAGACAGGCTCCAAAGGAGGATTTCAGATGAGCAAGAATCGTGAATATAAAAAGAACGAACGGAAAGAAAAGGACCGCAAAAACAAGCCCTATGAGATTCCGAACGAGGTAAGCTGCTCGCCGGAATTTCCGCAGGGCTGCATCAGCTGGGATACCTGAACATCCCAGCCCGGTACGACAG
>DHOB01000021.1:3867-4114 GCA_002409675.1 Ruminococcaceae bacterium UBA5401
CCGTCTTCCATTCCCCGCCGGTCTTTTCCATCGTAAAACAGAGGCTTTGGGAGCCGCCGCCCGGCAAAAAGATCTCATATTCGGCGGATACGGCATTTTCTCCGACAGCTTCCGGTGCAATCTTCAGCGTCAGCGACTTCCAGTCCACGGTCCTGCCGGCCATGCTGAAATCGTTCCGGCCGCTTTCAGGATTGGAAAGGCACCTTTTCATCTCCCGGATGTCCCCGATCAGATAGGCCTTCACAAA
>DHOB01000021.1:4431-22191 GCA_002409675.1 Ruminococcaceae bacterium UBA5401
GGCGCTGTTCTTCCGGTTCCTGTCGACCGAAATCTCATAGCTTTCCACCCACGGGCTGGAGGTGCCGGTCGACCAGTGGCCGGCGCTGTATTCGTCGTATACGGCGGCCTGGCATTTCGGGCTCAGCAGGGCGTACTGGGCCTTTCCGTCGCGGTTTTTGACCGCCTCGGCCCATTTCCCGGCAAGAGTGCGGAGTTCGCTGAAAGAATCCGTCCGGGAAGCACTCCGGCCGCCTGTTCCCTGCCCGCCGACGGCGACCGCCGTGCCGGTTCCCAAAGTCCCGAGGAGAATCAGACAGAGGACGAGGATTCCGGCTTTTTTCTTCCTGGTATCCAGAATGGCGAAAATCCGCTTCTTCATCCCTTTTTTACCGCTGTAAAAATTCGTGGAAAAAGCCGTCCGTGCTTTTGGCCGGCTTTTGACGGCCCCGAGGAGGACCTCGCCGTACTTCCGCCTGCCCTCCGGGCCGATTCCATCCACGACCGCCGCGTCGCAGGAAAGCTCGCACTGCAGCGCGGCGGCCTTCGCAATCAGATACACCATGGGGTTGAACCAGTGGACGGCGGCCGCCAGAACCACCAGGCCCCTGAGCCACAGGTCTTTCCGCCTGAAATGGACCAGCTCATGCCGGAGAATATACTTCAGCTCCTCTTCGGAGAAATCGGACCGCGGCAGCAAAATCACGGCGTTCCGAAAGCCCGTCACCATCGGGCTTGAAACGCAGGGGCAAATTCGCAGCCCGATCCGCCCGGCGATTCCCATCTCCCTTTCAGACGCTTCCAGCACTTTCAGAATTTTCCCCTGCGCCGGTTCGCTCCACCGTTTCACCATCCCGAGAAAGCGGGCGTGCCTCAGCCCGTGGTACAGAAGAAAAGCGGCGACGCCGGCAATCCACAGGGCGCCGGCAAGCCGGTCCCACGGCACGGCCGGATCCGCTGAAACCGCCGGGGCAACGGCAGAAACCGCGGCAGGGACCGTTCCGCTTCCCGCTGAAAAAATCGGGCGAACCGCGGCGGGAACCGCTTCCGCCCGAATCTGAACCGTGCGGGTCGGCAACCGGAATGGAACCACCAGGCCGGCCACAATGACCATCCAGGCGCCGTAAAGCCATTTTGAGGCGCAGCGCCTCGCCAGCAGCGGGCTCAGCGCAAGCAGGACAAGCGCCAGCGCCGACATGGAAACTGAGCGTTGAATCAACGCCGTCAAAAAAGCCTGCATCCTCAGCTCCTCCGTTCTTTCACCCACTCCATCAGCTCGTCGATGTCGCTGTCGCTGAGCTGTTTGCCGTCGTACAGCGTGTTGACGAGGCTCAGGAAAGAGTTCTCGTGGTACAGCTTCATGAAATTGCCCGTTTCAAATTCCAGATAATCTTCTTTGGCGACCAGCGGAAAAAAGGTCCGTTCCTTGCCGTTTTTCTCCGTCCTCAAAAAACCTTTTTTGACCAGCCGCAGCATCAGGGAAATCACGGTCGGGGCCTTCCAGCCGCGTTCCCTGCCGAGCCGCTCCATGACCATGCCGGTGGTGATGGGCGGCCTGTTTGCCCAGACGACCTTCATGATTTCAAACTCCGTATCCGGAAGTTTTCTGAGCTTGCCCATCGGAATCCAGCCCCCCTTTCAGGCGCCTGCGTGCTGATTTTGACTGCGCCTATATTCTACGCTTGCCTAAAATAAAAGTCAAGAAATTTTTCTCAGTTTTAACTAAATAAAAAATAAGAACGGCAAAGCGACGAATCGCCGGCACTTGCCGTTCTTATCCATGCAAAATGTAAATTAAGCGCTGAAATGCCCTGTACTGAAAACGTGTTTCTCAATATATCACGGGGTGCTTCCTTTTGCAGGCACGGAATCCACCGTTTTGGCAGACGATTTTTTCTTTTTCTCCAGGTTGTTCAGCAGAGAGACCAGAACCGGGCAGAGCAGGGCGGTAATAATGATAGAAGCGGATATCTGCACGGTGGCCGTCTGCACAAACGGGTTCATGGAAGGATCGACAGCGGCGATGGCGGCGGGAGTGGCGGCGGCGATGCCGGCCGTCGTGCCGATGGCGGCGCCGACCGCGCGCCTGCTGCCCTTGAAGATGCCGTAGATGAAATATCCGCCGAAGCCCGTCAGAAGGAGGGTGGCAAAGCCGAGCAGAATCCCGGAAGCACCCGCCGCCTGGATTGTCTTAATGTCCAGGGAAGCCCCGATGGAAAATCCCAAAAAAGGAATCAGCATCTTCCCATGCTTAAGGTATTCACGCCAATCCGGGTCGAGGTTTCCCAAAGCGAAACCGACGAGAATCGGCACCAGGACCGCGACAAATGAAACGGCCGATATGTTTGCCAGCCCTGCGGACCCTAAAATTATCATTGTGAAGAGAGGACCGTTGTTCAGTGCAATCACCGATACGGCTCCGACATCCGTATCGTCGCCCGTCTGGCTCGCAAGGGCGGCGAACAGAGAGCTGTTGGAATTCGTCATGCCCGGAACGATGGCCAGCACGCTCAGGCCCAGGATCCCGACATTCCCGTAGATTCGGCCAATCAGAAGGCCGACGACGGCGCCGATTAAAATTTTGGTAACCGTGAGGGCTCCGCCTTTCGCAAGCGACAGCCCCGCTTTATGAATGTCAATCTGGGAACCGGCGCAGAAAATGAACAGGGCAAGCAGCGGCTGTGTGGCCTTTTTAAACAACGCGGTGGTAAAGCTCCCAATCTCAAGCGCTCCCGGGAAAAAGCTATTGATCAGCATTCCCAAAATCAGAGGAACAATCAAAACGCCACCCGGTATTTTTTGCATGGTCTTTAAGATTTTCAATAGGAATTCCTCCCGTTTCGTCGCATGACGCCCGTCGCCGGGCACCCGTTGTTTTAAGGCCGAAAGACGATTTTGATGGCGGAATCGTCCTTGTCGGCCAGCTCGAATCCCTTTTTCAAGTCGGCGAGTTTGAACTCATTGGTAATCAGCGATTTGATGTTGATGGTGCCCTGCTGGACCGGACGGAGCACTTCCGGCGTCCATACAAAGCGGTGATGCCACGTATGGTGTACCAGGCAGGTATTTACAAATTCCAGACCATCGTCATGCCACCTGCTGATGTCCAGCGTAATCGGCTGAGTCACCCAGCTGTAGAATACGAATTTTCCGTTATGGCGGATAATCCGGCTGGCCGTGTTAAAGGATTCCTGCGTCCCGGCCGCTTCCACCACGACGTCCGCTCCTACGCCGTGCGTCAGTTCCATCACGGCATCGTAGACATCCGTCTTTTTTGAGTTGATGATAACGTCCGCACCCAGTTTTTTGGCGATCTGGAGCTTACCGTCCAGAACGTCCACCATAATCACCTGATACGCACCTTTTTTCTTGACGCACTGTGCGATGATCTGGCCCGCAAAGCCGGCGCCCATCACAACGACGGTATCGCCAAGCTGAACCCTGCAGTTCATGCCCGAATACATCGCGCAGGAAATCGGTTCCCCGAGGCTGGCAAGGTCCGGATCGAGGCCTTCCGGGGCAGGCTGCAACTGCCACGTCGGGGTTTTGAAATAATCCGCATAGTTGTTATTCCAGCCGAACGCCATCACATGGTCGCCCACTTTATAGTCGGTTACTTTGCTGCCGGCTTCAACTACAACGCCCCCGCTCTCATGGCCAAGCTCAAACGGAAACTTGGGTTCCTTCCGGGATGCCCCCGTGTTTTTAGGCAAGTGGCCCCGGTAAAAGCTTTTGTCGGAACCGCAGATGCCAATCAGATTGTTTTTTACAATGACCTCGTTTTCTCCGCAGACAAGTTCCTTTTCAACCAAATCGATGTCATACGGACCCCTTAAAAGGGCTGCCCTCGTTTTAATGCTCATCGTGCATCCTCCTTCAGTTATATTTTTAAAATTTTTAGAAAGCGAAATAAATTGTCCGCCGTCAGCGCAAGGTCTTCTCTGCAGCGCTTTCTCGCTTCATCAAAGCTGGCTGCAACCCGGTTTGTGCTGAACACCGCGGAAACGCCGCTATCGTAAAGACCGGCGATATCGTCCCCGATGTCCCCGACAATAGCGACAAGCGGGATTCCAAGTTTTTTGGCATGCCGCGCCACTCCGCTCACGACCTTGCCCCGCAGGCTTTGGCTGTCGATTTTGCCTTCTCCGCTGATAATCAAATCGGCGTCCTTGGCAAGCTCGTCAAAATGCACACAGGAAAGCATGGTTTCAATTCCGGACTGAAGCTTTGAATCGAAAAACGCGGCCATGCCGCCCCCCATGCCCCCTGCGGCGCCGGAACCGGGGAGCTCCGAAACATCGCGCCCAAGGGACTTCCGGACTTTTTCAGCGAGGTTCTTCAGTCCCCGGTCCAGCTTTTCTACCATCGCCGGATCCGCACCCTTTTGCGGGCCGAACATGCGGGCTGCCCCCGAAGGGCCATATAGAGGAATATCCGTATCGCAAATCGAGATGATTTTGGCCATCCGGACCTCGGGGCAAAATCCGGAAATGTCGATTCCAGCAATTTTGTCAAGGGTTTCGCCTATGGGCAGAAAGCTTTTCCCGGCTCCGTCATAAAATTTTACGCCGGCCGCTGCCGCGGCGCCAGCGCCGCCGTCGTTTGTGCAGCTTCCGCCCAGCCCCACAATAATCTTTCCGCATCCGTGCGCCGCGGCATGGACGATGAGCTGACCGACCCCGTATGTAGAGGCTTCGCCGACCGACCGGCCCTTGACCATCGGGAAGCCGGCGCAGGCCGCCGTTTCAATCACGGCGGTGCCGTCTGCCGTAATTCCGTAATAAGCCTTAATTTTTTCCATAAACGGGCCTTTGACGTCCACAAATACTTTTTGCCCGTCCATCGCCGCAAGAAAAGAATCCACGCTTCCCTCTCCGCCGTCTGCCACGGGAATCGAACGGATTTCCGCCTGAGGGTAATAACGGCTGATTGCTTTCCCCACGATTCTGCAGATTTCTTGAGCGCTCATCGTCTCCTTAAAAGAATCTGGAATGATTATGAATTTCTTCATGGCTTCTTTAACCTCATGTTAATTATGAATGAAATCGTGAATTGCTGTTATTCGTATCAGTTATCTTTGCACAAAATTATAAATCCGTTTGCTTATTTTTTCTATATTACCCATAACACAATTACAAGCGGATTTATGGTACGAAGAACATAATGTTATTTTAGAAAGCGCAGGGCGAGATAAAAGAGGGCTGCGTCGGACAGCTTTCTGGGATTATGCCCGGTCGTTTCGGAAAGCTTGTTCAATTTGTACTGCAGCGTGTTCTTATGCATGAACAGGCGGCTGGCTGCGTGATTAATAGACCCTTCGGCATTGAAAAAAGCCGATAAAATTTTCACCCATTCGTCGATTTCTCCTTCTGTGCAGCCTTTGAAAACCTGCCGAATAAAATCGTGCCTGTCCTCCGGCGGAATATCGTCCATGAAAATTTCCAGACCGATCTCACTGTAAAGGCATATTTTCCCAGTTTTGCACGCAGCGGCGGACTGAAGCGCTTTTTTCGCTCGAAAATAAGAAGACGATATCCCTTTTGCGTCCGGATTATAGCTGTCAATCCCAACTGCCAGATTCAGCCCAAAATCAGCCTTTACCCGACGGCATATCTCTTCAGCAAGCAGCTTTATCTGTATGTCGTTTCTCATTGAAACCAGGCAGACGAGGCCGCCGTCCAAAAAAAAACGAAAGCTCTCCCTCCTGTCCTTTGATGAAATTGCCGGTGTCATCCTGAATCTTCTGGTCCAGCAGTTTCATTTGAATCTCATTTTTTCCCTGCAGTTCATCCGGGTCGGCGGCCGCGGCAATCAGAACGCGAAAAGGCTTAAAGACGTCGACCCCAAAAAGTCTGCTCCGCAGAAGAAAATCCTGGTCCGTTTCGGTGAACTTTCCGTAGATCCATTGTTTCAGAAAATCCGCCCGTAGGTTTTCCTGAATATTTCGCTGTTCTTTTGCATAAGCGTCCAGCAGCAGGATTTCCGTGATTCTCTTGATGATGCGCCCGTATTTTGCTACTTCTGCAACGTCCCCCGTAATCCCAATCACGCCGATGATTTCGCCGCTGAACAGGATGGGCAGGTTGATTCCCTTTTTCGTGCCCGCATATTCGTCGTCATGCACCACAAGAATCTGGTCCAGTTTCTGGCTGATAATTTTTTGCGCAGCGGTGTGGAACTGCCCCTCCCTCTTCGGGTCGGTGCTGGCTATGATGTATCCCTTTTCATCCATCATATTGATTTCCTGGTGAATGATGTCCTTTACTTCCAAGACGATCTTTTTTGCACTGTTTTTTGAAATAAACATGCCGGTTCCTCCCTTTGGCACTCCCGTACATTTTGAGAATTTTCACCCTACCGGTTATTATAAGCGCCAATCCGACTTGTAACAATCTGAAAAGCCGAAAGAGAGCGCCTCAAATCCGTTTCGGTGGTAGACTGCGTCCTATATGTGCCATCGGTTATCTGCACGCAGAAGAGGACCCCGGTATCAAAACATCCGATACCGGGGTCCTCTTTCTCCACCCGCTCGCGCACCGCCGGAAAACCGGTTCAAAGGATTACCGAAGAAGTGGAATCAATTTTGATGCCGCCGTCCTTGGTCCTTGAGAGCTTCGCCTTGTTCCCGTTGCCGTCCTCAATCGTCATCTTCTCAATCTTATTGGCGGTAAAGAAGTTCACGGCGTCGGATTCCACGAACACGGACCACTTTTTGGCCTGCGCCCGCTCCGGCTCGTACGCTTCTCCCATCGTTTTGACGTCCTCTTTGGCGTTTTCGCTGCTCATCGACAGACCCTCCTGCTAAAAAATCTATAAGACAGGTTTCAGTATAGCATACGGAGCCGGAAGAATCAAAGAAAATTCCGGCACGGATTTTTCAAGAAATCATTCTTCAAGCCACCGCCGGATTTCCCGATACAGATTCTGCGTCTCCTCCGGCGATTTTCCATTGAGGATCAGATACGCCGGGTCGTTTCCGCCGAGCTTCAGGACCACATACCGGCCCACGTCGCGGTACAGGTAGAGCATGCATTTGCCGTAGCCGTTCAGCGTGAAGTGGCCATAGCTCTTTTCGGCACCCGCATAGCCGTTGGTCCTGGTCCCGTCCGGCAGAGAATCGACGACGGAAACGGAGGCCACCTGTCTTTTTTCGACCGTCGTGTCATACAGGGCGGCGTCGACGGAAAGGCTCGAATCACGGACCGTGACGGCATAGTCTTTGACGTTCCCGTACAGGAGGACGCCGACCAGGACGGCAATCAGCGCAAAAATGGTAAAAAGAAGCGCTCTGCCGCCCGGCCTGCCGATGTTGACGGTCCACCCCATGCTCGCAATCCGCTTGGGCACAAAGAGCCTCGGGTCCTGCGGATTGCAGTAGCAGCCCCATTTCCAAACCTCTTCCGGAACTTCTCCGCCGGCCGGGTCCTCCGGCAGGCCGCCGAAAATCCGGTCTTCCGCGGCGCGGATTTTCCGGCGCTGCCGCTGCGCGGCCCAAATCAGGCACAGCACCGTTGCAAAAGCCAGCAAAACGGTCGGCAGCGCGCCGCCGTCAAACACGATAAAAGCATGGAGCAAAATCCAGAAAATCAGAAAGAAGAGGGCCACCAGCACGGCCGAAGCCGTATTGATGCGCTCTTCCGCCCGGGCGCATGCCCGGTTCTTTTCCGGTTCCCCTTCCACCGCCGGCGCATGCAGATTTTTCATCTGATAATACAGAAAAACCGCGCCCGTCTGGCACAGCGGGCCAATCAGGCTGAAACCGACGGGAAAAGTCTCCCGGGCCGCCGGCGTCAGGCTCAGGTACAGCAGAGGGGCAAAACTGAGCAGGAAAAACAGCCAGACCCACGCGGCGGAAACGGCGGACTTTCCCTTTTCCCGCGACACGCCGAGGTCCACCGTAACGACGCCCGCCGGGCGCTCCGCCCATCCGTTTTTCTGCTTTACGGCCCGCAGCTTTTCCCGGTAATGCCGCAGAATCATCCAGGTCGAAGAAAAATGGGCGAAGGCCAGAACCAGCAGGTAAATCCCCGCATACGGCCTCATCCCCCGCGTCAGCAGCAGAAAACTGCACCCGAAGGCGGCCAGCAGGGCGCACCGGCACGCCTTCGCAAAGCCGGCGGCGACTTTCTTCGCCTGCGGCGACTCCGCATGGGTGCGCAGCAGAAAAATCCCCAGCAGCCCGCCGCGGGTTCTCTCTCTGAAAAACAGCGCGGAGGCGGTCGTCGTCACAAAGATCAGCCACGAGACAATCAGCAGCGACAGAAGCATTCGTGATTCCCCTTTCACCCGTAAATCCCGTCAATCAGTTCGGATACATGTTCCGAAATCTCCCGTTTGGAAGCCCCGCGGATGCGCGCCTCCGAAATCAAAAGCGCCGCGCGGCGGTCGAAGCCGGGGCCGAACCGCTCGTTCGTCCCCGGAGGAACGGCAATCCGGGCGCCGCGCCTGCGGTCGACGACGATGAGCCCTTCTTTTTTCAGAAGCGCATAGGCTTTGTTGACGGTCATGGGGTTTACGCCGATGTCCCCCGCCAGCTGGCGCACGGTGGGCAGGGGCTCCCCGGCGCTCAGCCGGCCGCCGGCGACCCCGAGCACGACCCCGTCGCGGATTTGCCGATAAATCGGCACTTCGCTCGTCATATCGATTTTTAGCAGCATCGGCTTTTCCTTATCTATACGATTTATAATTATTTATATTATAATATATAATACAAATGATACAGAAAGTCAAGAGAAAAATAAAAAGGCGCCGACCGAAAATCGACGTCCCGCGGCATTCCGCTATCCACGCTTTGCCCCGAAGGACCGGGCCTTTTACCGCTCCGGCCGGGCGCCCATCCTGCGGAACCGGTCGTAGCGCCGCTGCAGCAGCACGTTGGTGTCCAGCGCGATTTTCTGCCGCAGCGCGCGGTACAGCTCCGTTTTCAGGGTGGCGTATACCTGATCGAAGCCGCCGGATTCCGGGAAGACGCGTTCCACCACCCTGAGCCGGAGAAGGTCCTCCGCCGTCATTTTAAGGCACCGGCTGGCCTCCCGGACTTTCGAGCTGTCCTTCCACAAAATGCTGGCGCACCCTTCCGGAGAAATCACGGAGTAGCAGGCGTTTTCCAGCATCCAGACCTCGTCGGCGACGGCGAGCGCGAGGGCGCCGCCGCTTCCGCCTTCGCCGACGAATACCGAGAGGATGGGCGTCCGCAGGGCGCTCATCTCCATCAGGTTTTCGGCGATCGCCTCGCCTTCCCCGCGCTCTTCTGCGGAAATGCCGCAGAACGCGCCGGCCGTGTCGACAAAGCAGACGACCGGCCTGCCGAATTTTTCCGCCAGCTTCATCTGGCGCAGCGCCTTGCGGTACCCTTCCGGGTGGGCGGAGCCGAAATTGCGGCGGATGCGCTCCTTGGTGCTGTCGCCCTTTTCGTTGGCCACCACCGTGACCGGCAAATCGCCCAGGCGGGCGATTCCGGCCACAATCGCGCCGTCGTCGCCAAAGCGCCGGTCGCCGTGCATCTCCACAAAATCGGTGAAGATGTTGCGGATGTAGCAGAGCCCGGACGGCCTTCCCTTTGCGCGCGCCGCGGCGAGCCGTTCGTACGCCTCCATATCAGGCCCTCCTTTGGTGGAGCGAAAGCAGCCGCGCCAGATATTCCCTCTGGCCGCGCCGCGGCACCACATCGTCCAGGAATCCCTTTTCCAGCAGAAACTCGGCCCGCTGAAAGCCGGGGGGCAGTTTTTTCCGCATGGTCTGCTCAATCACGCGCGGGCCCGCGAAGCCTATCAGGGCACCCGGCTCCGCCAGGATGATGTCCGCCTCCATGGCGAAGCTCGCCGTGACCCCGCCCGTCGTGGGGTCGGTCAGCACGGCGACATACAGGTTGCCCGCATCGCTGTGGCGCCTGACCGCCGCGCTCGTTTTCGCCATCTGCATCAGGGAAAGGGTGCCTTCCTGCATCCTTGCGCCGCCGGAGACCGTAAAGCCGATGACGGGCAGGGATTTCTGCAGGGCGTACTCAAAAATGCGCGTGACCTTTTCCCCGACCACGGTCCCCATGCTCCCCATCATGAAATGCGAATCCATCACGAACAGGCAGCAGGGGAATCCGCCCACCGACGCGGTCCCGCAGACGACGGCCTCGTTTTCGCCGCTCTGCAGGCGGGCGTGCCACAGCTTTTTCTCATAGTTTGGAAAATCGATCGGGTTGCTGGAAGACATCTGCGCGTCCCGCTCCCGGAAGGTGTCCCTGTCCGCAATCAGACCGATGCGCTGCCGCGCGTTGATGCGGAAATGATAGCCGCATTTCGGGCAGACGTGGGCGCTTTCGCTCAAATCGCCCGTCAGCAGGATGGTTTTGCATTTCGGGCACGAAACGCACATCTGCTCCGGAATATCCGGCCTTGTGTTTTTTTTGCCGCGGATGCTGTCGTACCACTCCAGCGGATTAGCCGGTTTTCTGAACAGATTTTTCGTCAGCATTTTTTTCGGATGCCTCCAGTTTCTCCATCAGGTCGGTGTGGTACCGCCCGGACCGGAACTCCGGCCGGGCGAGGATTTTCCGCTGCAGGTCGGCGTTGGTGTCCACCCCGCCGATGACCAGCTCGCAGAGCGCGGCCTGCATTTTGCGGATGGCCTCTTCCCTCGTCGGCGCGTGGACGATGAGCTTCCCGATCAGCGAATCGTAAAACGGCGGAACGGTGTAATCCTGAAACAGCGCGGTGTCGAACCGCACCCACGGGCCGCCCGGGATGTGCAGCAGTGTGATTTTCCCGCAGCTCGGCCGGAAATTGAGGTCCGGGTTTTCGGCGTTGATGCGGCACTCGATCGCATGGCCGCCCGGCGAGACGTCCTTCTGCCCGAAATTGAGGGGAAGCCCGGCGGCGATGCGGATCTGCCACTTGACCAGGTCGATTCCGGTCATCATCTCCGTCACGCCGTGCTCCACCTGCAGGCGGGTGTTCATCTCCATAAAATAGGCGTTTTGCCTGTCGTCCACAAGGAACTCGACCGTTCCGGCGTTCACATAGCCGACCGTTTGCACGGCGCGGACCGCGTACTGCGCCATTTTGGCGCGGGTCCGCGGGTCGAGGGTGGGCGCCGGGCTTTCTTCCAGCAGTTTCTGGTGCTTGCGCTGGACGGAGCACTCGCGCTCGCCGAGGACCACCGTGTGCCCCTGCCCGTCGCAGAGCACCTGCATCTCGACATGCTTGGCCGGGTAGAGGTATTTTTCAAGATAGACGGCGCTGTCCCCGAACGCCAGGCGCGCCTCCGCCGAGGCGACGGCGAACGCGCCGGGGAACTCCTCTGGCGTCCGGACCAGCCGGATGCCGCATCCGCCGCCCCCGCTTCTGGCTTTTATCAGCAAGGGGAAGCCGATCTTTTCCGCCTCCGCCCCGGCCTGCTCCACGTTTTCGACCCTTTCGCTGCCGGGAATCACCGGGATGCCGGCGGCCCGCATGGTGCGGCGGGCCATGTCCTTGTCGCCCATGCGGGCGAGCACGCCCGACGGCGGGCCGATGAAGACGATTTTGCACTCCTCGCACAGGGCCGCGAACTTCGCGTACTCCGAAAGGAACCCGTACCCCGGGTGGATGGCGCCGGCGCCGGTCGCCTCGGCCGCCGAGATGATCGCCGTGATGTTCAGGTAGCTGTCCTTGGCCTGCGCGGGGCCGATGCACACGCTTTCGTCCGCAAGGCTCACGGGCAGGGAATCCCGGTCCGCTTCCGAAAACACCGCGACCGTGGCGATGCCCATCTCTTTGCACGCGCGTATGATGCGGACCGCAATCTCCCCGCGGTTGGCAATCAGGATTTTTGAAAACACGGCTTTCACTCCTTATTTTTCGGAGCCAGGGCAAACGAAAGCTCGGCGCTGACGGCCGTTTTCCCGTTCACGCTCCCGCGCCCTTTTGCAAAATAGAAGGGGGGGCGGCTCCGGACCAGGCTGCATTCCATCTCCAGAGTATCGCCGGGCAGGACCTTGTTCCGGAACCGGACCCGGTCAAGGCCGGCGAACAGGGGAATATGCCCTTTGACCCGGTCGGCGAGCAGCATGCAGCAGGTCTGCGCCAACATCTCGCACTGAATCACCCCCGGGACGATGGGCATACCCGGAAAGTGCCCCTGCAGGAACCATTCGTCCCCTTTTACCGTATAGCGCCCCACCGCGAGGTTCTCTTCCTTCAGCTCCGCCTCGTCCAGCAGGAGCATCGGCTCGCGGTGCGGCAAAATCTGTTTCAGGCCTTCTCTGTTCATCGAACTCCGCCGTTTCTCCGCGCCGAAATGATGGTGCCGCCCGCCCCGCGCGGAAGGGCCGGACGCGCGCGTTCAGCGCAGCTTGAAAAGGGTCTGGCCGTACTCCACGACCGAGCCGTTTTCCGCGCAGATTTCGGCGATCTCGCCGTCCTGGTCGGAATTGATTTCATTCATCAGCTTCATGGCTTCAATCACGCAGAGCACGTCGCCCTTTTTCACGGTGCTGCCGACCTTCACATACGGCTCGCTCTCCGGCGTGGGCGCCGTGTAAAAGACGCCGACCATCGGGCTTTTAATCTCTTTGTAATGCGGGCCTTCCGCGGTTTTCCGGGCCGTCCCGCACTCCTGGATGGCCGCCGGAACTCCGCCGGAAGCCGCGGCGGGCAAAGGCGCCGGCACGGGCGCGGGCGGCCGTTTTTCCAGCCGGATTTTCCCGTCCTGACTGGAAACTTCAAGGCCGGTCAGGCCGGATTCCTCCATGATTTTGGCGAGGGAACGGATCTCCTCCAGTTTCATTCCTTCTGTCTCCCTTTCCGCTCTGTCTATTGCTGCTGCGCCTTCCGAAAAACGAGGCAGGCGTTATGCCCCCCGAAACCGAGGTTGGTCGAAAGCGAAAAGTCCAGCTTCGCTTTTCTCGCCTTGTTCGGAACATAGTCGAGGTCGCACTCCGGGTCCGGCACGCGGTAGCCGATGGTCGGCGGCACCACGCCCGTCTTCAGGGCGAGGACGGCCGCGATGGCCTCCGCCGCGCCGGTGGCGCCGAGCATGTGGCCCGTCATGGATTTTGTCGAGCTGACAAGCGCGGTGCGCGCCTGCGGGCCGAGTGCCCGCTTGAAGGCCAGCGTCTCCGTTCTGTCGTTGAGGGTCGTGCTGGTGCCGTGCGCGTTGATGTAGAGCTTCGCGTCCGGGGCGACGCCCGCCTCCCGCACGGCGGCGCGGATGGCCCGCGCGGCGCCGATGCCGTCCGGCTGCGGCGCCGTCATGTGGTAGGCATCGTTCGTGTTGCCGTAGCCGCACAACTCGGCGTAGACCCTGGCGCCGCGGGAAAGGGCATGCTCATACTCCTCCAGAATCAGAATCGCGCCGCCCTCGCCCATTACGAAGCCGTTCCGCTCCCGGTCGAACGGGATGGAGGCGCGGGCCGGGTCCTGCGATTTCGACAGCGCCATGCAGTTCGTGAAGCCCGCGATGCCGAGGCCGTTGATGGTCGCCTCGGCCCCGCCGGTGATGATCGCATCCGCGTCGCCGCGCTGGATCGCGCGGTACGCCTCCCCGATGCAGTGGGCCGAGGTCGCACACGCGGTCACGACGCACAGGGAAGGCCCCTGCGCATGGTAGCGCACCGCGACGTTGCCGGCCGCGATGTTGGCAATCAGCTTCGGGATGAAGAGCGGCGAAACCTTCCGCGGGCCGCCGGCGTTGAGCTTGGTGCACTCCTCGATGAAGGTCTTCATGCCGCCGATGCCGGAGCCGATATAGACGCCGAGGCGCTCCGGCGCGACCTTGCCCGCGATGCCGCTGTCCTCCATCGCCTGGGCGGTCGCGGCCATTGCGTACTGGCAGTAAAGGTCGGTCCTGCGGAGCATGGGCTTTTCCATATAATCTTCCGGATGGAAGTCCCTGACCTCGGCGGCCAGCTTCACCTTGTAGCCGGAAGCGTCGAACTTGGTGATGGGACCGATTCCGTTTTTGCCAGAAACCAGGCCGTCCCAGAAGGTTTTTACATCATTTCCCACCGGCGTCACGGCGCCCATGCCGGTCACAACCACTCTTCTGCTCATAGTACCCTCCCGTGGATTCCAAAATTCCGGGCCTTCAGATGCAAAGCCCTCCGTCGACGCGGATGACTTCGCCCGTGATGTAGGCCGCGCCCGGCCCCGCCAGAAAAGCCGCCAGCTCGGCCACGTCCTCCGGGCGGCCGGCGCGCTTGAGCGGGATGGCGGACACCACCGCGTCCCGCGCCTTTTCGGTCATCTTCCGCGTCATGTCCGTATCGATAAAGCCGGGCGCGATGGCGTTGCAGGTCACGCCCCTGCCGGCGAGCTCTTTCGCCACCGACTTGGTCAGGCCGACGATGCCCGCCTTCGCCGCGGCGTAATTCGCCTGCCCCGCGTTGCCGCGCAGGCCCGCCACGGAGCTGATGTTGACGATCCGCCCGCTGCGCCTGTGCAGAAAATGCCGGCTGCAGTGCCGGATCATGTTGAAGGCACCCTTGAGGTTCGTGGCGACGACCGCGTCGAAGTCCTGCTCCTTCATGGTCGCGACCAGGCCGTCCCGCGTGATGCCCGCATTGTTGACCAGCACGTCGATCTGCCCGAAGTCGGAAAGGATATTTTCCACCAGCGCCTTGGTCCGCGAAAAGTCGGAGACGTCGCACCGATACGCGCGGCACCGGACGGAAAAGCGCCCGGCCAGCGCGCAGGCCTCCTGCGCCGCCTGCTCGTTGCCGGCATACACGACGGCGACGTCCGCCCCGTTTTCCGCCAGTTTCAGCGCCACGGCGCGCCCGATTCCGCGCGAGCCGCCCGTCACGACCGCGGTCTGTCCTTTCAGCATGCCCTTTCCTCCTTTTTCCCGAGGGCGGAAACCGCTCTGCCCAGCGTCTCCGCGTCTTCCACATGATAGATGGCCACGCCGGGCAGCGTCCTTCTCACGAGGCCGCTGAGCACTTTCCCCGGCCCCGTTTCGACAAAGGTGTCGATGCCTGATTTGCGCATCGCCTCCAGAATCTTCCGCCAGAAGACCGGGTGGTTCACCTGCAGGGCGGCGGCCCGCCTGATTTCGTCCGGCTCTGTGCTGTAGGGCTTCGCCGAAAAATCGGAATAGACCGGCACGGTAGGCGGCGATACGGAAAAAGCGGCCAGCTCCGACCGCAGCTTTTCCGCCGCGGGGGACATGAACGGCGAATGGAACGCGCCGCTGACCGCCAGCGGAACGGCCCTGCCCCCCGCCGCCGCAACTTCTCCGCAAAAGCCCGGCAGTTCCGCCCGGTCGCCTGCGACCGCGACCTGCCCCGGGCAGTTGTAGTTGACCGGATACACTTTTTTACAGCGGCCGCACAGCTGTGCGACTTTTTCGTCGGAAAGCCTGAGCACGGCGGCCATTCCGCCGGGATTCCGCTCCGCCGCCTCGTTCATGAAGCGCCCCCGCCGGCAGACCAGCGAAAAGCCGTCCTCCGGCGAAAAGACGCCCGCAAAGGTCAGCGCGGCGATTTCCCCGAGCGAAAAGCCCGCGACCGCCGCCGGCCGGATTCCCGCGCCGCGCAGGGCCTGGGCCGCCGCCAAATCGACGCAGTAGACGCACGGCTGGGTGTTTTCCGTCAGCGAAAGGACCTCTTTCGGCGCGGAGAAGCACTGGTTTGAAGTCCCCGGCCGGATCTTATCGGCAAGGGCAAACACCTCTTCCGCCGCCCGGGAAGCGTTCCACAGCGAGCGCCCCATGCCCGTGTACTGGGCGCCCTGGCCGCTGAACAGAAACGCTACTTGACCCATTTTGCAGCACCGCCCAGCAGACGCTCGGCCTGGCCGAACATCTCTTCGATGATTTCCTTCGCCGTCTGCTCCCGCTTGACCATGCCGGCGGATTCGCCGGCGAGGAAGCACCCGTTTTCCGCATCGCCCTCGCGGGCGGCGCGGCGCAGCGCCCCGGAGCCGAATTTTTCCAGCTCTTCGCGGGAAACGTCCTCCCGCCCTTCTTTTCTGGCAAAGGTTCTCGAAAACGGCGTCTTGAGGGAGCGGACGGGGTCCCCGAGGCGCCGGCCGGTCACGATGGTGTCCAGATCCCCGGCCTTCAGCACTTTCCGCTTGTAGACCGGGCTGATGGTGCACTCCTTCGCGACCAGAAAGCGCGTGCCGACCTGCACGCCCTGCGCCCCGAGCATCAGCGCGGCGGCCACGCCCCGGCCGTCGGCGATTCCGCCCGCGGCGAGCACGGGGATCCTGACGGCGTCGCACACCTGCGGCACCAGGGTCATGGTGTGCAGCCTGCCGATGTGGCCGCCGCTCTCGGCACCCTCCGCAACTACGGCGCAGGCGCCGCGCTTTTCCGCCAGCCGCGCGAACCCGGTGGAAGCCACCACGGGCACCACGCGGATGCCGGCCTCCAGCCATGCGGGCATGTATTTGCCGGGGTTCCCCGCCCCCGTGGTGACGACGGGCACGTGCTCCTCTATCACCGTGCGGGCGACTTCTTCGACATAGGGGCTCATCAGCATCACGTTCACGCCGAACGGCTTTTCCGTCCTTTCGCGGCATTTGCGGATTTCGGCCCGAAGCTGCTCGCCGTTGGAGTTCATTCCGGCGATGATGCCGAGGCCGCCCGCGTTGGATACCGCCGCGGCGAGCGACGCGTCGGCCACCCACGCCATTCCTCCCTGAAAAATGGGGTATTCTATCTGCAGCAGTTCACAGATTGAAGTTTTTATCATCTATTAAGCCTCCCGGTGTTTCACTCCCAGCGCAGCAGGCAGGCCCCCGAAGTCAGCCCGCCGCCGAACGCCACAAGCGCGAGGATGTCTCCCTTATGGAACGTGTTTTTGCGGTTCAGCTCGTCCATCAGCGTGGGGATGGCGGCCGACGAGATGTTCCCATGGGTGCGGATGTTGCAGCAGAACCGTTCCGCGGGGATGTCGAGGCGCTTCTGGGCCGCCTCGATAATCCGCAGGTTCGCCTGGTGCGGCAGCACCCACGTCACGTCCTGCTGCGTCATCCCCGCGTCCGCGAGGACGGCCTTGAGCTGCCTCGCCATCTCGTTTACGGCGAACTTGTACACTTCCCGCCCGTGCATGGTCAGAAAAGAGGCGGGGCACGACGCGCGGTTGAACGGCGAGCGCCCGCTGACGCTCGGGATGAACATCACGGAACTGTTGCCCTGCGCGGAAACGCGGATGGCGAGAAGGTCGTTGCCCTCCTCCAGCACCACCGCGCCGGCGCCGTCCCCGAACAGCACGCAGGTGGCGCGGTCGCTCCAGTCCAGCATCTTCGACATGTTTTCGCACGAGACAATCAGCAGCTTTTTGACGCGCCCCCGCACAAAAAAGCCCGCGGCCACGTCCAGCGCATACAGAAAGCCCGTGCACGCCGCGTTGAGGTCGAAGGCCGGGCAGTGCGCGCCCAGCCTTTCCTGCAAAACGCAGGCCAGCGACGGCGTGAAATAGTCCCCGCGTATGGTGGTGCAGAGGATGCCGTCCAGTTCCCCGGCGGCCACGCCGGCGTTCTTCAGGGCGGCCCGCGCGGCGGCCTCGGCGACGTCGCTGATGGTCTCGTCCGTGCAGACGTACCGGCTTTTGATGCCCGTCCGGGTGTAAATCCATTCGTCGGAAGTATCGACGAGCCGCGCGAGGTCGTCGTTCGTTTTAGAGCAGACGGGATGGGCGCTTCCGGTCCCGATTATCCTGAAATTCATGAAAGCCTCCGCCCAACCGTTTTCAGGCTTTCCGGCAGGAAAGTCCCAGCGGTTAATTTTTTATCACACTCATTATATTGTATTATTGTATTCGTTTTTTCTAATTTGTAATTTCTATAACAGAATATGTTTGTTC
>DHOB01000021.1:22370-22834 GCA_002409675.1 Ruminococcaceae bacterium UBA5401
TTTTAATTGCGCATCAAAGCGGGCCGCTTGGCCGTTTTTACGCGCTTCGGCGCGCGCGGTCCGGATTGTCTGGAGCACCACTTCACGGCCTGTTCGCGGAGCTTGTATTTCTGGATTTTTCCGCTCGCCGTCGCCGGGAACGCCTTCATGAACCTCACGTATTTCGGAATTTTATGCCGGGCGAGATGGGCGCCCACATAGTCGCGCACCTCGTCTTCCGTCAGGGCGGCGCCCTTTTTGAGAATGACGCAGGCCATCAGCTCCTCGCCGTATTCCTCGTCCGGCACACCGATGACCTGCACGTCCCGGACAGCCGGGTGCGTATACAGAAATTCTTCGATTTCCTTGGGGTAGATGTTTTCGCCGCCGCGGATAATCATGTCTTTAATCCGGCCGGTGATCCTGTAATACCCATCCTCGTCGACGGCCGCCAGGTCGCCGGAATGGAGCCAGCCGTCCTTATC
>DHOB01000021.1:23070-24414 GCA_002409675.1 Ruminococcaceae bacterium UBA5401
AGGCGGCGGCCCGTTTTCGGGTCGATGATTTTCGCCTCCACGCCGGGCATCAGCTTGCCGACCGTGCGGACCCGGCGCTCCAGCGAGTCGTGAACCGTCGTCATCGTGCAGGCGGGCGAGGCCTCCGTCTCGCCGTAGGTGATGGTGATTTCGCGCATCCCCATCCTGTCGACCACCTGGCGCATCACCTTTTCCGGGCAGGGCGAACCGGCCATAATCCCGGTGCGCAGCTTCGGGAAGCGGTGCGTCGGGAACTCCGGGTGGTCCAGCATCGCGATGAACATGGTGGGGACGCCGTGCACCGCCGTGCAGCCCTCCTGCTCGATCGCGCGCATCACAAGGGTGGGGCGAAAATACTCGACGGGAACCATGGCGGTCGCGTGGGTCAGGCACGCCATCACCCCCAGCACCAGGCCGAAGCAATGGAAAAACGGCACGGGGATGCAAAGCTTGTCTTGCTCCGTAAAATTCATGCAGTCGCCGATGGCCCTGCCGTTGTTCACGATGTTGTAATGGGTCAGCATCACGCCCTTCGGGAAGCCCGTCGTACCGGAGGTGTACTGCATGTTGATCACGTCCTGGCAGGAAAGCGACGACTCCAGCCTGCGGTACGCGGCATCGTCATAAGCGTCGCCCAGGCGGAACAGGGTGCCGAACTGAAAGGCACCGGGGACTTTCCGCAGGCCGATATGGACGACGCTTTTCAGACATGGAAGATTGGGATCCGACAGCCTGCCGGGCTCGCTTGCCTTCAGGGTCGGGCACAGGTCGTTGAGAATTCGCACGTAATCCGTGCCCTTGAACCCGTCCGTCATGACCAGCGCTTTGGAATCGGACTGCTGCAGCAGATATTCCAGCTCATACCGCTTGTAGTTGGTGTTGACCGTGACAAGCACGGCGCCGATTTTTGCCGTTGCAAACAGGGTGATCAGCCATTCTGGCACATTGGTGGCCCAGATGGCCACGTGGTCCCCTTTCCCCACGCCGATGGAAAGAAAGCCCTTCGCGGCGCGGTCGCATTCTTCCCGGAATTCCCGCCAGGTCCTGCGGTAGGGCCTGTCGTTGTACGCCACGGCCTCCCGCTCCGGGTATTTTTCAGCGACACGGTTCAGCAGACCTCCGACGGTGTCTTCCAGCATCTGATTCATGGCAGAAATTCCCTTCCTTGAAACTGATTTTCGGCCCCCGGTTTTCTCCGAAGGAGCAGACTGATTTTCGGTTTATGAAAACACTTTGACGTAATTGCGATAATGATATTATACCACGCGGGTCCTATAATTGGAAGTTTGTTTTAAAAGGGCACACAGTTTCGTCTATTAGTATATTTTTCTGAGAAACTGTGAA
>DHOB01000021.1:24716-24944 GCA_002409675.1 Ruminococcaceae bacterium UBA5401
GTTTACCATATTATGGACGAGGTGATTGTTTATGAAAGGGTTCGCAATGCTCGGAATCGGAAAAGTCGGATGGATTGAGAAGGAAAAGCCGGTCGCCGGTCCGTACGACGCCATCGTGCGGCCGCTCGCGGTTTCCCCCTGCACGTCCGATATCCACACGGTGTTCGAGGGGGCAATCGGAAACCGGAAAAACATGATTCTCGGCCACGAAGCCGCGGGCGAAGTGGT
>DHOB01000021.1:25166-26902 GCA_002409675.1 Ruminococcaceae bacterium UBA5401
ACGACGCCGGACTGGCGGTCCATGGCGGTGCAGCAGGGCGTTCCGCAGCATTCCGGCGGGATGCTCGCCGGCTGGAAATTCTCCAATTTCAAGGACGGCGTGTTTGCCGAATATTTCCATGTCAACGACGCGGACATGAACCTGGCCAAGCTTCCGGATGAAATTCCGCTGCCGTCGGCGGTGATGATTTCCGACATGATGACGACGGGCTTTCATGGGGCGGAGCTGGCCAACATCCCCATCGGCGGCACGGTCGTCGTGATCGGAATCGGCCCCGTCGGCCTGATGGCGGTCGCCGGGGCCACGCTGCGCGGCGCAGGCCGGATTTTCGCCGTCGGCAGCAGGCCGAAATGCGTGGAGGTCGCCAAGTCCTACGGCGCCACCGACATCATCAACTACCGCAAGGGGGACATCGTCGAGCAGATTCTCAGCCGGAACGGCGGGCAGGGCGCCGACTCCGTGATCATCGCGGGCGGCTCCCCCCAAATCATGATTTCGGCCGTCAAACTCGCAAGGCCGGGCGGCACCGTCGCCAACATCAACTATTACGGTTCGGGCGACATCATCCCGCTGCCGCGCACGGAGTGGGGCTGCGGAATGGCGCACAAAGACATCCGCGGCGGGCTGTGCCCCGGCGGGCGCGTGCGGGCCGAGCGCCTGATCGACGTCGTAAAGTACCACCGGGTGGACCCGGGCAGGCTGGTGACCCATGTGTTCCACGGGTTCGACAACATGGAAAAGGCCCTGATGCTGATGAAAGACAAGCCGGCCGACCTGATTAAGCCCGTCGTCCTGATTGACGGCTGACATTCCTCCGGAATTTAAAATTCCATGAACAAACGGCCCCGATGCGGCTTTCTTCCGCATCGGGGCCGTTTTGGGCCGGAACGTCATCCAAGTGCCACATCCAGAACCATCATGACCGCGAAGCCGATGGAAAAGCCGATGGTCCCCCAGTTGGAATGTTCGCCTTCCGACGCTTCCGGAATCATCTCTTCCACCACGACATAGATCATGGCGCCCGCGGCGAACGCCAGCAGATACGGCAGAATCGGCACCAGGTACCGGGAAAGCAGGATGGTGAGCACAGCGCCGATGGGCTCGACGACGCCGGAAAGCGTCCCGTTCAGGAACGCGCGCCCCTTGCTTTCCCCTTCACCGTAAAGCGGCATGGAGATGATGGCCCCTTCCGGAAAGTTCTGAATCGCAATGCCGATGGAGAGCGAAAACGCGGCAGCCGCGGTAATCGTCCCGCCGCCGGCGAGCATCCCGGCAAACACGGCGCCGACCGCCATGCCTTCCGGGATGTTGTGGATGGTGACCGCCAGCACCATCATCGTGGTCCGCCGCCAGGAGGCCCTCGGTCCCTCCGGCTCTTTGCCGTGGATGTGAAGGTGCGGAATCAGCGAGTCCAAAGCCAAAAGGAACACGATGCCGAACCCGAACCCGACCACGGCCGGCAGAAAGGCGAGCTTCCCCATTCCCGAAGACATGTCCATCGCCGGAATCAGCAGGGACCAGACCGAAGCCGCCACCATCACGCCGGCGGCGAACCCGGAGAGCGCCTTGTTCACCTTCGCGTTGATGGACCTCCGCATGAAAAAGATGCAGGCGGCCCCCAGGGTCGTCCCCAGGAACGGAATCAGAATCCCAATCACCGTATTTTTCAAAGATTTCATTCCTCTGCAGATAAATATTGCGAACCGTTCTCATTATAGCATAATCAGACAAAAAGC
>DHOB01000021.1:27084-28970 GCA_002409675.1 Ruminococcaceae bacterium UBA5401
CCGCGGGTCACCCGGCCCGCCGCCCGCCGGCGACGATGCGGACCGTGCTGCCGGTCATGCCGCGGGTCACGACGACCTGCCGGTCAATCTGCTCCCGCAGCTCCGAAACGTGGGAGATGATGCCGATCAGCCTGCCGCCGCCCGCAAGGCCGGCCAGCGCGGCGATCGCCTGCCGGCGGGATTCGTCGTCCAGCGAGCCGAAGCCCTCGTCGACGAACATGGTCTCAATCCGCACGCCGCCCGACCGGCTCTGGACCACGTCCGAAAGGCCGAGCGCGAGGGCCAGCGACGCCTTGAACGACTCCCCGCCCGAAAGCGACTTCACGTCCCGGATTTTGCCGGTGTAGCGGTCGAACACGTCGATGTCCAGCCCGAAGCGCGCCCGCAGGTCGGAGGCGGTCTCCCGCCGCAGAAGCGCGTAGCGCCCGTCCGTCATGCCGGAAAGCTGGCGGTTCGCCCGCTCCAGAATCCGGTTGAAATAGGCGGCCTGCACGAACTGCTCGAAATTCAGCCGCTGCCGCCCGGTCAGCGCGCCGTTCGCCGTCCGCGACAGGTCCAGCGCGGTCTCGTACCGCCGCAGCGTCTTCTCACGCTCGGCCAGCGCCTTTTTCAGGCGCTCCAGCACCCGGCGGTTGCCGTCGAGGCGCGCGTGGACGCCGCGCAGGGCCTCGTCGCACTCCGCCTCCTGCGCCCGCGCCCGCGCCAGAGCGGCGTTCAGCTTTTCGCAGTCGACGGGGGCCTTCCCCGCCGTTTCGGCCTTCAGCCGGGCGGCGGCCTCGCGTGCGCTGCGGCAGTCGCCGCGGTAGGTTTCAAGGCGCTGCTTCAGGGTTTCCCGCTCCCGTTCCGGCAGCGCGGCGGAAAGGTACGCCTGCTCGTCCCGAAAGCCCGCCCGGGCGAGCCGGGCGGCATATTCCGCGCGGGCCTCCGCCGCCCGCTTCCCGGCCTTCTCCAGGTTCTGCAGGGTCTGCGCCAGCACGGCTTTCTCCGCGCCGAGCGCGTTCTCGCATTCTGCGAGCGACCGGCGCGCCTGCTCCAGCGCGCGGCGGCTCCCGTCCAGCTCCGCCGAAAGCCGCTCGATTTCTTTCCGGGCCGCCCCGGCGGAATCGAACCGCAGCGTCCCGCGCAGCGCCTGAACCTGGGCGCGTTTCGCCCGCAGGTCGGCCTGCAGGTCGGCGGTCTGTTTTTCAAGGTCCTCGGCTTCCGTCTCGGCCTGCTTCTCAGGCTGCTCCGACTGCTTCTGCTCCTCTTCAAGCTGTTTTCTCCGTTCGCACTGCGCCTGAAGGCCGGCGAGGGACTGTCCGAGCTCCCGCCGCTGCGCGCGGGCGTCTTTCAGCGCCGCCTCTGCCCGGGCATTCAGCTCCCGCACGTCTTTGCAGCCGGTCAGGTCGCCCAGCACGGCGGAGGCCGCGGCGTACAGGTTCGCCCGGTCGGATTCGAGCTTTGCGGAAGCCTCGTTTGCGGCGAGGCTCGCGGCCTCCAGCTCCCGGCGGCGCCGGTCGCGCTCCGCCTTCAGGCGCCTGAGCTCCGCCTCGTCCGGCGCGGAAGCCGGCGGGGCCGCCGGGGCCGGGTGCACGGTGGAGCCGCACACGGGGCAGGGCCGGCCGTCCTGCAGGCACGCGGCCATCAGGCCGGCCTGCTCCCGCAGAAATGCGACCTCCGCCTCCTCCGCGCGGCGGTTCGCCTCGCGGAACAGGGGTTCCGCCCGCCCGAACCGTTCCCGGCGGACGTCGCGCGTCTGCAGCGTCTGCAGCACGCCGGCCGCACCGGCCCGAATCTGCTCCAGCCGCCCGCAGGTCTGCGCCTGCCGGTCGAGCCGCGCCCGGCAGGCGACAAGCCCCGTTTCGGCGTCCCGGAGCGCCTCCAGCTCCTGCGCCCGCTTCTGCCGG
>DHOB01000021.1:29356-32106 GCA_002409675.1 Ruminococcaceae bacterium UBA5401
CGGAGGCCGCCTCTTTTTCGCGCAGATAGTCCCGGTGCGCGGGCGCGACGAGGCTTTCGGCGCGCTCGGCGGCCGCTTCTCTCTGCCGCTCCCGCTCCATCTGCGGCGCGCGGGCTTCCAGTTCCGCACAGCGCCGGTTCGCCTGCTCCAAATCGGCAAACAGGCGGTTCTGCTGTTGAGCGGCGGCAATCCGGCCCGTCAGCGCCGCCGCCTGCGCGCGCGCGGCCCCGCGGCGGGCGGAAACGTCCCCGGCCTTTTTTTCGTCCGCCGCGCAGGACTGCGCCAGGCGCTCCGCAAGCGGCCCGGCCGCGCTGACGTTCTGCTCCTCCGCAAACTGCCCGAGGGCGGCTTCCGTAAGGGTGGTCCCGTCCGGCGAAGCGGCGGCGGCGTCTTGAAAAACGGCGCGGGCATTCTCTTCCAGCGCGGCCTTCAGCTCCTGCTCGCGCGCCTTCAGGGCGTCCTGTATCCTGCGGTAAACGCCGGTGTCGAAGACGCGGCGGAAAATTTCGGACCGTTCGGCGCTGTCGGCGAGCAGCAGCTTGAGGAACTCGCCCTGGGCGATCATGGCGGTCTGCCGGAACTGCTTGCAGTCGATGCCGAGCAGGCCGGTGATTTCTGCGGTCACCGCGCCCGCGCCCGAGCGGACCGTGCCGTCGGGGCGGGTCAGCGCGGCGTCGGCGCTCTCCGTCGTCATCCCGCCTTTCTTTTTCGGGCGGCGGTAGCGCGGGTTCCGCCGGACCGTGTAGAGCCTGCCCGCATGGGAGAAGGTCAGCTCCACAAAGGTCTTGGCGTCCTGCGCGGCGAAATCGCTGCGCAGGGTCTCCGCCGTGCGGGTGGAGCCGCTGGCCTCGCCGTAAAGGGCGAAGGTAATCGCGTCGAAAATCGTGGTCTTGCCCGCCCCGGTGTCGCCGCAAATCAAAAAAAGGCCGGAGCCGCCGAGCTCTTTCAGCGGCACTTCCGTGCGGCCGGCGTAGGGGCCGAACGCGCTCATCACAAGGTTCAGCGGCTTCACGCTTCCTCGTCCTCCCTTTCGGCGGCGAGCACGGCTTTTTCCAGTTCCGCGCGCTCCGGCTCCGGAAGCTCCCGGCCGTGCTGCTTCCGGTAAAATTCCGTGAACAGGTCCTCCGGCGTCCGGTGCGTCAAATCCCCGGAAGCGGCCGAGCGGGAATCCTCCGCCGCCGGCGTCCCGGCCGCCTCAAAGTCGATGCGCATCAGGTTCGGGTACACCGCGCGCAGCCGGCCCACGGCATCCGCGACCTCGCCCCCGTCGGTCAGCACGGCGCGGATATAGTCGTCCGCCGGGCCCTGCGCCGCAATCTCGGGGCGGGTCAGCGCGCCGATGGGGCCGCGGATTTCCCGCATGTCGTGCAGAGGGGTCAGCGGGAGCGGCGTGATTTCGATTTTCCCCTTCTCGCCGAGCTCCGCCAGCGTGACGGATTTTTTCTGCCGGGCCTCCGAAAACGAATATTTGAGCGGGGAACCGGCATAGCGGACCTCCGGCCGGCCGATGTGCTGCGGCCCGTGCAGATGCCCGAGGGCGACATAGTCGAAGGCCCCGAAAGCCGAAACGTCCACCTCGTCCGACCCGCCGAGCGAGAGGGTCTCGGAATCGCACCGCTGCGGCTGCCGGCCCCGGTCCGTGACAAACTGATGGGCGACCAGCACGTTCCGCTCCGCGGGGTCGATTCTGCAGGCGTGCAGGGCGCAGCGCACGGCGTTTTCCGTCGTGTCGGCCTCATCGCCGAAAAAGGGGGCCGCCGACGCCGGCTTCAAAAACGGCAGCAGATAAAGATGCACCGGCCCGAAACGGTCGGAGAGCACGGCCACGTCGGGCCTCCCCCGGAAAGCCCCGGCGAGGACCACGCCGTTTTTCCGCATGATGCGGCTGCCGAACTCCAGCCGCTCGGGCGAATCGTGGTTGCCGCTTACGGCGAACACCGGCACTCCGCGGGCGCAAAGCTCCGTCAGAAAGTCGTCCAGCAGGCCCACGGCCTCGCCGGGCGGGACGCTGCGGTCGTACAGGTCGCCGGCAATCAGCACCGCGTCGGGCCGGGTCTCCTCCGCAAGACCCAGAATCTGCCTCAGGATGAACCGCTGGTCCTCGGTCATGCTGTATTCGTTGACCCGCTTGCCGATGTGCAGGTCGGAAAGGTGCAGAAACCTCATCGCGCGCCCTCAGCGGTCGAGGATTTCGATCCAGTAGCCGTCCGGGTCGGAGATGAAGTACAGGTCCATCGCCCTGTTCTCGTAGCAGATGCAGCCCATCTTCTCGTGCAGCGCGTGCGCCGCCTTCTTGTCCGGCACGCGGAACGCGATGTGGATCTCGTTGTCGCCGAGGTCGTACGGCTTTTTCCGGTCGCGCATCCAGGTCAGCTCCAGGGCGTAATCGGTCTGGCCGTCGCCGAGGTACGCGATGATGAAGGAGCCGTCCGGCGCGTTGATGCGGCGCACTTCCTTCAGGCCGAGGGCCTTCTCGTAAAAATCGATGCTCTTCTGCAGGTTGAACACATTGAAATTGGTATGTAGAAACCGCGACTGCATAAAAAATCCCCGCTTTCCTGGTATTCTGTCTTCATCATACCATAAAAGCGGGAAAGATTCACCTGAAACGCGGCGGATTTTCTGCGGCCTGCCCGGCGCTACTCGATCACGACCTTCGTTCCTTCCGGGATATTGTCGTAAATCCACTTGGCGTCCTCGACCGGCAGGCGGATGCAGCCGTGGGAAGCCGGCTCCCCCAGCTTGTCCGC
>DHOB01000021.1:32379-36226 GCA_002409675.1 Ruminococcaceae bacterium UBA5401
ACGGTAAAAGTCCCCACCGGCGTCTCGCTGCCCGTTTTTCCGGAGGAGCAGACGAATTCCCTGACCAGCCGGCCCTTTGCGTCCAGCACGCGCACCCTCTGCTTGGAGAGCTGCACCTGGATGGACAGGGGCCGGGCGGCTTTCTGGAGCGGAACGGCGGCCTGCTGCCGCTCCTTCTGCGGCGCCGTGGAGGGCGCGGCGCTGCCTGCGGGGGCGGACGCCGCGCTGCTCGCCCGCTGCGGCGGGACGCTCGCCCCGCCGCCTTTTCCGCCGGATTTTGCGGCATAGAGGCTGGCCCCCACGCAGGCCGCCAGCACGACGAGAATCAGCAGCAGCCGGACCCACGGCTGCCGGCCCCTGTTTTTCCTGTCGGCAAATTGATTGAAATCCCGTCTGGCCAAAACCGGCGGCACACCCTTTCTTTTCGGCGCTCTGGCGCTGGAAAGCGCCTTTCCCAGTATTCTTCCACTGAACCTTTCAATTATGAATTATAAAGGATGCCGGGCGGATTTCCAACCCCGCCGCGCAAGGATTCACAGTCTATTCATAAATGCCGGCGGCGCCGGCCCGCAGGGTTTTGAAAATTTTAAATTTTGTCTCTTTTTCTCTTTACATTTTCAAAAAAGCATGTTATACTACTGGATGTTTGGATTATGCAAATTGATTCACATGTATTGTAAATCATGTTCACGTTGCATGATTTCAATGGATGTGTTTTTTTTACATCCAAAACAAAATTTTCAGGAGGCTTCTTCCAGTATGAACGGTACCGTAAAGTGGTTCAACGAAAGCAAAGGCTATGGTTTCATCTCCAACGACGACGGCGGAGACGATGTCTTCGTCCATTTCTCCAGCATTGTGGGCAATGGTTTCCGCACCCTCACCGAAGGCCAGAAAGTGACTTTCGATGTGGAGCAGGACCCGAAGAACCCCGGAAAAATGCGTGCTGTGAACGTACAGACCGTCTGATTCCGCCCTTTGCGAACGAAGACCGGCCGGCAGAAGTTTTCTGCCGGCCGGTCTTCCTGTATTCTCAAGCGTTTTTACCGACAAAAATGCCGTCCGGGCATTCGCAAAGAATGCGGACGGCATTTTTTAATGAAAGGGGGGATGGGAACCGGAATCAGTACGCGCCGCCCTCACCCGGATTTGCCGGGGCAGCCGGAGCGGCCGGAGCAGGCTCTTTCTTGTCTGCGACCAGCGATTCCGTCGTCAGCACCATAGCCGCCACAGAAGCCGCGTTCTGCAGCGCGGAACGGGTGACCTTGGTCGGGTCGACGATGCCGTTGGAAATCATGTCGCCGTACTGGCCGTTCAGCACGTTGTAGCCGTAGCCGACTTTGGCAGCCTTGCGGATATTGTTGATGATGACCGAGCCTTCCACGCCGGCATTCTCGGCAATCTGGCGCACGGGCTCCTCAAGAGCGTGCAGGACGATCTTCGCGCCGGTCTTTTCGTCGCCTTCGGATTTTTCGACCAGCTCCTGCACAGCCGGAATCGTATTGATCAGCGCAACGCCGCCGCCTGCGACGATGCCCTCTTCCACAGCGGCCTTCGTCGCCGCAAGGGCGTCTTCGACGCGCATTTTCTTCTCTTTCATTTCGACTTCGGTCGCCGCGCCGACTTTGATGACCGCAACGCCGCCGGAAAGCTTCGCCAGGCGCTCCTGCAGCTTCTCTTTGTCGAAGTCGGAAGTGGTCTTTTCAATCTGGGAGCGAATCTGGCCGACCCGGTCCTGAATCTTCTTCTTGTCGCCGGAGCCGTCCACGATGATGGTGTTCTCCTTGTCCACTTTGACCTGGCGGGCATGGCCGAGCTGATCCATCGTGGCGTCCTTGAGCTCCAGGCCGAGGTCGGAAGAAATCACCTGGCCGCCGGTCAGGATGGCGATGTCCTGCAGCATTTCCTTGCGCCTGTCGCCGAAGCCGGGGGCCTTGACGCCCACGCAGGTGAAGGTGCCGCGCAGCTTGTTCAGAATCAGGGTGCTCAGGGCTTCGCCCTCGATGTCGTCCGCGATGATGACGAGCTTCTTGCCGGTCTGGACGATCTTTTCCAGCAGCGGCAGAATCTCCTGGACATTTGAAATCTTCTTGTCCGTAATCAGGATGGAGGCGTCGTCGATGACCGCTTCCATCTTTTCGGTATCCGTGACCATGTACGGGGTGACATAGCCGCGGTCGAACATCATGCCTTCGACAACTTCGGAATAGGTCTCGGCCGTCTTGGATTCCTCCACGGTGATGACGCCGTCGGCGGTGACCTTCTGCATGGCCTCGGCAATCAGCTTGCCGACAAACTCGTTCGACGCGGAGATGGACGCGACGCGCGCGATGTCGTCCGGCCCGGAAACTTTCTTGGAATTTTTCTTGAGGGCCTCCACGGCCTTGTCGACCGCTTTCTGAATGCCCTCGCGCACCGCCATGGGGTTCGCGCCGGCCGTCACATTCTTCATGCCTTCGCGGATCAGCGACTGCGCCAGCAGGGTCGCGGTCGTGGTGCCGTCGCCGGCCACGTCGTTCGTCTTGGTGGCGACTTCTTTGACAAGCTGGGCGCCCATATTCTCAAAAGCGTCCTCCAGCTCGATTTCTTTCGCAATGGTGACGCCGTCATTTGTAATCAGCGGGGCGCCGTATTTTTTATCGAGGACAACGTTGCGCCCCTTCGGGCCGAGCGTGATTTTAACCGTATTGGCAAGCTGATCGACACCCCTTAAAAGGGCCCTTCTGGCATCTTCGCCGTAAATAATCTGTTTCGCCATAAGTCTCTATTCCTCCAATATTATTTTAGTTGTTCATCATTCCACAACCGCAAGGATGTCGCTCTGGCGGACGATGGTGTACTCCTTGCCGTCGAGCTTGACCTCTGTGCCGGAGTATTTGCTGGTGATGACGCGGTCGCCCTTTTTCACGTACATCTTGACTTCTTTGCCGTCCACCAGTCCGCCGGGGCCGACCTCAATCACGTCGGCGATCTGCGGCTTTTCTTTGGCGGAGCCGGCAAGGATGATGCCGCTTTTCGTGGTCTCTTCCGCTTTTTCCATTTTAATCAGGACCCTGTCCAACAGCGGTTTAACAGTCATAATATGTCCTCCTTATTAGATTGTATTGATAAAGTGGTTAGCACTCAAGCATTATGAGTGCTAAGAACTATTCTAAATGCTTTCCCGTTAAAAATCAAGAGCTTTTTTGATAATTTGCAAGATTTCATAATTTTTTTACAATTGCCCGTACGCGGACGTGCCGCTGCCGCTTTCCGGAACGAGAAAACGGAGCGAAGACGGCAGGACGGAAAACTTCTCTTTCCCGACATACCGGCAGTCGCCGTCGATGTTTTCCGCCACGGGGCGCGCGGCGGAAATCTCCATCTCTCTCCCGCGGCAGAAGGTCAGGATGCCGTCGAATTCCCGCGCGCCGAGATGTCTGCCGGCCTTATACATCTGCGCCAGCTTCGGGATTTTCCAAAAAGGGGGCTTGCGGATCAGGACGAAATCGAGCAGGCCGTCGTCCGGAGCGGCGGTCGGCGCGGGGCAGAAGCCGCCGCCGTAATAGCGGCCGTTGCAGGCGATCGCCATCAGGAAAACATCCCGGTAGCTGCGGATGCTGTCGATGACGATCTTCAGGTTTTCCCCGATTTTCCCGAAAAGCGTCCTGATCATCGCCAAATCGTAGGCGACCGGGCCGCTCAGAAACGGTATCCGCTTTATCCTGCTCACCAGCATCGAGACGCGCGCATCCATGCCGACCGTGCAGAGGTTCACGGAAACGCCGCTGTCCGAGCGGATGGTGTCGACCGTGCGCGAGCGGGCCGCAAGCTGCTTTTCCGGAGAAAGAAAATCCTCTTCCCTGCC
>DHOB01000021.1:36512-46697 GCA_002409675.1 Ruminococcaceae bacterium UBA5401
GACGCCTGGCCGGGGAACTGCGTCACATGGCAGGTATAGGCGAGGCCGCGCGCTTCCATATAGGCGCTGATCCGCGGGAAAAACGCCAGATAAGGATTCTTTTTGCCCGCAACGGGGTTAACGATGAATGAATACCGCAGCGCGACCCGATCCCCTTTCCATGGTTAAGGCTTTTCCGCTTCGTCGAAATACATATGGTACTGGCAGCGGATCATGCCGTTGTACAGCTTCCGCCGGCGCGACGCCGGGCGGCCGAAGCAGCGCTCGAACGAATCGTCCGGGCTGATGACGGCGTAGCTCCATCCGCGCCGGGGCCTGAAGACCCGGCCCATCGTGCGGTAAATCCGCTCGGCGCTCTTCAGGTCCAGCATCCGCTCGCCGTAAGGCGGGTTGCAGATCACGCAGCCGCGCTCCCCCTCTTCCCGAAAATCGGCGATGTCGCGCTGCTCGGCGCGGATGCGGTCGGCAACGCCGGCCCGCGCCGCGTTCTCGAGGGTCAGGGCGACGGCGGCGGGGTCGATGTCGCTCCCTTTCGCCGAGAAGGAGGCGTCGCGCTTCTCAAGGGCGCGGGCGCTTTCCCGTTCCCGCTTCCACACGGAGGCGTCCAGGCGGTCCCAGCGCTCCGCCGAAAAGCGGCGGCCGAGGCCCGGGGCGATGTTCAGCGCGTAAAGCGCGGCTTCAATCAAAAGGGTGCCGGAGCCGCAGCACGGGTCGTAGAAGGCGGCGTCGTGCCGGACGCGGGAAAAGTACGCCATCGCCGCCGCCAGCGTCTCGCGGATGGGGGCCTGCGCCGCGGCCGGCCGATAGCCGCGCTTGTGCAGACCTGCGCCGGACGTGTCGATCATCAGGCTCGCAAGGTCCTTCCGCAGAAAGAACTGCACCTGCCGGACCGGGCCGGTCTCCTCGAACCACTGGACGGAATATTTCCCCTTGAGGCGCTCGACAATCGCCTTCTTGACGATCGACTGGCAGTCCGGCACGCTGGCGAGCCTGGAATCGACACAGGAGCCCTTGACGGGGAACGCGTCCCGCCTGCCGATCCAGCGCTCCCACGGCAGCGCGCGCACGCCCTCGAACAGCTCGTCGAAGCTGCGCGCGGGGAAGGCGCCCATCCGCACCAGCACCCGCTCCCCATAGCGGATGCGCAGGTTGGCGCGCGCGATCATCTCCGGCCCTCCGGCAAAGAAAACGCGGCCGTTCTGCGGCCGCACGTCCGCCGCACCCATCCGCCGAAGCTCCCCGGCGAGGGGCCCTTCCAGCCCGAACAGGCACGGCGACACAAGCTCAATCCGATTCGTTTCCATAAAATCGGGGACCGCGCCCGTGTCCGGTCCCCATTTACCCGCTTTCCGTCTTAATTTTACAGTTTTACAGGTCTTCCGGCTCCAGCAGCCCGTAGCCGCCGTTTTTCCGCTGATAAATCACATTGACCTCGCCGCTGTTCTGGTTCCGGAACATGAAAAAACGGTGCTCCAGAAGATTCATCTGCAGAATCGCCTCTTCCACGCTCATCGGCTTCACGGGGAAGCGTTTGGTGCGGACGACCTTGTAGTCCTCCTGCCCCTCTTCTTCCTCGGACGCGCTTTCGCGGAGCGCCGCGCCGTGGATGCGCTTGTCCAGCCTGGCCTTGTTTTTGCGGATCTGGCTGCCGAGCGCGTCCAGGACCATGTCGAGCGCGGTGTTCATCTCGTCCGAGGTGGCTTCCGCCCGGAACAGCATCCCGTGCGAGCGGATGGTGATTTCGACCGTCTGGCGGTTCCTCTCGAGCGTCACGACGACTTTCGCCGCCGCGTCGCTGTCGAAAATCCGGTCGAACCGGGCCAGCTTTTTTGTCGCCAGCGCCTTGAAATGGTCCCTCAGGTTCACTTTGCGGCCAATGAAAGTAACTTTCATGTCCCCACAACTCCTTCTCTGAAAACTGGAGGGGGTCCCCGCCCCGTCTCCGCTTTCACTATATCACATTTCCGGGGCGATGGGAAGAGCGGCGGTCAGAGGACCGCGCGGCCGCACCGGGTGACGTGGCAGCCCACGTTGACAGCCGCCGGAAGCCCCGCGATGTGGGTCGGCGCCGCCTCGATATTGACGGCGAGGGCGGTGGTCGTCCCGCCGAAGCCCTGCGGGCCGACGCCGAGCCCGTTGACGCGGCGGAGCATCCGCTCCTCCAGCTCCGCGTAGAACGGGTCGCCGTTGCGCACGGAAACCGGGCGGCACAGCGCCCGCTTGGCGAGCAGGGCGCACTGCTCGAAATCGCCGCCGAGGCCGACGCCCAGAACCAGGGGCGGGCACGGCCTGCCGCCGGCCTCCCGCACCGTTTCGGCGACGAAGGCGGCGATGTCGTCCGCGGAAGCGGAGGGGTTGAACATGCGGATGCGGCTCATGTTCTCGCTGCCGAACCCTTTCGGCGCGACCAGGAGGCGCACCCTGTCGCCGGGGACCAGGCGCGTGTGCAGCACAGCGGGCGTGTTGTCGCCGGTGTTCTCCCGGCGGAGCGGGTCGGCGACGACCGAGCAGCGCAGCCTCCCGTCCCGGTAGCCGCGCCGGACACCTTCGTTCACGGCGTCCGCAAAGGCGCCGCCTGTAAAGTGCACTTCCTGCCCCACGTCGGCAAAGACGACGGCCATGCCCGTATCCTGGCAGATCGGCAGGCCCGTCTCGCGCGCCGCGTCCAGGTTTTTGCCCAGCGTGCCGAGCACGGAGCGCCCGATCGGCGACCTCTCCGTGCGGGCCGCGGAGCGGATGCGGCTCTCCAGGTCCCCGGCCAGGACGCGGTTCGCTTCGATGCAGAGCCGGCGCACGGCCTTCGTGACAAGCCCGACGTCAATCTCCCGCATGGAAGCCCTCCGCGCGGCGGACGATTTTTCCGCCCGCAATCACCAGCGACGGCTTCGCCGACAGCGACAGCGGGTCGCAGCGGAAAACCGTGAGGTCCGCGTCCTTCCCCGCCTCGATGGAGCCGACGCGGGAGTCGATTCCGCAGATTTTGGCGGGGTTGAACGTGATGGCCCGCAGCGCGTCCCCGTACTCCATCCCTTCCCGCACGGCGAGCGCGGCGCAGACCGGCAGATACTGAATCGGCGTGACGGGATGGTCCGTGATGATGGCGGTGAGGATGCCCTTTTTGGCGAGGATGCCCGGGCAGGCGGGGGTCATGTTCTTGAGCTCCGGCTTGCCGCGGTCGGAGAGGAACGGGCCGGAAAGGACCCGCGCCCCCGCCCGCTTCAGGCCGTCCGCAATCAGATGCCCCTCCGTGCCGTGGATAATCACATAGTCCAGGCGGAACTCCTTCGCGATGCGGATGGCGGTATAGATGTCGTCGGCCCGGTGGGCGTGGAAATGGACCTCGGTCTTTCCGGCGAGCGCGGGAAGCAGAGCTTCGCTTTTAAAGTCGAACTCCGGCGGGTCGGCGTCCGGGTCCTTTTCCGCACGCAGGCAGTCTTTCTGGTAGCGCCTGGCCTTGCAGAGCGCCCCGCGGATCATGGCCGCCGTGGCCATGCGGGTAGAGGGCGCCTCGTCCTTGCCGTGGTAGACGGTCTTCGGGTTTTCTC
The DNA here is from genome assembly GCA_002409675.1 of Ruminococcaceae bacterium UBA5401. Classification (GTDB taxonomy): domain Bacteria; phylum Bacillota; class Clostridia; order Oscillospirales; family Acutalibacteraceae; genus Thermocaproicibacter. The sequence goes on from DHOB01000021.1 coordinate 40,058, forward strand.
CGAGCGCCATCTTCACGGCGACGGGGGCCTTGAGCACCATCTCGTCCACGCAGGTGCCGTACGTCTTCATCGCGATCATCTGCCCGCCGATGGGGTTCGCGCTGCCCGGCCCCGTCACCACGGCGGTGACGCCCGCCGAGACCGCATCCGAAAAGCAGCGGTCCGTCGGGTTCACGGCGTCTATGGCGCGGAGCTGGGGCGTCACGGGGTCGGTCTCCTCGTTCCCGTCGTCGCCCTCGAAGGTGAGGGCGTCCTCCCACATGCCGAGGTGGGTGTGTGCGTCCACAAAGCCCGGATACAGCCCCGCACCGCGCAGGTCGAGCACCGGCTCGCCCGCTTCCGGCTTCAGGAGGCCCGGGCTCACCGCCTCTATTTTCGCCCCCCGGACCCGGACGGAGCCGTCCGGAACCGTGCCGCGCGTGATGGTGTGAACAGTCGCATGGGTAATCAGCATCGTCTTTTTAAATCCTCCTGCCGGCCGGGCTTCTTCAGGGACACACGAAGCCCGGCCAAATAATTACATTTCCTGAAAAGTCAAAGTACGGCGAAAAAAAGCGGAGTGAAACCACCCCGCCTCTCCGCAAAATAAGGAAAAAAGCAGCGTCTTCCCCCCGGCAGACCCTTACTTCTGACTGGAGCCCCGCTTGGAAAAGCCGCCGCGCTTTGCTTCCATACACCGCTTCAGGTCCGACATCTTTTCGTCGCTCGTCTGCTTGAACTTCGTCATCATGTCCTCAAAGTTGGTCGGTTCGCTCTTTCTGGACGGCTGCCACTCATAGCTGCCCGGCCTGCCCGGGTACCGGGCGGCTTCTCTGCCGCCGCCCCGGTGGCCGTCCGCCACACGCTTCATGGAAAGGCTGATTCTTCCGTCCGGGCCGATGTTCAGGATTTTTACCTTGACCGTCTGGTTCTCGGTGACATAGTCGTGGATATCCTTCACGAAGGTCGGCGCGACTTCAGAAATATGGACCATCCCCGTTTTTCCTCCGGGAAGTTCCACAAAGGCGCCGAACTTGGTGATGCCCGTAACTTTCCCCTCCAAGACCGCTCCTACCTCAAGCTGCATATGTAAGCACGTTCCTCCTTAGATTCCGCTGTTTATTTTCCGGCTATATTGACATAAACGCGCTCTTCCGGCTTGGCGAAGTCCAGCCCTTCCCGGGCCGCCCGTTCGACGTACTCGCTGCTGGCGCTTTTCCCGCCGGAAGCGGCGCTTTTAATATCGTCGTTTTTAATCTCCTGAATTTTGATTTCCTGCCTGACGGACGCAAGCTGCTCTTGCTTTCGCTTGATCTGCGCCTGCTGATTGACCAGAAGGATCAGAAAATAGGCCGCAAAAACAAAGACCGCAATCCGCAGCAAGATGCTTTTTCGGCGCTTCGGGCCTTCAATTACTCTCATGTTTGTTCCGCATCCTTCTCTGGTGGGGCACGTAGCGGGGCCGCCGAGTTTCCTTATGACGATTATACACTATACGGCGGCGCGGTTTCAAGCGTTTTTTTCTGTTTTGCACACGTTTTTTTACAGAATCTGCAAGCCGGGCCGCCCGTTTCCCAATCTTCGCGCCGAGCCGCCTCTCCAGCCGCCCAAGCGGGCCGAAGATTCTGGCATAGAGAAAATCCGCCAGCCGGCGGAACAGAAAAACCGTCACGGCCCCCGCCGTAAAATGCCAGGCAAGCCAGCCCAGCAGCTCCCCCGCCAGCAGGTACAGGCGGATTTCCCCGCCGTTGGCGCCGAGATTGACCAGAAACGAAAGCAGGGCCGCCGCTATCATGTAAAGAAAATCCTGAACAAAAACGGAACGCTTTTCCGAACGGAAAAGCGCCCGCCAGATGCGCAGGATATCGTATGCCGCACCGAGCAGAACACCGGACGCAAAGAAGGCGACAAAGCCGGCGGCCTGGGAAGAAAGGGCCGTATTCACCGTTCCTCCCCCCTATTTGAACAGCTTGTTGAAAAAGCCGCCCGCGGAGCGGATTTCGGAATACGACACCGAAGAGATCTCGCCGTCGAGCGTAAGCTCGCCGCTTTCGAGGTTCAGCCGGTCGATATGCAGCTTTTCGCCGTGGACCGTCAGGTCGCCGAGATCCGTTTTGGCGACCACCGTCTGGTCGTCGAAGCTCTCTACATTGGAGACTCCCGTGGCGGTCAGGGAGGCGCGGTTTTCCAGAATCAGGCTGTGCGGGGTCCTGGCCGGCTTCTGCCCGGCCGCCGTCTTTGCTTCAGCCAAGAAAATCCCTCCCGCTCTTTTGTGACTGCTCAAGCTCTTTTACCGATTGTCTCGCTTGTGCTAAATTAGTATGCGGGAGCGGGAAAACATATACTACCGCCCGGCCGGGCCTTCCGAAAGAATTTGATACAGGCCGGCGGCGTCCTGCTTCGCCACGCAGGGGTCGACCCCCAGCACGCGCACGCGCAGCGTCCGCGCGCCCAGGCGGAGCTCGATCTCATCCCCCGGCTTGACTTCCAGCGAGGCGCGCGCCGGCCGGGAGTTGACCAGAACTCGGCCCGCGTCGCACGCCTCGTTGGCGACCGTGCGGCGCTTCACCAAACGGGAAACCTTCAGATATTTGTCCAGTCTCATACAGTCGCTTCCTGTTCCGCCGCCCACGGGCAATAAAGAAGCAGGGCCGCATCAAAGCACAGCCCTGGTACCGCCCCCGGGGGCGGACGAATTCATGATTTTTAAGGATTAAAGGGCCGTGGCGTCTTTGAAAGCCTTTCCGGCTTTAAAGGCCGGCACACGGGAAGCAGGGATGGTGATGGGAGAGTTCGTCCGCGGGTCGCGGCCCTGGCGCTCGCTGCGGTTGTGCAGCTCAAAGGTGCCGAAGCCGACAATCTGCACTTTCTCGTTCTTGGCAACGGATTCCACAATCGTGTTGAGCAAAGTGTTGACGGCACTGTCGGCATCTTTTTTCGACAGGCCGGTCTTTTCGGCAACCGCAGCAATCAACTCGGTTTTATTCATAATCTTGACCTCCGTTTTTTTATTATTCAACAGCATACGCTGAGAATTCTGTTTTTACCGCCGCCCCGTAGCAGGGTCGAAAAAAACCGCGCCGGGTTCTGCACGCTTTTTCCATTCTGAAGGGCGGTAAAATCTCCGGATGAGCCGTTTCCATTTTACCTTATCCAATGATGTTTTTCAAGTATTTTCACAATTTTTTGTCCATGCGGCAGCATCAAAACGTCATGCCGGTTCAAAGCGCGGAACCAGAGAATGCAGACGGTGTAGAGCACCACGGCCGCGAGAATCGCGACCAGGGTCGCGGCGGGGCCGTGCAGAATCCGCGCGCTCCCCCGAAAGATCAGCCAGGCCGCCGAAACGCTGACGGCCGCCGCGAGGGCGGGCTTGAAAAAGATGGGGAAAAATTTGGGGCGCGTCCCGGTGATTTTGCACAGATAAAAGAGGGCCAGCACGGTGATGATGAAATAGCAGACCAGAGTCCCCGTGCCGGCGCCGAGCACGTTGATCTCCGGAATGCCGACCAGCGTATAGTTGAGGACGACCTTGACCACCAGGCCGACCACCATCAGCTTGACGGGGAGGTCCACCCTGCCGACCGCCTGAAGCATGCTGTTGATCGGCGTGCTGGTGGCCGCAAAAATGGAGGCGAGGCCGAGCACGGTCAGAATCCGCCCGATGATGGAGGGGTTGTTCCGCGGGTAAATCAGGGCGGCGATGGGCTGCGCCATCACGGAAAGGCCGAGCCCGCACGGAATCGTAATCAGCGCCACGACCCGCAGGACCGATTCGATGCTGTGCCGGAGCTTTTTCGGGTCGCCCTGCGTCCACGCCGCCGTGACGCTCGGCAGCGCGCTGGTGCTGAAGGCCTGCGTGATGGCGGGCACCACCATGAACAGGCTGTTGGCGTTGGTGAAGCACCCGAACAGGAAGGACGGGACCAGCTTGAGGTGGATGATTTCCTGCGTCAGGTCGTTCCGGTACATGTTCAGCACGACCTGCGGATGGGTCTGCATGATGTCCGCAATGCGCATCTTCAGGAAGGTGCTGTCCACCAGCGTGGAGAGGTTGACGGCGAGGGAGCCGAGGGCGATGGGGATGGCGGTGCGGATCAGCCGGGAGGTGAGCACCCGCGCCGGCGCGGGGCGCGGGGAATACCGCAGCATCCGGGCCGTGATTCCGTCGCCGTTCCGCTTGTGGTAGAGGAACAGAAACAGAAAGGCGCAGAAGCCGGCCAGCGTGACGCTGAAGACGGCGCCCGCCGCCGCATACGGCAGCGTCGCCAGCTTGGCGTACTGCTCCGAAGCGACCCGCGCGCCGAACACCGTCCCGGAGGCGGCGTACTCGTTCATGCCCTTCTGAATAATCAGATAGGCGGCGGAAAGCCCGAACACGACCTCGCACAGCGCCTCGATCACCTCGGAGATCGCCGTCGGATACATGTTGCGCAGGCCTTCGTAATACCCGCGGTAAATCGCCATCATGCTGGTGAAGAAAGCCGCCGGCGCCAGCGCGTAGATGGCGGGAAGAAAATTCTGCGGGTTCCCGCTTTCCACATAGTTGACGTAGGGCCTTGCGGCGAGAATCATGATGGAGCAGGAGGCGATGCCGAGAACGAGAAAAATGCGGACGGAGGACCGGTGAATCTGCCGGATGTCCCGGAATCTGCCGCGGACGTAATTTTCGGAGACAAGCCGCGATATGGCGATGGGAAAGCCCGCCGTGGCAAGGCTGAACAGAGGGGCGTAAATCGAGTAGGCAAACCCGAAGTAGCTGCTCCCGACCGTGGTGAGAATCCACGCAAGCGGTATCTTGAACAGCGCGCCGAGGATCTTCACCAGCACAATCGAAACCATCAGAACCAGCGCCCCGTGCAGAAAGCTCTGATGCCGCATGCCGCCCCCTTCGTCCCGTTCCATTGCAACACATCCGTTCCCTAAGTATAAAGAGCCCAATCGCGCCGGCCCGCGCCCCACCAAACAGTATGCCGGCGGGTGTGCGGGCATGCCAAAAAGAAAAGGAGAGGAAGAACCCCTCCTTCCGCTTCTGAACCCTGTTTCAGTTGTCCGACAGCTTATGCCCGCACCGGCTGCAGTAGACGGCGTCCTGGGCGTTCTCCTGGCCGCAGTTCTTGCAGATCATCTTTTCACGGGCGGCCGCGAGCTGCGCGTTGACCGCGTCGAGCTGCTCGTAGAGCTCGTCGATGGCCTTGACGCTTTCGGCGGTCAGGTCCGAAGCGTCGTTGTCGGTTTTTTTCGCCTCGTAGGCCGCGCGGCCGAGCGACTCAAACCGCTTCGAGATTTCATTGTTCAGGTCCGCCGCGCTGATCCTGAGCTTTGAAACGTCGACAAACTGGGTGGCCCTTTTGCCGACGGCGTCCGCCGCCGATTTGGCGTTTACAATCACATCGTCCAACAGTCCCATAACAGCACGCTCCCTTTTCGCAGTGTTTCGTTTCGTCCCGTAATGATTCATTATTATAGCATGCGCAGGGGCGGGAAGCAAGCTCAATCGCCGCCGATAAATTCCCGCATCATGGAGTCCCCGGGGACCAGACGGGAGTCGATGGGGCAGACGCGCTCCAGCCCCTGCGCAAGCCTCTGTGCATACGCGCGCCGGGGATGCTCCCGCGGCACGGTATGTAGCAGGGGCAGCGCCTGCTCCCGCAGGACGCAGAGCTCATAGGCGTGGAACGAGTTGACGGTCATGTCCGCATCTCTGCGGAACGGCTTGATATATTTGTATTCGCCCGCCATCACGTTGTCCCACATGCTCAGCGTCTTTTCGGGGGGAGTGCGGCGGAACCTGCTGTCGCGGACCAGCCGGCGGACCAGGCGGATGTCGTTCGGGCCGAACAGCGGGCGGCCGCCGTCCGTGACGCCCTGCTTGACGCTGACATAGACGCGGTGCGCGTCGAAGTCCGGCAGGCCCTCCGTGAGGGCCGGGTCCAGCGCATGGATGCCCTCCACGACGGCGACTTCCCGGCTGTGCAGCCGCACGTGCCGGCGGTAGGGGAACGGAACATGCTTCTCAAAATCATACACCGGCATCTCGCACTCGCCGTCCCTCATCAGGCCGACGAGGCACCTGCGGATACACGGCACGTCCATGGCCTCCAGCGCCTCATAGTCCCGCCTGCCGTCCGGCAGGAGCGGGGCGGCGTCGCCGCCGAGGAAAAAATCGTCCAGCGAAAGGCTGACGGAGCCGACCCCCGCCCGGCGCAGGGCGTCCGCCAGCATATGGGCCGTGGTGGTCTTTCCGCTGCTGGACGGCCCCGCCAGCATCGCAATCCTGCACTGCGGGCTTCCCGCCGCGATGCGGAGCGCGATTTCTTCGATGTTTTTCCGGTAGGCCCGCTCCGTGCGCAGCACAAAGCGGCGCGGGTCCCTCCGCGCGGCGCGGTTGATGTCATCCACGCTGTTGCGGTACACCGCAAAGCCGGTCTGCAAAGCCTCCATAAAATTCCTTCACCCGGTCTTTTCTACTCATCATTTCCCCATATCGACCAATATATTCGTAGGGATATTTAAAGTTGAATATCCGCTCCATCCGGTCTGAGAACGGGTCTTTGAGCTTCGACACGGCCCCCGCCCCGCAGGCGAGGACGGTCTGGCACTCCTCCATAATCATCACGTTGTACAGGCTCTCGCGCCCGGGCAGCGCCCAGCCGGTGTT
>DHOB01000021.1:46934-47428 GCA_002409675.1 Ruminococcaceae bacterium UBA5401
TTCCGCGGCGCCGGCGTCCGCCGCCAGGGGGTGTTCCTCTTCCTGCTGCGAGAGCCGCGCGGCGCGCTTGAGCGACAGGGTGTGCACCGTGACGCTCTCCGGCGCGAGGGCCAGGACGCCCGCGAGCGTATGCCGGAAGCTCGCCGGGCTGTCCCCCGGAAGGCCGGCGATGAGGTCCATGTTGATGTTGCGGAAGCCGTGTTTCCGTGCCAGTGCAAACGCGGAGAGCGTCTGCGCCGTCGTGTGCCTGCGCCCGATTCTTCTCAGGACCTCGTCGTTCAGCGTCTGGGGGTTGATGCTGATGCGCGTGGCCCCGCCCGCGCGGATGGCGTCCAGCCGCTCCGGCGTCACGGTGTCCGGCCGGCCGGCTTCCACCGTGAACTCCCGGCAGCCCGAAAGGTCGAAGCCGTCCCTCACCGCGCCCATCACCGCAGAAAGCTGCTCCGCCGAAAGGACGGTCGGCGTCCCGCCGCCGATATAGGCGGACTGCAGCC
>DHOB01000021.1:47640-49225 GCA_002409675.1 Ruminococcaceae bacterium UBA5401
GGCGCGGTCTTCTCCACCGAAGAGGAGACGAACGAGCAGTAGGCGCACCGCGACGGGCAGAACGGGATGCCGATATAAAGGCTGAAACAGTCGGGCCGGTTTTGGGCGAGAATCTCTTTCTGGTTCCGCCCCGTCCGGAGCGCCAGCGCCGTCTTTTCGGGCGAGACCAGCAGCTCCTCCCGGAAAAAGCGGGCGGCTTCCCGCTCCCCGCGCTCCGCGGCCAGGCGGCCCAGCAGCTTGACCGGGCGCACGCCCGTGAGCACGCCCCACTTCGGCCGGCAGCCGGAGGCGCCGGCCAGCAGCCTCCAGAGCAGGACCGACATGCGGCGCTCCTCTTCTTCCCGCCCCGCGCCGGGCGCCAGCACTTCCGAAGCCTGTTCTTCCGCGCCGTTGATGCGGATGCGGGCGGAGACCCGCACCCCCTCCGGCAGCTTTTTCAGGCCGGTGTAGACGGTGGGCCCGCCGCCCTCTTCCCGCGGCTCCCCGGAGACCGATTCGATTTTCGCGCGCGGGTAAAAGAGCCGGCACAGACACTCCATCTCGTAGCGGAACGGGTGCCCGTCAAGAATCAGCGTCATCGTCTGCAAAGTTCATCTCGGGGCTGTTGCGCCGTTCGTATTCCAGGGTCGTCTCCGGGCCGTGGCCGGGGTAGACGTGCGGGTCGCCCGGCAGCGCCGCCAGCCTGCGCAGCGAAGCGCGCATCTGGGCCTCGCTGCCGGTGGGCAGATCGGTCCGGCCGCAGTCGAGCCGCATCAGCGTGTCACCCGAGAACAGCGCGTCGCCCGCCAGGTAGCAGCAGCCGCCCGCCGTGTGCCCGGGGGTGTGGATCACCCGGATTTTCAGGTTCCCGAGCGGAATCACGTCGCCGTCGTTCAGCAGGGTGTCCACATGGAACGGCGGAACCGAGGAAGCCAGAAAGATGGAGGAGACGTTCTGCACGGAACTTGAAACGAGCGGTAGGTCTTCGGAGTAAAGATAGACCTTCGCGCCGGTCAGCTCGACCGCCCGGTGCACGCCGGTGATATGGTCGAAATGGGCGTGCGTGAGCAGCACGGCCCGCACGTCTCCGGCGGCGCGGAGGGCGTCGTCCAGTTCCGGGCTCTCGAAGCCGGGATCCACCACGGCGGAGACGCCCGCCGTCTCGTCGGTCAGAAGATAGCAGTTGGTCGGCAGGGGGCCGCCGACGATTTTTTTGACTTTCACGGGAAACCTCCCTTTCTGAAGAAAGCGGAATCTACGGGCGCCGGACGGAGAGGATGCCGTCGATTTTTGAAAGGCGCGCTATCACGTTTTTCATCTGGTCGATATTGCGGACGGAAATCGTCGCGGAAATCACTGCGCGGCCGTCCTTTGTCTCTCTGGAATTGAGCGAGTGGATGAACAGGTGCAGATTGAAGACCTGCTGGGTGATGTCCGCCAGCAGGCCGGGTCGGTCTTCCCCGACGATTTCGAGCGTCGCCTTGAACTCCTCCTCGCGCACGCTGCCCGCCCAGTGGACCCGGACCCAGCGTTCCGGTTCGGGGGCGGCGCTCAGGTCGCGCGGGACGTTGGAGCAGTTGCGTTTGTGGATGGACACGCCGAAGCC
>DHOB01000029.1:0-10933 GCA_002409675.1 Ruminococcaceae bacterium UBA5401
TGAAAACTGAAATGGAGGAATTGAAATGAAAAGGATCAACCTTCGGGATTACTACCCGTTCTATACATCCGACTGCTTTGTCGAAGTTCCAAATGAAGTAGCGGCCCTTCTGCGTGAGTTTGAGGAGCATGAAGCGGCCTATCGTATGCGGATATACCGTCACAAAGCCTTCTATTCCCTCAACCGGAACGATGGGATACAGCGCGACGCCATGTTCCGGGACATGCTCCCCGACGAGTTCTACGAGTACAAAGTGACCATGGAGCGGCTTTATGCCGCGCTTGCCTCGCTGCCGGACAAGCAGGCAAAGCGTATCTACGCTCACTACTTTCTGGGCTTGAGCAAGGCTAAAATTGCACAAGCCGAAGGGGTGAATGTCAATGCAGTGAAGGGATCAATCTCCAGGGGGCTCAAAAATTTAGAAAAAATTTTGAAAAAGCCCCTGTAGCCCATGTCGTTTTGCCCCAAAAATGTAATGGTATATGAAGGGATTATTTTTCCCTTCACCTGAACCTTGAAAACTGAATATACGGTATTTCAGGTACATTCCCCGCGCGGCCGCGAGGAGCGGCAAGCGGCGGGAGAGACGGCGCGACGATGGCCCTTCATGGGCAGGAGCGATCCACGTTCTCTCCGAACCGGCTTCGGAAGGCCGGGCGCGACGACAATGTGCGGGGGACAATGATACTTTCTCACGACCTCCCACGGACTTGAGGAGGAGCCTCTGTGGTATGCGTATCCACCGGCAATGGAAAGCGGTATCTGCGGAGCTATGATGCGGCAAAACCGGCCGCAGCCTGAAATATCCCCCCTGCCGGGGCGCGTGGCAAATACGGCAGAACATCGGCATCAGAGTTCATGGGCTGGCCCTGTCCAATAAAGGGCCAGCCTATTCCTGTGGTGCCGATGAAAATCGTCAAATTCAGTTTGCTTGCGACAACATTGATTTATGATAGCGTTCTGCTTTACCATAGGGGTGCAAGACACAAACAGCGCGCTGTCGGTCAAACTGAGAAGAAAGGAGTATCCCATGAGCAACGCTGTAACCGATAGCATCCGAAATGCTCCCGCTTCCGCGAAAAGGACCTACAAGGTAGAGGAAATTTCCAAAATGCTGGGAATTGGCCGTTCTTCCGCATACAACCTTGTCAGGGAGGGACATTTCAAAACAGTACGCATCGGTACGTCCATACGGGTATCAAAAAAGTCCTTCGACGAGTGGTTGGATAGCCAGAATTTATGACTACTCAAACAGGAGGAACAAAAGTATGGCTGCCATCATCAAACGCAAAAAAGCGTATTCCATTGTTTACAATTTTACCGATGAAAGCGGTGAGGTTAGGCAAAAGTGGGAAACATGGCATACTTACAAAGAAGCTCTCAAACGCAAGTCCGAAGTAGAAAATGGGATTCTGACCGGAACATTCATCGAACCGACCGGACAGAAAGTTTCCGATTTTCTGCATGATTTCGTCTCAATCTATGGCGAGAAAAAATGGGGCGTTTCCATGTACGATGCCAGCTGCGCTCTGATTGCAAATTACATCAATCCCATCATCGGCGACATGAAGATCCAGTCCATCACACCGAGAATGGTGGACAAGTACATTAAGGTCCTGGGGAAAACGCCCTGCGTAGCAGTTCGGACACGGAAGCCCGCCACACAATTTGTAACGGACAAGACCATAGAAAAAATCGTCAAATTGCTGCGCTGTGCCTTCGGGCAGGCAGTGCGCTGGGAACTCATTGGAAAGAATCCGTTTCAGAACCCTATCATCACAAAGACGGAGTATAAGAAGCGGGCGATCTGGACGGCCGACATGATTCGGAAAGCACTGGACCAGTGCACAGACAGCAAGCTGTACGTTGCCATGAATCTGTCGTTCGCCTGTTCCCTGCGCATGGGTGAAATCCTCGGGCTGACTTGGAACAACGTCCATATTACCGACGAAGACATTGCAAATGACGATGCCTGGGTTTACATCGACAAAGAGTTGACGCGGGCCTCAAAGCGCGCCATTGAGATGCTGGGGAAGAAGGACATCTACTATATCTTCAAGCCGCTCATGAGCAATACGAGCACCCGCCTGATCTTAAAAAAGCCGAAGACAGAATCCAGTATCCGCAAAATCTGGCTGCCCAAAACGCTTGCCTACATTCTGCGGAAGTGGAAAGAAAGCCAGGACGAGTTGAAAGGGTTCTTAGGGGACGAGTACCAGGATTTCAACCTGGTCGTGGCGCAGTCCAACGGACGGCCCTGTGAGGAACGCATCATCTTAAAAGAATTTTCCAAGTTACGGAAAAAAGCCGGATTACCCAGCGTCGTGTTCCACAGCCTCCGGCATTCCAGCACGACCTATAAGCTGAAACTCAATCACGGCGACCTGAAGGCGACGCAAGGGGATACCGGCCATGCCGACCTCGATATGATTACCAAAGTCTATGCTCACATCTTGGATGAGGACCGTAAGGTCAATGCTCAGAGATTTGAGTCCGCGTTCTATGCAAACCCCGATCTCCGAACCGTGAAGCCGCCTCAGGAACAGCCGCAGCAGCCTGCGGTGGACGTAAAGGCGCTCGCGGAGCAGCTTTCCAAATCGCCGGAATTGCTCCAGACGCTGTCCCTGCTGCTTGCCGCGCAAAGCCGGCCTCAAAAGGCTTGCTGACGCGCTCTTAGCAAAAAAACGAAATTTCTTAGCAAGCCCTCAAAAACCGTTCAAATCCTATTAGCAAACTGCTTGTCGCCCCCGGGACAAAAATCCATCCTGCCAAAGGAGCGGAAAATAAAGAAAAGCGCCGAAAAACCTTGATTTTACGGCGTTTGTGGTGTCCCCGGGGCGGTTCGAACGCCCGGCCTACTGCTTAGGAGGCAGTCGCTCTATCCAGCTGCGCTACGGAGACTTATGAAATTTTAGGGCTAAATGGATTTGAACGATCTGCCGCTTAGGAGGCAGTCGCTCTATCCAGCTGCGCTACGGAGACTTATGAAATTTTAGGGCTAAATGGATTTGAACGATCTACCGCTTAGGAGGCAGTCGCTCTATCCAGCTGCGCTACGGAGACGGATTTTGTTCCCGCCGTTGCGGCCGGAACAGCGTCCTTATTATAGGATGAAACCTCTTTTTTGTCAAATGGCGGGCTCAGTCCGTCCGTTTTTTGACGTCCTCGGCGTACATTTTCCGCAGGGTGGTGGGGTCCGCGATGCCGGTGGCGGGCAGGCCGTTCAAAAGCTGAAAGTCCTTCACGCTCTGCTCCGTGCCATCCCCAAACAGGCCGGTCGGCTTCATGAACATATAGCCCAGCTCTTTAAGGCGGTTCTGCATCTTCAGCACGTCGTCGTTCTGCATGCCCTTCTTCAGCGTCTGGTTCAGGTTCAGGCTGCTGCTGGAGGCCGGCGCCGAGGACTGCGCCTCGGTGGGCTCCGCCTGCCCGGAGGAAGTGCCCCGCAGCAGCTCCGGGTGAACCGTCCCGGCCATGAAGCTCACGGCCTCAATCATATTTTCGCCCTGCAGGCGCATCCAGTTCGGGTCCATCTCATAGACTTTGCCGCTCTTGACCGCCGCCAGCTTCTGGTACTGGGGGGAAGCGGCGAGCTTCGCCTTGACCCCCTTGGCGCAGAAGAGATAGGCCGGGTTGGAGATGGCGAGCGACTGGGCCGAAATTTTCCCGTCCTTGCCGCTGTCCGCCACATTGGTCAGGCCCGCGGCCTCCACCAGGCTGCCCGCGAACGTGTCGCCGGTGGCGGCGCCGCCCTGGGCGTCGGTCAGGTACGCCGCCGTAATCGGCGTGTTCCCTTTTTTGGACACGCGGGTGATGTCGTCGAGGGTCTCCAGCATATCCTGCGCTGATTCCTTCCCTTTGTCATGGCCGGTCTCCGCGCCTTTCAGCGCTTCGCCGACCTCGGAATACAGGCGGGCGAGGTCGGCCCGGCCGGCCGCGGGCTTCAGCACGAGCACGGAGATTCCCGCGCCCTTCATCGCCTGCTGCTGCGCCTCGGTCAAAGGCGAGTCCGCAAACACAAGGTCGGCGCCGAGGCCCTTGATTTTCTTGGCGTCGTCCGCCGTCACGTTCGGCAGCGCGGCGAGGTCCGGCTGCGTGCAGGCGGCGCTTTTGGCCTTCAGCGAAATTTCATACCCCAGCTCCAGAATCACGTCGGCCACGTTCTGCGAAAGCACCGCCGCGCCGGAGGGCGGGTTGCGGAGGGTGACCGACCCGACGGTCACGGGGTAATCGGCGGCGCCCGCGCCGGAAGAAATGTTGTTTTTGGACCCGCATCCGGCAAGATACGGCAGGAAAAGCACGGCGCACAGCAGAGCGGCGATGCACTTTTTCAGCATAAGGCTCTCCTTTCTTCGCTTCGGGCCGGCAAAACGGCCCCGTTTCCGCCTTCGCTCCGCGCGAAAACAGGCCGATTTTGTCGCAGACCGCAATGTTTTTTATTGTACCCTGCGCGGGGATTCTCTGTCAAGGCCGGCCCGGCAGGTTGCGGGCGGACCCAAAGTCTGGTATGATAAAATTGGAAAAGAGGGTGCTCCATGAAATTCCGCAAGATTCTGGCCGGCCTGGCGGCCGCCTCCGTCTGCGCGCTCGCCGTCTGCTCCGGCTGCCGGGCCGGCGCGGGCAGCCCGGCGGGCTCCGCCCCGGCCTCCGGCACGTCCGGCGGGCCCGACGCGGGCGTCCTGTTCCGCGAGGCGAAAACCGCGGCCGAAACCATGAAAAGCTGCGAGGCGACGTTTTCCAGCTCGCTGGTCTTCACGGCCGGCGAAAAGCGGCACTCGTTCCGCTCCGGCGGCAGCGCCGTTTTCACCGCGGAGCCGTTCGCCCTCCGGTCCGTGCGCTCTTCGCAGGAAGACGGGCTTTCCGGCCGGGCGGAGACCTACACGGTCGCGGAGAACGGCAGCCTCTGGTTCTACGGCCGCGGCGCCGACGGAGCCTGGCGCAAGGCCGAAGAGCCGGGGCTGGACACCTCCCCGCTCGCGCAGATTGAAATCCTCGGCCTGCTGAACAGCGCCGAGCAGGAAAAATACGTGCGCGAGACGCAGGCGGATTCCCGCCCGGCCCATAAGATAGAGCTGAGGCTGAAAAGCGAGGTCCTGCGCAGCACCATCGAGACCGTCGCCGCCGCCTCCGGCATCGGCAGCGGCTCCCGCACCCTCGTCCAGGCTCTGCTGGAGAGCGCGCCGCCCGTCTACGCCTACGCCTACATCGACGCGCGGGACGGCCGCCTCCTCCGCCTGGAGCTGGACGCGGCGGACACCGTGGACCGCCTGTTCCGCGGCATCGACGGAAGCAGCGTGAAAATCCGCGTCTCCGAATGCAGCGTCTCCGGCGGCCTCTCAAAGGTGAACGGCGCGCCGCCCGTCCGCCTGCCGGACGAAGTCCAAAAAGCCGCCGCGGTGCAGGCGCAGGGCTGAGGCGCGGCTTTCAGGTCAGGCGGACGTCGTAGTGGGCGCGCTCGCCGCCGATATACTTCGGGCGCGTGCGCGCGCAGACCAGGTTGGCCTGACCGATCTTTTTGACGGAAAGCCGCACCGGCACCGCCACGGGCATCAGATGCATGCCGATCAGCGTGTCGCCGATGTCCATGCCGGCCCGCGCCGCGTGAAGCTCCTCCACCGCCGCGGGATGCTCAAACGCATGGTATGCGGCCGTGGCGAACGACCCGCCGGCTTTCGGCTGGGGCACGGCGTTCACGACGGGCAGGCGGTACTTTTCGGCGGCGGCCCGCTCCACAATCAGCGCGCGGTTCAGGTGCTCGCAGCACTGGGCCGCGAGGTAAACCCCTTTCTCTTTCAGGGCGAAGTAAATGGGGTGAAACACGGCGTCGGCAATCTCCGTGCTGGAAAACGTGCCGATGTCGTGGCCTCCGATTTCGCTGGACGAGCATCCGACAACGAAAATATCCCCCTGTTTGAGGTCTGCAATTTTCAGCAGCTCGGCGACCGCGGCAGCGGCCTGGCCGGCGATTTCTTCATACATGGACGAAAGCACTTCCTTCCTGCCCGGCGGGGCGCTTCGGGCTTTCCGCCGTCCCCCGGCCCGCCGGATGCGGGGGACGGCCCGCGCACGGTTCAGTGGCGCGGGTTTGCGCGGACTTTCAGCACCGCCTCGATCATGGCCATCACGACCCGCGCGTTTTCTTTCTGGTCCAGCTCCGGCAGCGGCTGGCCCTCCGCCACGACCCGGTACCGGGGCGGCAGCTTGTTCAGCGCCAGCGCCACGATGTCCCGCTTGCAGCGGTCGCACCGGCAGCACGAAAAGCGCTCCAGCACGGGGTTCAGCTTTTTGAGGACCGCCGCCTCCATCACGTTCACGACGGCCATGCGCCTGCTGTCGAGGGCCGGCACGGCCACGCGGTGCGGCTGAGACCTGGCCCGCGCCGCCCGGAGCTCCGCGCCGGGGGCGGGCGCCGCCGCCCGCTCCGCCCGGGCCGCCTTCAGCCCGGAGGGCATCAGCTTTTCATACATCCGTTCCTTGTCGATTTCTTTTTTGGTTCGCGCCATGCGCCCCTATGCCCCTTTCGCCAGCAGCTCGTCGAGGAACCTGCCGTAATCGCGCGCGATGTTGTTGCGCGGGGCATAGTCGAAGATGCTCTTCTGCGCCGACTGGGCCTCGCTCGCCGCCACGCTGTTGCGGATGCAGGTGTCGAAGATGCGGATATCCAGGTCGCGCGCAATCAGCTCCGCCGTGCCGCGGATCTCGCGGTTGAGCAGCGTGCGGGGGTTGCAGCGCGTGAGCAGGATGCCCGCGATGGAAATGCCCGGGTTGCAGTAATTGCGGACGCGCTGCACCGTCTCGTAAAGCTGGGCAATGCCCTGCAGGCTGAAGATATCCGCCAGCATCGGGACCACGATGGTGTCCGACGCCGCGAACGCGTTGATGGTCAGGATGCCGAGCGCCGGGGGCGTATCCAGCACGATGTAGTCGTACAGCCCCTGCACGGGTCCGAGCGCCCGCTTGAGCAGAAACTCCCGCCCCGCGGCGGTGAACTCCAGCTCGATGCCGCTCAGCAGGATGCTGGAGGGCGCCACGTCCGCCGCCGGCAGTTTCTGAATCGCGTACTGCATCTTCGCCTCGCCCTTCAGCACGTCGTAAACGGTCGCGCCGGTCTCCGGGTCGGCGCCCATGCTGAAGCCGAGGTTGCCCTGCGGGTCCAGGTCCACGGCGAGCGCGCGCCTGCCCCGCTTTTTCAGGCCGGCCGCCAGCGCGCAGGCCGTCGTGGTCTTGCCGACCCCGCCCTTCTGGTTTGAAACGGAAATCACTTTGGCCATCCGGCTGTTCCCTCTTCCCGGAAAGATTTCTCCGCATTCCCGTCTATTATAGCCTGCCGTGCCCTTTTTTACAACCTGCCCCGGTCCGTCCCGAGCCCGAACGTCTTCCCCAGAAACTGCAGGTAGGTCCTGAACGCCGACGGAATCGCGTATTTTTCGAGCAGGGTCTCCGGCTGAATCCACGAAAAGTCGGCCACGGGCACCCGGACCTGCGCCACGTACCCCGCCATTTTCCATTCCACATGGGTGAAGATATGCCGGGCCTTCGGCAGGGGCCGGACGCTGACCGGCGCGACGCCCCACTGGCCCAGGACCTTTTCGGCCCGGGCGGCCGGCAGCGTGCCCGCCACGCTCGGGAACTCCCACAGGCCGGCCAGCAGGCCCGTCTGCGGGCGGCGGCGCACCGCGGCCCGGCGCCCGCACAGCAGCAGAAAGACCGTCCTGCGCTGGACCTTCCGCTTCGGCCGCGGGCTGCGGACCGGCAGGGCGCCGGCCTGCCCGGTTCTGCGCCCCTCGCACAGGGCGGCGAGCGGGCACCGGTCGCACAGCGGCGCGCCGTTCGGCAGGCAGACCGTCGCGCCCAGCTCCATCAGGGACTGGGTGAAGGCCGAGGCGGCGTCTTTCGGGTAGACGCCCCGCAGGACCTCGCGCACTCTGCGCCGGCAGGCCGGGTCCGCCGTGTTCTCCCGCGAGGCGGCCAGCCGCGCGGCCACCCGCAGCACGTTGCCGTCCACGGCGGGCTCCGGCAGGCCGTAGGCGATGGAGGAGATCGCCCCCGCGGTGTACTCGCCGACGCCCGGCAGCTTCCGCAGCTGGGCCGCGCCGTGCGGAAGGGCGCCGCCGTACTCCTCCACCACAACCGCGGCGGCCCTGTGCAGGTTGCGCACGCGGCTGTAGTACCCCAGCCCTTCCCACAGCTTCAGCAGCCGCTCCTCCGGCGCCGCGGCGAGCGCGCGCACGTCGGGGATCTCGCGCACGAAGCGCTCGAAATAGGGAATCACCGTCTCCGTGCGCGTCTGCTGAAGCATGATTTCGGATACCCAGACCCGGTACGGCGTCGGGTCGTCCCGCCACGGAAGGGTGCGCGCATGCCCCGCGTACCAGCGCAGAAGCGGTCGTACGATCTTTGAAAAATCCATTTTTTATACCCTGCTGTCAAAAAATTGTACCTTCTGCCGAGTTTATCATAGCATAAATTTCGTGCGGGCGAAAGGAAAGGACCTTCATACGGGCTTTCCAATTTATTCCTCTTTCGCCGTTTTTCGCAAAAATGCGGAAAAAGGAGCGGGGGTCCTTCCCCCGCTCCCCAGAGTGCCGAAAAACACAGAGCCTGCCGCAGCCGCCGGGCCGCTGTTATGCCTTTCCGGCGCAGCCGAGCACGGCGGTGATTTTATGCTCCACCATGCCCTTGATGGCGTCGCGGGCGGCGCCCAGGTATTTCCGCGGGTCGAAGACGTCGGGGTGCTCGGTCAGGTACTTGCGCACGGTCCCCGTCATCGCGAGGCGCAGGTCGGAGTCGACGTTGATCTTGCAGACGGCCATCGTCGCGGCCTTGCGGAGCATGTCCTCCGGGATGCCGATGGCGTCGGGCATCTTGCCGCCGTAGCGGTTGATCATCTGCACGAATTCCGGCACGACCGAAGAGGCGCCGTGCAGCACGATCGGGAAGCCGGGCAGCCGGTCCGAGACCTCCTTGAGGATGTCGAAGCGCAGGCGGGGCTTCTGGCCGGGCTTGAACTTATACGCGCCGTGGCTCGTCCCGATCGCGATGGCGAGGGAATCCACGCCCGTTTTGGAGACGAAGTCCTGCACCTGGTCCGGGTCGGTGAACTGGGCCTTGTCGTCCGCCACGTTCACGGCGTCCTCAATGCCGGCCAGGCGGCCCAGCTCCGCCTCGACGGTCACGTTGTGCCTGTGGGCGTACTCCACCACGCGGCGGGTCTCCGCCACGTTCTCTTCATACGGCTTGGCGGAGCCGTCGTACATCACAGAAGTAAAGCCGTCGTCGACGCAGTCCTTGCAGACCTCGTACGAGGGGCCGTGGTCGAGGTGCAGCGCGATGGGGATATCCGGGTGCTCCACCACCGCGGACTCCACCAGCTTGACCAGGTAGGTCGGGGTCGCGTATTTGCGCGCGCCCGCCGAAGCCTGCAGGATCACCGGTGCCTTCAGCTCGGCGCACGCCTCCGTAATCCCCTGCACAATCTCCATATTGTTGACGTTGAACGCGCCGATCGCATACCCCTCGGCATAGGCTTTTTTGAACATTTCCTTGGTATTGACCAACGACATGGGCTTCACTCCTATTCGATTTTGATGTCCTGAAATCCGGGACTTCTGGAACTGTGGTCCTATTATACTCCATTCGGCGGCAAAGATAAAGGGACGGCGCTCAGGAACACCGCGCCCCCGCCCCCGCGTTTTCCCGGCGGAAAAGCTCCGGGTGGTTCCGGCTGTAATGGAACACGTACTGCTGGGCGACGCCCGCGTAGGGGCCGAACCACGCGGGGTCCCTGCCGGGGAACAGGGTGCGCATGGCGCGCTTCATCCACACGTCGGCGGGGAACGCGTCCAGCCGGTGCAGGCCGTAGAGCAGGGCGCAGTCGGCCACCTTCGGCCCCACGCCGGGCAGGGCCGTCAGGCGGGCGCGCGCCTGCGGCAGGGGCAGCCGGCGCAGAAGCGCAAAGTCCAGCTCCCCGCAGGCAACCCGCCGCGCCGCCTCCCGCACATACGGCGCGCGGAACCCGCACCCCAGGGCGCGCAGGTCGCTCTCGCCCGCCGCCGCCAGCGCCCGCGGGGCGGGGAACGCATGCCCGCCGCCGCTCGCGGGTTCGCCGTAGGCGTCGCACAGCCGCGCGACCATCCCCCGGATGCGCCGGATGTTGTTGCACTGCGAGAGGATGAACGAGCACAGCGCCTCCCACGGGTCCTGGTTCAGGATGCGGATGTCCGGCGCATAGCGCACGGCCCGCGCCAGCGCCGGGTCCATCCGGCAGAAGCGCGCGCGGATGGACCCGTAGTCCCGCCCAAGGTCGAAATACCGCGCCCAGAACGGGTCCTCCGGCAGCCGGGAAAAGCTTTTTTCCGTCAGCCGCAGAAAGCGCCCGCCGGCCACGCCCTCCCAGGCGCCGTCCGGCGTCTTGCGCCAGCGGAAGCACTGCCCGCACGCCAGCGTCTGGCCCAGGGCCGCAAAATCCATCCGCACGTCCCTCCCTCCGTGCGCCTATTATACCACACCCCCGCGGCCGCCTTCAACCGCCGGGAATACAGGCAGTAATCTGGCAAAGTTCTAACCGGTTGACATAAATTTTATGCATTTCTGTGAATCCACTTTTCCACCCGTCCCCACGCTGGACTTTTCAACTTTTTCCACCGGGTTTTCCACCGTTCCTCCACTCTGTTTCCACAGTTTTATGTAAACCAGTGCAAATACCCCCCGTATAATGGCGCGCCGCTACAGGCGCTTTATGACCTCGAAGGTCCCGTCCACCACCAGCCAGTTCTGGGGAAAGAAAGAGTTGACGGTCCAGTAGCTCACGCCGGCGAGGCCGTAGCGGTCGGCCAGCTCCAGCTTGGCGCGGATGCTGCGCGCGTCCTCGAACCAGACCTCGTGCCTTCTGCCCTCGGAATCGTAATAGTTGAAGAACGGCGACTGCGACTGC
>DHOB01000029.1:11165-16371 GCA_002409675.1 Ruminococcaceae bacterium UBA5401
GTCCAGTCGTAGCCGTAGTTCGGGATGCCCATCAGGATTTTTTCCGGCGGGATGGCGGTGACCGCGTACTGCAGCACCTGCTCCACGCGGTCCAGCGGGGCGACCGCCATGGGCGGGCCGTAGGTGTAGCCCCACTCGTAGGTCATCAGAATCACGCGGTCGGCCAGCTCGCCGTGGACGGGGTAGTCGTGCGCCTCGTACAGCAGGCCCGGCTGGTCGGCGGAGGTTTTCGGCGCGAGGGAGGTGGCGACCCGGTACCCGAGCGGGTGCAGCCGCTCCACGACCCTGCGCAGAAAGGCGTTGTAGGCCTCGCGGTCCTCCGGGCGGATATACTCGAAGTCGATGTTCAGTCCGTAGTATTTTTCCCCGCCGCCGAGCGCGCCGACGATGTTTTCGAGCAGCGCGTCCTGCGCGGCCGGGTCCGTGAGGACCGCGTGCGCGATGTCGCTGCTGAAGCCGCCCTCCGGCCGCAGGTTCGTCACGGCCATCATCGGGGCCACCCGCTGCGCGCGCGCCGCCTGCACGGGGGCCGCGTCGTCCAGCGAGGCCAGGCTGCCGTCCGCGCGCGCCTCGTAGCTGAACAGGGTCAGGTAGGTCAGGAACGGCAGCGTCCACTCCAGCGTGGCGGGCCGGATGCCCGTCGTGTAGCCGTTGACTTCCGCGCTGCCGAGCCGGGGCAGCGTGACCGGAATCACGAGCCGCTGCCCGGCGTCAATCCGGTCCGGGTCGGTCACGGAGGGGTTCGCCTGCGCCAGTGCCTGCTGCGTCACGCCGTACAGCGCGGCAATCTGCGAAAAGGTCTCGCCCGGCTGCACGGTGTGAACCACGCTCTCGGCCGGCAGCACCAGCGTCTGCCCCACGACGAGCCGGCCCGGGTTCTGCAGCCCGTTGTCGCCGATCACGTCCTGTACGGAGACGCCGTACCGCCGGGCGATGCCGTACACGCTGTCGCCCTGCCGAACCGTATAGATAACCATAAAAATCCCCTTTCTCCTGCTGCTTTTTCTTAAATATATGCCGCGGGGGAAACGCTTCATGCGGCTTTCGCAGCCACCCCCGGGGACGGGCGCGCTTTTTCTCGCGCTTTGCGCCGTTTTATCCCGGGCTTTTTGTGATATAATGAGGAAAACAAGGAACGGGGGAGCTGCTGAATTTATGGAAGAGAAGAATGAGAAGGACGAAAGAAGCGGCGGGGACCTGATTGCGGGGAGGAACGCCGTGGCCGAGGCGCTGCGCAGCGGGCGGCCGATCGACTGCCTGTACGTGGCGCGCGGCGGGCGCCCGGGCTCTCTGGGCGCGCTGACCGCGCAGGCAAAGCGCCGCGGGATTCCCGTCAAAGAGACGGACAAAAGGAAGCTGGACCGCCTGTGCGGCCCCACGGAGCACCAGGGCGTGGCGGCCGCGGCGGCCGCGAAGGAATACGCGAGCGTGGACGACATCTTCCGCGTCGCGAAGGAGCGCGGCGAACCGCCCTTCATCCTGGTCGCGGACGGCCTGGAGGACCCGCACAACCTCGGCGCGGTGATCCGCGTGGCGGAGTGCGCGGGCGCGCACGGGGTGATTCTTCCCCGGCGGCGCAGCGCGGGCCTGACGGCCGCCGTGGAAAGGGCGAGCGCCGGCGCGCTGGAGTACGTCCCCGTCGCCCGCGTGCCGAACCTGGCGGCTGCGCTGGAGGACCTGAAGGCCCGCGGCGTCTGGATTTACGCCGCGGACATGGACGGGCAGCCGTGGTGCGAAACGGACTTTTCCGGCCCGCTCGCGCTGGTCATCGGCTCGGAGGGCACCGGCCTCGGCCGGCTCGTCCGGGAAAAATCGGATTTTGTGATATCCCTGCCGATGATGGGCAAGATAAATTCGCTTAACGCATCCGTCGCATGCGGCGTCATCTGCTATGAAATCCTCCGGCAGAGGCACGGCGTTAAGACAAAATAACTCGGGAGCGGATTGCGATGAAAGACGAAAAAAAAGCCCCGCGCGGCGATTATTCCGTCGATGAGATTCTGGCGGAGGCGCACGTGATGAAGGAGCGCGAGTCGGCCGGCAAAAAGGCCGCCCCGCCCAGGGCCGGCGCGCCGGAGCACAGCGCGCCAGCCGCGGCGGAAAAGCCCGCCGGCGCGGAGGAGATCGCCCGCCGCGCGCGGGAGGCCCTTTCGACGGAGGCCGGCGAAGCCGGGCCCGCGCAGGGCGCCGGCGCGCCGAAGACCCAAAAGCCGAAGAAGAAAAAGCGCTTTTCGCTGTTTCACCGCAGAAAAAAAGAAGAGGATTCCGACGACGGCATGAAGGACGACGTGTACTACGGCCTTCAGCTCAAGCCGCTGGAGGAGTACCGGCGCGAATACGAGGAGACCGTGCAGTTCGACTCCATCCGGCCCGAAACGGAGAAAAAGGCCGCGCCGCCCGAAGCGCAGAAGCCGGCCGGCGGCGCCGGGCAGCCCAGCTTCCCCTACCTGTTCGACCGGGATTCCGCCGAAAGCGGCGGGGCGGACCCGCAGCTCTCCGAAGCCGTCGAGAAAATCCACCGCGAGCGGCAGAAGCGCCTCGAAAAAATCATGGAGCACGCGGGCCTCGACGCCGGCGACGTGTTCGGCGCGGAGGATTCCGCGCCGGGGCCCGAAGTGCCCCCGCCGTCCGTGCGGCCGGAGATACCGCCCGTCCCGCCTTCCGGCTTCCCCGTCCAAAAGCCGGCGGCGCCCCCCGCGGCGCCTCCCGGCCCGATGCACCCCGCTCCTCCGCCGGCGGTCACGCCGCCCGCCGGGCCGCCGCGTCCCGCGCCGCCGGAAACCCCGCCCGCGCCCCGCGCGCCGGAGCTCTCGCGGCGGGAAAAGCCGGGCGCGGAGGAAAATCCGGCCGCGCCCGCCGAAAGCCCCGAAGCGCCGCCGAAAGACGAAAGCGCCGCGCCCGAAGAGCCGCCCGCGCCGGTCCGCGAGCCGGGCGTCCCGGCCCCCGCGAAGGACCGCCGCCCCGCGCCCCCGCCGAGACAGGAGCCGAAGGACCGGCCCGTGCCGGGGTACCGCCTTGAGAATCCGCCGCTGCACGTCATCGACCCCGGCGGAATCGGGCAGGCCCTCGCCGCCGAGGCGGCGGCCTACAAAATTCCGCCCGCGCCCGAGGCGAAACCCATCCCGTTCCCGGCGGAAAAGCCGGCTCCGCCGAAGCCGGAAGCCGCCGAACCCCCCCGGAAGCAGCCGGAAAAAGAGCCGGGCCCGGCGGATTCGCCCTCCGGGCCGCCCGGCGGCATCGACCGCCTGCCCCTTCCGCAGGCCGCGCCGCCGGAGCCCAAAAAACGGTTCCGCCTGTTCGGCAGCGAGGAGGACCCCGCCCAGGCCCCCGCCGAGCCCCGCGGCGCGGAGGAGCCGCTGGAGGACTACGACAGCCCGGCGGACGCGCCCTCGGTGCAGAACGACCTTTCCGCCAGCGTGCGCAGGCTTTTCCTGCGCTTCGCGGTCACGGGCCTGTGCACGGTTCTGCTGCTGGCCCTCGGCTTTTTTGCGGAGCACCCGGCCCTTCTGCCGCCGGCGCTACATAGCCTGTACGACCCGCAGGCCCTGCGGATCGCCCAGCTCATCTTTCTGCTGATCTGCGGGGCGTTCTGCGCGCCGGCCCTCTGGAACGGGCTGAGCGGCCTGTTCGCCTTCCGCGCCAATACCGACAGCGCCGCCGCGGTGGCCGCGGCGGCCGCGCTGCTGCAGAACCTCATGTTCCTGTTCCTGCCGGGCGGCAGCGGCCTGCACCTGTACACGCCCCTCGCGGCGGCCGCGCTGTTCCTCAACACGGCGGGCAAGCTCAGCATGGCGCGCCGCATCCTGCGCAATTTCCGCTTTCTCACTTCGCCGGGGCAGAAGTACGCGGTGCAGATGTTCCGCGACCACAACACCGCCATCCGCCTCGTCCCGGCGAGCGCGGACGGCGACCCGAAAATTGCCTACCAGGCCAAGGCCGGCTTTCTGAGCGGCTTCCTGCGCCTCTCCTACGCATCGGACCCCGCCGACCACATCTCCCAGCTCCTCGCGCCCGTCGGCTTCATCGCCGGGCTGGCGCTCTGTGCCGCCGCGGCGTTCCTCACGAAGGACGGCGCGAAGGCGCTGACGGTCTTCGCGGCCTCGGCCTGCGTGTGCGTGCCGTTCGCCAACACGCTCTGCGTGAATCTTCCGCTCGCGCGCATCTCCAAAATCGCGGCGCGCTGCGGCGGCATGGCGGTCGGCTGGCCCGCGGTCGACCGCTTCAGCGAGGTCGGCTGGATTCTGGCGGATGCGCGGGACCTGTTCCCGCGCGGGACCGTCACCCTGAGCGGCATCCAGACCTTCTCCGGCGGCAGAATCGACAGAGCCATCCTCGACGCCACGGCGCTGGCGGAAGCGGCGGGCGGCCCGCTGAACGACCTCTTCAGCCAGATTGTCAAAAGCCGGGACGACATTCTGCCCCGCGTGGAGCGCTCCTCCTACGAGGACGGCGCGGGGGTCTGCGGCGTGGTCTCCGGCCGGGACGTGCTGATCGGCAGCCGGGAGCTGCTCAAAAAGCACGGCGTGGCCGCGCCCTCCCCGGAATACGAGGGCAAGTACCTGCGCGCGGGGAAGGTGCCGCTGTACCTCGCGTGCGGCGGCGCCCTCGTGGCGATGTTCCTGGTCTCCTACCGCTCCGACCGGCGCAGGGCCAAGGAGCTGCGCCGGCTGGAGTACAACGGCATCGGTCTGGCCGTGCGCACCCGCGACCCGAACGTCACCCCGCGCCTGCTGGCCTCGTGCTTCGGCCTCAGCGAGCACTCCGTCGTGATTCTGCCCGAAAAGCTCGGCGAATTCTACCGCGCCCTGCGCAGGAATCCCCCGGAGCGCCCCGAGGCGGTGCTGGCCACCCGCGGCCGCGCAACCGCCATGATGCGCCTGCTGACCGCCTGCGTGCGCCAGCGCGGCAACATCGCCATCGCCGTGGCGCTGCAGGTGGCGGGCGTGGCGCTCGGCTTCGCGCTGGTCGCGATGCTCGTCTTCTCCTCCAGCCTCGGCCAGATTACGGCGACGGCGATGGCCGCCTTCGAGGCCTTCTGGGCTCTGGCCGTGATTTTCGTCCCCCGCCTCCGCAAGCCCTGAGCGGGCAGCGTAACGCTGCATCTTCGGCCCGGCGTGGGGAACGGCGAAAACTGAAAGTTTAGTCTGCCGGGATGGTCAAAGAAAGCTCTCGAAGCGTAAATTTTGCTTCGGGAGTTTTTATAGCT
>DHOB01000019.1 GCA_002409675.1 Ruminococcaceae bacterium UBA5401
AACGGCAGGTACGCATGGACGGTGAAGGTCGGCGAGAAAGGACAGATTGTGATTCCGAAAGAGGCGCGGGATATCTTCGGCATCCGGCCGGGCGACACGCTGATTGTTCTGGCGGACAGAAAGCGCGGCATCGCGATTCCGCCGAAGGGGCTGTTTGCGGAGCTGTCCCGGACGATTTTTTCCGGCCCCGCACCGGAGAAAGGCGGCAAAGACGGCCATGGCTGAAACGGCGTCCGTTCCCGGGAGGAAAAAGTACCTCGACAATCTGCGCTCCTGCACCGTCCTGCTGGTCGTGCTCTACCACGTGGTGTACCTGTTCAACAGCGCGGGGGTGCCGTCCGGCATCCCCGTGCGGGGCGTCCCCGCGGCGGACGCCCTCGAATACTTCGTGTACCCGTGGTTCATGTGCCTGATGTTCGCGGTCGCGGGCATCAGCGCGCGGTACTCCCTGCAGGCGCGCGGCGGCCGCCGGTTCGCCCGCGAGCGGGTGCGCAGGCTGATAGTCCCGTTTTTCGGGAGCATGTTCCTGCTCGGCTGGCTCAACGGCTGGGTCATCTCGCACTATGTGGACATGCTGGGCGGGCGGCGGGTGCCCGGCTTCGTGCGGTACCTGGTCTACTGCCTGGCGATAGGGCCCGTGTGGTTCCTGCTGGAGCTGTTCGCGGCCTCGATGGTTCTGCTGCTGCTGCGCGGGCTCGACCGGAACGACCGCCTGTGGGCGCTGGCGGGCAAAGCGAACCTGCCCGTTCTGCTGCTGCTCGCCCTGCCGGTCTGGGGGTCCTCGTTCCTGCTGAACGTGCCGGTCGTCACCGTGTTCCGCAACGGCATCTACTGGCTCACGTTCCTGCTGGGCTACTATGTTTTCTCGCACGAAGAGGTGCTGGCCAGGCTCCGGCGGGCGGGCGTCCCGCTCCTGATTGCCGCGGCCGCGCTGGGGTGCGTGCAGGTCCGGCGGTTCTTCGGCACGGATTACACCGCCGACGCGTGCCTGCAGCACCCGCTGACCAACCTGTACGCCTGGCTGATGATTCTGGCCCTGCTGGGGTGCGCCCAAAAATGGCTGGACCGGAGCAGCAAACTGACGGAGTACCTGAAAAAGCGCAGCTTCGGGATTTTCGTGTGCCACTACCCCATTCTGGTCACGCTCGCCTATTTCATCCTCACGTATGCGCGCGTTCCGTTCCCGGCGGTCTACTTTGTGCTGCTGCCCCTCACGCTCGCCGCGGCGCTGCTGTTCTACGAAGCGACCGGCAGAATCCCGGTCGTGCGCTTCCTGCTGTACGGCATCCAGAAAAAGAGCGGGGCTTCAAAGAATTAGCACTCTTACTGTTAGACTGCTAAAGTTTACGATTTGGCAAATAATATTTCATATTTTATTCATAATTTCCCGATATACTGAAGGCGTCGAGAGGGATCGGGAAAGGTCCCTGAAGATAAAATCTTGCGGATTTTGTGTTTAGGGGGTTGATTGTATGTTTGATCTGGTTCCTTTTGAGCGCACCAACAGCCTGTTCGACACCTTCGACCGGATGCTGGGCGACAGCTTCTTCGGCGGCACGGAGAGCGACTGGGCGCCCTGCCGCTCGGACATCGTCGACGAAGGGGACAGGTACGTCCTGCGGGCCGACCTGCCCGGCTTCAGCAAAGACGAAATCAGTGTGAACGCAGAGGGCAATCAGCTCACGATTTCGGCCGAGCGGAAGGAAGACAAAAAGGAAGACAAAAAGAATTACATCCGCCGCGAGCGCAGGTACGGCAAGCTGAGCCGCAGCTACGCCATCCACGGCATCGACGCCGGCAAAATCAGCGGCGCGTACAGCAACGGGGTCCTGGAGCTGCAGCTGCCGAAACTGGAAGAAGCCAAAACCAAGACGCGCAAAGTGCAGATCCAGTGAGCCCGCGGAGGTCCGGTCCTGCCGGGCCTCTTTTTTTATCCGAGGCCGACGGCGGAGCCGCGCGCGCAAAAAAACAGGGGGCCGGAAAACCGGCTCCCTGATTCTTTTCCTTTTTTCTTCAGCGGCCCGCGTCTCAGTCGACCGGAACGACGGCCCCGGCGAACGTATCCGTGATATACTTCTTGATTTCGTCGCTCTTGAGCACCTCGACCAGCGCCTTGATGTCCTCCCGGTTCTCGTCGCCCTCGCGGACCGCGATGATGTTGGCGTAAGTCTTGGCCGCCTCCGAGTTGGCGTCCTCCGTCGCGAGCGCGTCCGAGACCTTCAGCCCGCCGGAAATCGCGTAGTTGCCGTTGATGACCGCCAGGTCCACGTCCTGCAGCGAGCGGGCGAGCTGGGCGGCCTCCAGCTCCTTGAACTTCAGGTTCTTCGGGTTTTCGGCGATGTCCTTCGGCGTGGCCTCAAGGCCCACGCCCTCTTTGAGCTTGAGCAGGTTGTTCGCCTGCAGCAGCAGCAGCGCGCGCGCCTCGTTGGTCGTGTCGTTCGGCACGGCGACGGTCGCGCCGTCCTTCAGGTCGGCGAGCCTGGCCGTCTTGCCGCCGTAAATCCCCAGCGGCTCAAAGTGGATGGCGCCCGCCGAGACGATGTGGGTGCCGTTTTTCTTGTTGAAATCGTCCAGGTACGGCTTGTGCTGAAAGTAGTTCGCGTCGAGCTGCTTGTCTTCCAGCGCGGTGTTGGGCATCACGTAGTCCGAAAATTCCTTGACTTCGAGCGTGATGCCCTTTTTCTCGAGCTCTTTCGCCGCTTCGGCCAGGATTTTCGCGTGCGGCGCGGGCGAGGCGCCCACGACCAGCGTTTTGGAGCCGCCCGCCGCAGACGAGGAAGATTCCGACGCGGAAGACGCCGGCGCGGCGGAAGACGGCGCGGCGCTCGAGGACGCCGCGGAATTGCCCGAGCATCCGGCCGCGGCGGCGGCCAGCGAGGCCGTCAGCAGCAGTGCAATCAGTTTTTTCATACTATAGTACCCTCCCTGTTTCTATGGAAAGCAAAGTTTATTTTCTCTTGTCGCTCTTTCTCGACGCCTTCATGAAGATTCCCTGCAGAATCTGGACCACCACCACGTTGAGCACCAGCGTGACCAGCATCACGTCGTACTGGTAGCGGTAATAGCCGAAGCGGATGGCGATGTCGCCCAGACCGCCGCCGCCGCAGAACCCCGCCATGGCGGAATAGCCCAGGATGGTGGTGGCGGCGATGGCGCCGCCGACCAGCAGCGAGGGCTTCGCCTCCGGCAGGAGGACCTTCCGGATAATCTGGAAGGTCGTGGCCCCCATGGACTGGGCCGCCTCCACGACGCCGGGGTCCACTTCCTTTAAAGAGGACTCGACCAGCCGGGCGATGAACGGCGCGGCCGAAAGCGCGAGCGGCACGATGGCCGCCGTGGAGCCGATGGTCGTCCCCACGACGGCCCGGGTGAACGGCAGGATGGCGATGAGAAGGATGATGAACGGAATGGATCGCGCCAGGTTCACGGCGACGTCCAAAATTTTATAGGCGCGGGGATGCGGGCGGGCCCCGCCCGGCGCGAAGACGACCAGCATGATGCCGAGCGGCAGGCCGATGACATAGGCGAAGAACGTGGATACCGCCACCATATACAGGGTTTCGCCAATACCGTTCAGCATCATCCGCAGCATTGCCTCATCCCACATTTTCCCTCACCTCCTCGGCGGTCAGGCCGCGCGAGCGGATGTACTCGAACATCTTCCGCGCGGTGTCCCGCTCCTCCGGCAGCTGGACGACCATCTGGCCGAACGCCTTGCCGCCGATGTTTTTGGTGTCTGCATACAAAATATTGACCGGCTTTCCGCAGGCCAGCACCATGTTGGCGATGACCGGCTCGAAGGCGGAGCTGCCGTCGAACACGATGCGCATTCGCCGGCTGCTCCGGAAGCGGTCCACCCGGCCCTCCGGGCAGACCAGGCGGCGGGCGGCCTCGGTCTTCGGCTTGAAGAAGACGTCCTCCACCCGGCCGCACTCCGCGATGCGGCTGTCGGAGATGATGGCCACGCGGCCGCAGATGGCCTCGATGATGCCCATCTCGTGCGTGATGACCACAATGGTGATGCCGAGCCGCCGGTTGATGTCCTGCAGCAGGGCGAGGATGGACTTCGTCGTGGTGGGGTCCAGCGCGCTGGTCGCCTCGTCGCAGAGCAGGACCTTCGGGTCGGTCGCCAGGGCGCGCGCGATGGCGACCCGCTGCTTCTGCCCGCCGGAAAGCTGCGACGGGTAGGAGTCCCTGCGGTCCGAAAGGCCCACAAGCTCCAGCAGCTGCGAAGCGCGGGCCTTCGCCTTCTCTTTCTTCACGCCGGCGATTTCGAGCGGAAAGCACACGTTGCCCTCGGCGGTGCGCTGCATCAGCAGGTTGAACTGCTGAAAAATCATCCCCATCGAGCGCCTCGCCCCGCGCACCTCGGCGTCGGTAAGCTTCGAGAGGTCGCGCCCGTCGAACAGCACCGTGCCGGAAGTCGGCTTCTCCAGCATGTTGATGCAGCGCACCAGCGTGCTCTTGCCCGCGCCGCTCATGCCGATAATCCCGAAAATCTCGCCCTTCTGAATCGAAAGGTCGATGCCGTTCAGGGCGTGAATCTCCGCCGTATCGGTCTTATAGGTCTTGCTCAGCGAGCGGATTTCGATAATCGGCTTTTCCGGCACGGCCGCCATCCCCTTTCCGGCCCGAATCCATGCGAAGGATATCGAATCTATTTATATTAAATATATATGGATTATAGACTTCTGCTTTCATTCTGTCAAGGTCTTCCTCCTTCAGCCGCGGAAGACCGCGGTCAGGGCCTTGATTCCGACCCCTTTCTGCAGGAACATCCGCTCGTGCTCCGTGAGGGCGCCGCCCGGCTCCCGGCCGGCGTACAGGTCGTCCGTTCTGCGGACGACCTCAAACCCGCACTGCGCGAGGTACCCGAGCGTGTCGGCGAAAAGCGCGGCGTCGTCCGTCTTGAAGCGCAGCTCGCCGCCGGGCTCCAGAAAGGTCCTGTACTGCAGGAGCTGGCGCGGATGCGTGAGCCGGCGCTTGCGGTGCCGCGGCTTCGGCCACGGGTTGCAGAAGTTGATGACAATCTGCCGGACGGAATCCTCCGGGCCCATGGCCTCGCCGATGCGCTCGACGTCCATCGCCGTGAGGAGGATGTTGTCCGGTTCGCGCCCGGCCTCGCGGAACGCCCGCTCGATGTTCCTTTTTGCGGGGCCGAGCACGGTGTCCTTCAAATCCACGCCGATGAAGTTGACCCGCGGCTCGGCGGGCGCCGTGCCCGCGAGGAACAGCCCCTTGCCGCAGCCCAGCTCCAGGCAGACGGGGTTCTGGCGCGGGAACAGGCTGTGCCACTTCCCGCGGAAGCGCTGCGGATGCCGCACAAAAAAAGGGCAGGCGTCCAGCTCCGGGCCCGCCCACGCCTTAAAGCGCATCCTCATGCCGGGCGCGCGCCCCCCGCGCGCCTGCACACGTCCACCCAGCCGGCGCTGCGCGAGACCGCGGCCAGCTCTTCGCAGCTCAGCCGCACGCAGGAATCCGCGCTGCCGCCCGCCGGGTAGACCCGGTCGAACCGGCGGAGAGAGACATCTAAGTACACCGCCGCGCCGGGCGGGTTGCCGAACGGGCAGACCCCGCCGACCGGGTAGCCGGTCAGGGGCTCGACCTCCGCCGGCGCGAGCATCCGCGCCTTGAAGTCGAACCGCGCCTTGAACTTGGCGTTGTCGATTTTGGTGTCGCCCGCCGTGACGACAAGCAGGCAGCCGCCCGTTCCGTCGTGGAACGAAATCGACTTTGCAATGCGCGCGGGCTCCGTATGCAGGGCCTGCGCGGCGAGCTCCACCGTCGCGCTGGAGACCGGGAAGACCTGAAGGCGGTCTTCCATCCCGTATTTTTTGAGGTAACTCCGGACTTTTTCGACTGACATGCCGCAGTTCGCTTCCCCGTTTTGTGAATTTTCAATCGATTTGTGTTTCAGTATAGCATATTTCCGGCGGCGCCGCAACACCGCAGAATCACTCCGCCCCGGGGTGGAAGCTCTCGTAGACCTTCCGGGCGGCCGGCTCGGTCATGCCGGGGGCCGCCGCCAGCTCCGCGAGGTCGGCCTGCCGGATGGCGGCGACGGTCCTGAACTGGCGCAGCAGGGCCCTGGCCCGCACGGGGCCGATGCCCTCGATGGAGGTCAGGGTGGAGGAAATCGCCGCCTTTTTCCTCAGGGTGTGGTGGTAGCCGATGGCGAAGCGGTGGACCTCGTCCTGGATGGACGACACCAGCGTGAACGCGCTGCGGCTGGAGCTGATGGCGATTTCGCCGCCGTTCTTCGCGATGGCGCGGGTGCGGTGGCGGCCGTCCTTGACCATGCCGAACAGCGGCACCCGCAGCCCCGCCGCGTCCAGCAGCGGCTGCACGGCCGACACGTGACCCCTGCCGCCGTCGAGCAGAATCAAATCCGGAAGGCGGCCGAAGCCGGCGCCGGTGTCCTTCTCTTTTTGATATTCCGCCAGGCGGCGCGAGAGGACCTCCCGCATGGAGGCGTAGTCGTCCTGCCCCGCGACGGTCTTGATTTTGAACCGGCGGTACGCCTGCCGGAGCGGCCTGCCGTTCTCGAACACGACCATGCCGGCGACGTTCTCGCCGCCCGCGAGGTTCGAGATGTCGTAGGCCTCGATGTATGCCGGCGGCTCCTTCAGGCCCAGCAGGCGCGCCAGCTCGTCCAGCGCGGAGGCCTCGCGCCCGGTGCGGCCCATGGTCTGGGCAAGCTGCTCGGCCGCGTTGCTGCGGCACATCTCCACCAGCTGCGCCTGCTCCCCCCTGCGGGGCACGGTCAGGCGCACCCGCCGGCCCGCCTTTTCAGAGAGCCACCGGGCCAGCAGCTCCGCCCCCTGCGCCGGCCCGTCGAGCGAGACCCGCGGCGGAATGCGCCCGCGCAGGGTGTAGTACCGCTCGAGGAACTCCTCCCGCGCGGCCTTCGGCTCGCCGGTTTCGCCCATAAAGAACGTCTCGCGGTCGCAGAGCCGGCCGCCCGTGAAGCGGAACACCTCAAAGCAGCTGCGCCCGCCGCCCTGCGTCAGGGCAACCACGTCCTGCTCCGGCACCGAGGAGGCGACCACCTTCTGCCGCTGCCCCAGCCGGCGGATGGCGGCGATGCGGTCGCGGATGCGCGCCGCGCGCTCGAACTCCAGCTTTTCGGCGGCCTCCCGCATCTTCTGCTCCAGGGTGCGCAGGCTCGCGGCGCTGCCGCCGCGCAGGAAGTCCAGCGCCTCGCGCACCGCCTCGGCGTACTCCTGCTCGCTGATTTTCCCGCGGCAGGGGGCGCAGCACCGCTTGATATAGTAGTTCAGGCACGGGCGCTTTTTGCCGATGTCCTGCGGAAAGCGCCGGCTGCACGTCGGCAGGCGGAAAATCTGCAGGGCCTCGTCCACCGACTGCCTGACGGTCCAGCCGCTCACGTAGGGGCCGATGTACTCGGCGCCGTCGTCCGCGGGGCGCTTGGCCTCCGAGATGCGCGCCCACGGCCCCCTGGTCACGCGGATGTAGCTGTACCCCTTGTCGTCCTTGAGCAGGATGTTGTATTTGGGGGAGTGCTGCTTAATCAGGCTGCACTCGAGCACCAGCGCCTCGAACTCGCTGTCGGTCAGGATGTACTCGAACCACTCCACGTGGGCGACCATCTGGCGCACCTTCGCGTCGTGGTTCTTCTCGGAGCCGAAGTACTGGCTGACCCTGTTCTTAAGCGCCTTCGCCTTGCCGATGTAGATGATCTTCCCCGATTTGTCGTGCATCAGGTAGACGCCGGGATGCAGCGGCAGGCGCATGGCGCGGCGCCGGAGCTCCCGGATGTGCCGCTCGTGGTCGGTCACGGGAATCTCCCCCTTTCCCCCGTAAATTTCCCCCGCAGATACCAAAAAAGCACCGCTTCTGCGGTGCATGCCGGGAACGCGAAATTTATTCTGCAAAACCGGACTGAACCAGCTTCACGAGGCTGTCGACCGCATCGGTCTCATCCGAGCCGTCCGCGATGATTTTGATGGTGGTTCCGCCCACGATGCCCAGCGAAAGGACGCCCAGCAGGCTTTTGGCGTTGACGCGCCGCTCTTCTTTCTCGACCCAGATGGAGGACCGGAACTCGTTCGCTTTCTGAATAAAGAACGTGGCAGGGCGCGCGTGAAGGCCTACCTGGTTCTGCACCAGAACTTCTTTCACATACATCGCAATCCACTCTCCTAACAAAATAAGAAGCATATTTCAATCGAAAGAATTTTCACAGGAGGACCCAAAAACCATTAACGCCATTATAGCACATCTGGACAGGCCGTCAAGAAAACCGGCAAAGTTTGGATTGATAGCCGAACCGCCTCCCGGCTCAAAAAGGTTCTTTGTGCAAAATGCCCGTATTGTTGAAAACTTTTGTTTCCTCTGCCCTATAATAACCGCCCTATAGTATATGCAGGGGGGGTGGTTCCGATACGGGCTTTCAGCCCTCCGGAACCTCGATTCCCGCGCGGCGGAGAAACGCGCGGTCCTCCGCCGTGAGCGCCGCGGCGCGCAGCAGCTCCGGGCGCCTGCGCGCGGTGCGCAGCAGGGCCTGCTCCCGGCGCCAGCGGCGCACTTTTCCGTGGTCGCCGGTCAGCAGCACGTCCGGCGCGGCGCGGCCGCGCCACACGGCCGGGCGCGTGTACTGCGGGTACTCCAGCAGGGAGTTGTAGTGGCTCTCCAGCTCGAAGCACTCGCTGGCCGAGAGCACGCCGGGCACCAGCCGGCACACCGCGTCCGCCAGAATCAGGGCCGGCAGCTCCCCGCCCGTCACGACATAGTCCCCGATGGAGAGCTCCTCGTCCACGTACTCGTCCAGCACGCGCTCGTCCACGCCCTCGTAATGCCCGCACAGCAGCGCCAGGCCGTCCATCGCGGCCAGCTCTTTCACGCGCTGCTGGGTCAGCGTCTTCCCCTGCGGCGAAAGGTAGACGGTGTGCGGCCTGCCGCCCAGGTGGGCGGCAAGGTCGTCCAGGCACAGGGCGATGGGCTCGGCCATCAGCAGCATGCCCATGCCGCCGCCGAACGGAGAATCGTCCACCCGCTGGTGCCTGTCGAACGCAAAATCCCGAATCTGGTGGCAGCAGACCTGCACCGCGCCCTTTCTGCGGGCGCGCCCGACGATGCTCTCGGACAGCACGGCCTCGCACACCTCCGGAAAAAGCGTGAGCAGGTCAATCCTCATCGTCGAAAATCCCCTTGATTGGGCGGACCAGAATCCGCCCTTTTTTCAGGTCTATCTGCCGGACCATCTCCGGCACCGCGGGCAGCAGGTAGTTCTTGTGGTCCATCGACGTGACCCGGTACACGTCGTTCGCGCCGGTGCGCAGAATCTCGGTCAGCCTGCCGTAATAGACGAAGGTGTCCGCGTCGTACACGCCGAGGCCGATGAGGTCGTCCATAAAATAGCGGCCCGGCGGCAGGTGCGCGTCGGCGCGGTCGAAGTACAGCACGCGGCCGCGCAGCAGGTCCGCCCGCTCGACGGAATCCACCCCGTCCAGCCGCAGGACCAGCATGTTCTTCACCACATGGGCGGCGCGCACGCGCACCGGCGTCTGGCCGGCGTCCAGGTACAGGGTGCGGAACCGGGCGAGGAACGCGGCGGAATCGCACCACGGCTTCACGCGCAGGTCCCCCCGCACGCCGTGCGTGCCGACGACCTGCCCGCCCTCCAGATATTTTTTCAGCATATGCCCACTTCCCACGGCCGGCGGAGGCGCCGGCTTTTTCTGAAAAGAAAAGCTGCAACATGAAAGCGATGTTGCAGCCCGCCCGGGCTCAGTCGATTTCGACGGAAACCCTGCAGTTGTTCTTGGTCGCGGCCGAGCGCATCACGGTGCGGATCGCCTTGGCGATGCGGCCCTGCTTGCCGATGACGCGGCCCATGTCGCTTTCCGCCACATGCAGGTGGTACACGACGGTGCCGTCCTCCGCCGGGTCGTCCGCTTCCACCCGGACCGCGGACGGGTCTTCGACCAGCCCCTGTGCGATGGCAATCAGCAGTTCTTTCATGGCATTGCATTCCCCCGATTACAGAACGCCGTTTTTCTTGAAAAGCGTCTTCACGGTATCCGTCGGCTGGGCGCCGTTCGCAATCCACGCCTTGGCCTTGTCGGCGTCCACCTTTACGACGGAAGGTTCCGTCAGCGGGTTGTAATAGCCGATTTCTTCAATGAAGCGGCCGTCGCGCGGAAAGCGCGAGTCGGCGACGACAATGCGGTAAAAGGGAGCTTTTTTCGCGCCCACCCTGCGCAGCCTGATTTTGACTGACATCTGTCTGTTCACCTCCCCGGTAACGGGATTCTATCTTCATCGGCGCGGTGCGCCGGATGAATTCGTCAAAACGGCATCTTCATGCCGGAAAACCGGCGCCGGACGCCCTTCTTTTTAAACTGTTTCATCAGCCTGCGCGTCTGCTCGAAGTTGCGCAGCAGGCGGTTCACGTCCTCGACCCGCATGCCGCTGCCCCTTGCGATGCGGCGCTTGCGGGAGGGGTTGATGACCTCCGGCCGCTCGCGCTCGCGCGGCGTCATCGAGAGCAGGATGGCCTCGGTGCGGTCCACCATGCGGTCGTCCAC
This sequence comes from Ruminococcaceae bacterium UBA5401, assembly GCA_002409675.1. GTDB lineage: Bacteria > Bacillota > Clostridia > Oscillospirales > Acutalibacteraceae > Thermocaproicibacter. Next base: position 10,551 of record DHOB01000019.1, read on the forward strand.
GTCCACGTCCTTCAGCTGCTTGGACATGCCCGGCACCTTGGCCAGCACGTCCTTGAGCGGCCCCATCTTCTTCATCTGCCGCATCTGGCCGAGCATGTCGTTCAGGTCGATGCCGCTGTGCATCATCTTCTGCGCGGCCTGCTGCGCCTTTTTGCGGTCGAGGTTCTTCTGGGCGTCCTCAATCAGCGTGAGCACGTCGCCCATGCCGAGGATGCGCGAGGCCATGCGGTCGGGGTGAAAGACCTCCAGATCCGAGAGCTTCTCCCCCGTGCTGGCGAACTTGATGGGCTTGCCCGTCACCGCCCGCACCGAAAGGGCCGCGCCGCCGCGGGCGTCGCCGTCCAGCTTGGTGAGGACCACGCCGGTGATGTCCAGCAGGTCGTTGAACGATTTCGCCACGTTCACGGCTTCCTGCCCCGTCATGGCGTCCACCACCAGCAGGATGTCCGTGGGGCGCACGGCGGCGCGGATGTTCTTGAGCTCGCCCATCAGCCTCTCGTCGATCTGCAGCCGCCCGGCGGTGTCTATCAGCACGATGTCGTTGCCGTAGTCCTTCGCGTGCTTCACGGCGGCTCTGCTGATTTTGACCGGGTCGCCCGCGCCCCTCTCGAACACGGGCACGCCCGCCCTTTCGCCGACCACCTGCAGCTGCCGGATGGCGGCGGGGCGGTAGACGTCGCCCGCGACGAGCAGCGGCCTGCGGCCCTGCTCCCGCAGCATCAGGCCCAGCTTGCCGGCAAGGGTGGTTTTGCCCGACCCCTGCAGGCCGCACAGCAGCACCGCCGCGGGCGGCGAAGCCGGGCTGTTCAGCCGGCTTTCGCCCCCGCCCATCAGGGCCGTGAGCTCTTCGTCCACAATGCGGATGACCGTCTGGGCGGGGGTCAGGCTCTCCATCACCTCGGCGCCCACGGCGCGCTCGCCGACTTTGGCGACGAAGTCCTTCGCCACCTTGTAGTTCACGTCGGCCTCCAGCAGGGCGAGGCGCACCTCGCGCAGAACTTCCTTTACGTCCGATTCGCTGAGCTTTCCCTTGGATTTGAGCCGCTTGAACACGGCGGAGAATTTTTCGGAAAGGCTTTCAAACGCCACGGCGGTCCCTCCTTACTCGCTGAGCCGGCGCGCGATTTCGAGAATCCGCTTCGCGTCCCCGTCGATTTCGGGGACGAAGCTGCAGCGGCTGTTGTCGTCCCGGATGCGCTCGGCGGCGCTGCAGATCTGCTGCAGCGCCCGCTGCGTCTGCTGAAAGCGCCGCGCGAAGCCGAGGCGGTCTTCCAGCTCCAGAAGCTGCGCCTCCGCGCGCTTGACGGCGTCGCGGACGCCCTGCCGGGTGATGCCCTCGTTCTCCGCAATCTCGGAGAGCGAGAGGTCGTCGTTGTAGTAGTACTCGACCACCTCGCGCTGCTTGTCGGTGAGCACGTTCCCGTAAAAATCCAGCAGGAAAGAGATTTTCATGTCTTTCGCCATGGAAAACACCCCGTCCGGTGTAAAGTTTCTCATCTTTACACTCTGATAAGTATACCGCACGGCCCGCGGAATGTCAAGCCTTCTCAGGCGGCTTTGAGCTCCGCCCTGGAAGAAACCGCGAAGCGCCCCTGCCGGAGCTGCAGCCCCGTGACTTTCACGGTGCCGGTGAGGCCCGCGGCGGAGGCCGTCACGCCCGGCGCCGCGCAGGAGATGGTGTCCCCTTCGGCGGAAAAGCCCTGCGGCAGGCGCTTCCCGATTTCGGAGACCACCGGCCCCGCCGGCGCCGGCAGGCTGCCGACGCGGGCGGAGTTCACCCGGAACACCAGGCGGCTTTTGGCCGCGTCGAACCCCGGCGTGACGTTCAGCAGCACGCCGAAGTACTTCCCCCGCACCGGGGCGCGGACGTAGACGTCCGCATTCTGGCCGGAGACGCCCGCGACGGCGAGGGCATGGAGCTGCTTTTCGGCGGGCCTGTCCTTATTGTACCGCTGCACCGCATAGGCGAGAAAGCCGTTGGCCTCCTCCGCAGAAAACGTGGTCTCCCCGCCGGCGAACGAGGCCGCAAGCACCTTCTGGGCGAGCGACCCGTCGGCCTTCACCTTGTCGAACCGGCCTTCGTTCGGGTCGTGGAACAGCATCAGCAGCCCCGCGCAGACAAGGGCCAGCAGCACGAGCACCACGGTCAGCGCAATCGCGGCGCCTTTCTTTTTCCGCCTGCGCGGCAGCGCATATTTTCCCTGCATCAGCAGAACCCTCCTTGTTGTCAGTCATGGGAAAGCGTCATTTCAGCTGCACAATGGTCACGCCGGACTCGCCCTCGCCGTAGGTGCCGAGCCGGAAGCTCTTCACCCCCGGGTGGTTCCGCAGCCGCTTCTGCACCGCGCTGCGCAGCACGCCCGTGCCCTTGCCGTGGATTACGGTCAGCCGGTCCACGCCGGAGAGCACGGCGGAATCGATGAAGCGGTCGAGGTTCATCACGGCCTCCTCGGCCGTCTGGCCCCGCAGGTCCAGCTCCATGGCCGGCGCGCCCCGGGCGGAAGACAGCTCTTTCGTCACGGTGCGGAACGCGGCGCGCTTCGGTTTTTCTTTTACCAAGCGCAGACGGCCGGCCGGCACGCGCGTCTGCACGGCCCCGGCCTGCACCAGCGCCTCGTGCGAATCCCCCTCCGGCGGGCGGAGCACGGTGGCCTTCTTCCCGATGCCGGAAAGCAGCACCGTGTCGCCGGCTTTGAGCGGGCGGGGCAGGCGGTAGCCGTCGTCCTCGCTGCGGGCGACGGGGTCCGCGGCGTCGTCCATCTCGCGCAGCCCGGCGTTCAGCCGCGCCTTCTGCTCGGCGGTCAATGCCCTGCCGCGCCGCTTCTTCAGCTCCTCCAGCTCGTTCAGGAGGGCGTCGGCCTGCGCGCGCGTGCGGGAGACCAGCTGCGCCGCCTTCTCGCGGGCGTCTTTCATCTCGCGGTCCGCCCCGGCGCGCACGCGGTCGCGCTCGGCCTCGGCTTCGCGCCGGGCCTGTTCCGATTCCAGCCGGGCGCGCTCCGCCCCGGCGCGCTCGGCCTCCAGCTTTCTGCGGCTCTGCTCCAGGCCGCCGACCACGTCCTCGAACCGCCTGTTTTCGCCGGAGACCAGCCGCTTCGCATTCTCGACGACCCCGGGGTCCATCCCGAGCCGCAGCGAGATGGCGAACGCGTTCGAGCGGCCGGGCATCCCGATCAGCAGCCGGTAGGTCGGCCGCAGGGTCGCGACGTCGAACTCGCAGCACGCGTTCTCGACCCCCGGGGTCTGGAGCGCGTAGGCCTTCAGCTCGGCGTAGTGGGTGGTGGCCGCGATTTTCGCGCCCTTGCGGCGCAGAGCCTCCAGAATCGACTCGGCGAGGGCCGCGCCCTCGACCGGGTCCGTGCCGGCGCCCAGCTCGTCCAGCAGGACGAGGCTTTGCCCGTCCGCGCGCCCCATAATTCCTATTATATTCTTCATGTGTGCGGAAAAGGTCGAAAGCGACTGCTCGATGCTCTGCTCGTCGCCGATGTCGGCCAGCACCTGGTCGAACGCCGAAATCTCGCTGCCTTCCGCCGCGGGAATCAGCAGGCCGCACAGGGCCATCAGCGTGAGCAGGCCGGCGGTCTTGAGCGCGACGGTCTTGCCGCCCGTGTTCGGCCCGGTGACGACCAGCGTGTCGAACCGGACGCCCAGCTCGATGTCGGTGGGGACGACCCGGTCCGGGGCAATCAGCGGGTGGCGCGCCCGGCGCAGGACGATTCTGCCCTCGCGGTTCAGCTTCGGGCGGGTCGCCTTCATCTTGTAGGCGAGGGACGCCTTGGCGAAAATCACGTTGAGCTCCACCGCCGCGGCGTAGCTGCCGAGGATGGCGTCGGCGAAGTTCCCCGCCTCGGCGGAAAGCTCCCGCAGGATGCGCTCCATCTCTTTCTTTTCCTGTGACTGCAGCACGCGGACCTGGTTGTTGGCGTCGACCGCGCCCATCGGCTCGACGAAAACCGTGGAGCCGCTCGCGGAGGTGTCGTGCACCAGGCCGGGGACCTCGCTTCTGCACTCCGCCTTCACGGGGACCACGAAGCGCCCTTCGCGGATGGTCACGATGGGGTCCTGCAGAAATTTCTGGTACGCCGGCGAGCGGACCATGCGGTCCAGCGTCTCCCGTGCGCGGGCCGACGCGGAGCGGATTCTGCGCCGGATGGAGGCGAGCGCCGGCGAGGCCGTGTCCGCCATCTCCTCCTCGGAAAGGACGGCGCCGGTGATGCGCTCCTCCAGGTATCTGTTCGGCGTGAGGGACTCGAACCGCCCGTCGAGGACGGTCCTGGCCCCGGCGCACTTTTTGCGCCACTCGGTGATGCCGCGCAGCGCGCGCAGGACCGACGCGACCTTCAGCAGCTCCGCCATGTTCAGCATCCCGCCCGCCTGGGCGCGGCGCAGCGGGCCCTCCACGTTCGCAAGGCCCCCGAACGACGGCGAGCCGAACCGCGCCGTCAGCACGAAGGCGTCGTCCGTCTCCTGCAGCAGGCGGTCCGCGTCCCGCGGCGCGGGGGCGAGGTCCAGCGCGGCCTGCGCCGCGTCCCCGCAGGCGGTCTCGCCGGCCAGCAGCTTCAGGATTTTGTCCAGTTCCAGCGCATGCGCATGTTTTTTCCAGTCTTCCTGCACGTCGTCTTCCTCCAGCTTTTCAGGTTGCGGGCCTCTCGCCCGGTTTTGTTTCCCCGGCGTCCGCGCCGGGGCGCGTCATCCGGTGGTAAAAATCCAGCGTGCCGAAGCCGCGGCCGAGCGTTTCGAGCACATAGCCCTCCGCCGCGGCGGAAAGCTGCCGCTGCGCCTCCCCCGACACGCGGAATGAAAACAGCTTCTCAAAATCCGCATAGACGGTGTGGCGCAGGGCGGCGAGCGCCCCGCCGTTCAGGGCGAAGGCGGGGCCGGGGCGCTCCTGCGGGCGGAAGCACCCGCCGCACAGCAGCTTCCCCTCCCGCGGCAGAAAGAACATCGTCTCCGCCTCGTAGCGCCCGCACCCCGCGCAGCACACGAGGTCCGGCTGGTAGCCCGCCAGCGTCATGATGCGCATCTCCACCGCCGCCTTGATGGGCGCGGCGGGTCTGTCCCCCCGCGCGAGGAAATACAGCGCGTTCAGCATCAGGCGCAGAAAGCGCCCGGCGTTTTCGCCCTGCGGGGCCAGGGCCACGGCCAGCTCGCAGAAATACTGGGCAAGCGAAAGGCGCCCGATGTCCTTCCGAAGGCCGAAAAAGACCTCGATGGGCTGGGCGTCGTCGATTATGTAGCTGCTCCGCCCCTCGAAAATCGAGAGGCGGGAGTAAGTAAACAGCCTTGTGGCGGAGAGCCTTCCGCCCGCGCCGCGGCCCGCGCGGCGGACGAACGCCCTCAGAATCCCGCGCTCGCGCGTGAGGACCGTGACCAGCCGGTCCGTGTCACCCACGCGCTTCTCCGTAACCACCAGGCCCGGTGTGTCCATCTTCATCGCGGTTCTCCTGCGGATTCGCCTCTTTCTGCCTCTGCCTGCACTGGGTGTAAATCAGATAGTCCCGAACGGTTCCCGATTTCTTAAAGCAGCTCCAGGCCGTGTTTTCGTCCAAAGCGACCGCTCCCTTCATCAAATCCTCTTCGACAGAAGTATTTGTCCCCGGAGCGGTTCTATGTGCGGTAATTTTATGAACGGAATCCATAATATTACAAGATTCGCATTCAGGGCTTCAGCTGCGAGCGGTCGTAGCCGAGGGCGCGCAGGGCGGATTCCCGGTTGCGCCAGTCCTCGCGGACCCTGACCCACAGCTTCAGGTTGATTCTGCATCCGAACAATTTTTCCATGTCCGCGCGGGCGAACGTGCCGATTTTTTTGAGCATCGCGCCGCCCTTCCCGATGATGATTCCCTTCTGGGATTCCTTTTCGCAGTAGATGGTCGCAGTCACGTCCGCAATGCCGGCGTTTCCCGGCCGCCGGCTCATGCGCTCCACGCTGACCGCGGCCCCGTGCGGGACCTCGCGGCTTAAAAGGCGCAGCAGCTTTTCGCGGACAATCTCCGCGGCGAGCACGCGCTCCGGCTGGTCCGTCAGGGCGTCGTCGTCAAAAAAGTGCCCGCCGGGCGCGGCCCGCTTTTGAAGCTCGTCCTTCAGGTCGCCGATGCCGCTCCCCGTCTTGGCGGAAACCGGCACCACGGCCGCAAAGTCCAGCTCTTTTGCCCACGCCGCAATCTGCGCCATCAGGGCGCTTTTGCGCGGCAGCAGGTCGATTTTATTGACGGCCAGCAGCGCGGGCATTTTCGCGTCCCGCAGTCTGCCGGCCAGGCGGCGCTCGCCGTCTGAGATTTTTCTGCCCGCCTCGGTGACCAGCAGGCAGGCGTCCACCCCCGCGACCGACTGCTCCACCGCCTGCAGCATGTACCCGTCCAGGCGGCTGCGGGGCTTTAAAAGGCCGGGCGTGTCGAAAAAGACGAGCTGGTCGTCCCCTTCGGTCAGGACGCCGAGCACGCGCGTGCGCGTCGTCTGCGGCTTGCGCGAAACGATGGACACCTTGCTCCCCAGCAGGGCGTTCATCAGCGAGGACTTCCCCACGTTGGGCAGGCCCACAATCGCGACGAACGCGGATTTCTGTTCCGGGCGGCTACTCACGGCTCTTCTTCCCTTCCGGGGGCCTGCGCCCCGATTTGTGCAGGCGGTCGCGGATGCCGAGCGGGCCGAGGGCGACGAACGCCACGCTGGCCGCCGTGAACACCGCCAGCGGAGCCAGCGCCCAGGGGTATGCGCCGAAAAAGCCGGCGATGCGGCGGAAGCCCTCCGGCTTCCAGAACAGGCACACGCCCACGCACACCGCGAAAAAGGCGCCCGTCAGCACCCCGCCGGAGGCCATGTCCTTGATGATGCGCACAACGGGGTTGAAGCTGGCCGCCACCATGTCGGTCAGCTCCTCCGCCACCGTGTTGAACAGCTCCGCCAGAATCACGCAGGCGAAGGTCAGCGCGAGGACCGCGTACCCCAGGCGGGAAAGGTCGAAGAAGAACGAGAACGCGAACACATACAGCGCGACCACCGCATGCACCCGCATGTTCCGCTCGTTGTTGATGCAGTAGACAATCCCGCGGAACGCGTATTTAAAGCTTTTCAGAAAGCGCAAAGGCTACTCCTCGTCGTCGTCCAGAACATAGCTGCTGGTGCTGGGCAGCCCCAGTTCCGTCATGACCTGCTCCTCTTTTTCGCGCATGCGGACCTTCTGCAGGCCGCCCGCCTCGTGCGTGTAGCCGAGCAGGTGCAGCATGGAGTGCGCCGTCAGGTACCCGACCTCGCGCTCCAGGCTGTGGCCGTACCGCTTGGCCTGCTCGACCGCCTTTTCCATCGAAATCACGATGTCGCCGAGGATTTTCGCGCCCGTGGAATGGTTGATGTCGTAGACGCCGTTCTCCCCCATCGGGAAAGACAGCACGTCCGTCACCACGTCCTTGTTGCGGTACTGGGCGTTCAGCTTGCGGATCTGCTCGTTGTCCACGAAGGTCACGCTGATTTCGGCCGGGCTGCCGAAGTTCTCCATCCGCAGCACCGCGTTGCAGCAGCGCCGCACCAGCATCCGCAGCCCCGTCGGGATTTTGACGGCCTTCTGTTTATTGTCGATAATCACTTTTATCTTTTCCATGATTTCAGTCACCGCTCCGCTTCTTCATTTTTCTCATACGCTCTGATAATATCCTGCACCAGCTTGTGGCGCACCACGTCCTTTTCGGTAAACCGGACCTGCGCGATGTCGTCGATGCCCCGCAGGATATGGAGCACGTCCTTCAGGCCGGACTTCCTGCCCTCCGGCAGGTCTATCTGCGTGATATCCCCCGTAATCACCATCTTGGAGCCGAACCCGAGGCGCGTGAGGAACATCTTCATCTGCTCCGGCGTGGTGTTCTGGGCTTCGTCCAGGATGATGAAGCTGTCGTCGAGCGTTCTGCCGCGCATATACGCCAGCGGCGCGACCTCAATGTTGCCGCGCTCCACATATTTCTGGTAGGTTTCGGCGCCCAGCATGTCGAACAGCGCGTCGTACAGCGGGCGCAGGTAGGGGTCCACTTTCTGCTGCAGGTCGCCGGGCAGAAAGCCGAGCTTTTCGCCCGCCTCCACCGCCGGGCGGGTGAGCACGATGCGGTTGACCTGCTGCGTGCGGAACGCCGTGACCGCCATGGCCACCGCCAGGTAGGTCTTGCCCGTGCCCGCCGGCCCCACCGCCAGCGTGATGGTGTGGGTCTGGATGGCGGCGCAGTATCTTTTCTGCCCCAGCGTCTTGGCCTTGACCGGCTTGCCCTTCGACGTGATGCAGATGCAGTCGGCCGCGAGGGCCTCCAGCTTGCTCTCGCTCCCCTCGTTGACCAGCGAGATGCAGTAGCGCACGTTCTGCTCGCTGAGCGATTCGCCGCGGTTAATCAGCGAAAGCAGGCTGTTCACGGCCCGCATGGCCTTCGACACGTCGTCCGGCTCGCCGGAAATCTTCATCTCGCTTCCGCGGCAGACAATCGTGACCCGGTACTCCTGCTCGACCAGCTTCATGTTTCCGTCGAAGCTGCCGAACAGGGCGGCGGCCTGTTCCATGCGATCGATGTTGATTTTTTGCTCGAACATTCCATCACCATGCTTTGCGGGGCCTGCGGCGGCTCCGAATCCTTCTCTTATTATATCACAAACGCAGCTTTTAAGAATCATAAAATAGCCAAAAGTTTGTTACGGTTTTATGAATATTTCCGATTCCTCCGCGATGTTTTCCGCGCAGTCCAGTTTGACCGTATACTGCAGGCCGTCTTTCCCCCATTTTTCGGAGGGTGCGGAAGAAAGGACTTTCCCGCCGCGCAGAAGCGCCTTCGCCTTCCGGTCGGCCTCCCGCACGGCCTCTTCCCGCGCCTGCGCCTTCGTCAGCGTGTAGCGGACGGGGCGCACCTCCTCCCACCGCTCCGTATAGGTCCCGGCGGGCAGGATGTTGCCGAACAGCCGCAGGTCGGTCTTTTCGCGCGAGACGCGCCAGGTTCCGCGCGGCCTGACCCGCAGGGTGAGCGGGAGCCGGGCGCCGTAGAGGTCGAGGTTCCGCCGGACGACGACCGCGCCGGTCGGCTCCCAGCGGCTCCTCTGCAGCCCGACGGACACCGTGAGGGTATGCGAGGTCTCCGCCAGGATTTCGGCGGAGGCCGGCTTCAGGGTGTTGCCGCCGCGCTGGTCTTCGACGACGGCGCTGACCAGAAGCTGCCCCCTGACGACGGCGTCGCCCTTTCTGACCAGGGGCGTGCCGGCGTAGACCTTCATCGAGAGGATCTGCCCCGTCGCGGCGGCTTTGATGTTGCGGATGCGGCTCAGGTCGGCGAGCTCCGGCTTGCCGACCTTCTCCTGGACGACCGCCTGCGCCACGCACCCCTGCGTGTTCACGGTCATCCAGCGGATCTGCGGGAAGCGGAGCATCACCCGCTGCGCGAGCATCTCGGGGTCGACGTCTTTTTTCCGGGTCCCGGGCGAAAGGCCCTCGGCGGAAAGGGCGGCCAGAATCCGCTCCGTCGGCACGGCGGCGTTGCCCGCGACCTGCACGCACCACACGTGCAGCGAGAGCAGGTACAGCACCGCCGCAAAAGCCGCCGCGCCGGCCCAGAGGCCCGCGTGCGCCCGCGTGCGGTGCAGCAGAAAGGGCAGGCCGCGGCGCGCCCGCACGCGCAGGCGGCAGCCGGCCCTGCGCGCAGACCGGCGCATCCGCCGGTAGCTCCGGGCCGCCACGCACGCGCCGCTGTTCGGGCGGCCCGCGATGTCCCACAGATAGATTCCCCCGCGCGCGCAGGCGCTGAAAAAGCGCTCGGGGCTGCCCCCGAGGACGGAAAAGCGCGCATAGCCGAGCAGCCAGCGCGTGATTTTGAGGACGAGCATACGCACCCCCGCCTTAGCCCAGAAATTCGATTCCCGTGATGTACCCGGCCACCACCAGGGCGTCCGCGGTCAGGCACCGGATGACCAGGCCGCGCCCGGTAAAGCGGATGACCTGGCGCTTGGTCCGCACGCGCACCACGCCGCCGCCGTACTCCAGCACGCCGCAGCAGCCCTCGACGACCGCCTCCCGGTTGCCGTTGAGCTCCAGGTGGAACGGGATGCCGAGATCCGCGAGGCTGCCGAGCGGATTTTCCCTGTTTCGCAAATCGCTCCCCCCTCCGCATTTCTGCTAAATGCTATGCGCCCGGTGACGTAAATATCCGCACCGGCACATATACATGGCCTTGCGGGGTGATGCTATGAAGTTCAAAACCGGCGCGCTGCTGGCGGCCGTGGCGGCGGTCGCCTGCGCGCTGCTGCTTTTTCCGGCGCAGGCGGCGCAGGGCGCGAAAAACGGGGTCGGCTATTCGCTGAACATCCTGATTCCGTCGCTGTACCCGTTCATGGTGCTCTCGGTCTTCGTGGTCAGAAGCGGGCTGTCCGAAAAAATCGGCGGGGCGATGCGGCGTCCGACGCGGGCCCTGTTCCGCCTGCCGGGCGGAACGGCGGCGTCCCTGCTGATGAGCGTCGTCGGCGGCTACCCGGCCGGGGCGCGCTCGGCCGCCGCGCTGTACGAAGCGGGCGTCGTCAGCCGGGCCGAGGCGCGGCGGATGCTCTGCTTCTGCGTGAGCGCGGGGCCGCCGTTCGTCGTGACGGCGGTGGGGGTCGGGTTCCTCAGAAGCGCGCCGGCGGGGGCGATTCTGCTCGCCTCGCAGCTCGCGGCGTTCTTCGCGATGGGGGTGCTGTGCGGCGTTTTCGCGCCGCGGGAGGCGGCCGGGAAGCCGCGGGCCAAAAAGGGCGGGGACGCCGGCCCCGCCCGGGCTTTCATCGCGTCCGCGGCCGACGCGGCCGACGCGACCCTGACGATGTGCTGCTTCGTGGTGCTGTTCGCCGTGCTGATGAGCCTGCTGCGCCTGTTCGTGAAAGACCCGGTCCTTTCGGCGGTGCTCTCTTCCCTGCTGGAGGTGACCGGCGGATGCGCCGACCTCGCCCGGCTCGGCGTCCCGCTGTGGGTGTTCGCCTTCGCGCTCGGCTGGGGCGGGCTGTGCGTCCATTTTCAGGTGCTGGCCTGCACCGCCGGCATCGGCGTCCCGCGCGGGCGGTTCGAGCTCTGCCGCCTGCTGCAGGGGGCGCTCGCGGCCGCCGCCTGCCGCGGGCTGTGCCTGCTGTTCCCGCAGAGCGCGGAGGCCTTCGAGAACATCCGGGGCCCCGTGACGGGCGCCCTGTCCGGTTCGGCGCCGGCCGCCGCCGCGCTGGCCGCGCTGTGCGTGGCGCTGGTCCTCTGCGCGCCCCGCGCGAAGCTGGAAATGCGGGGAAAATGATGCTATAATAAAAATAATTTGAGAGTTCTCGACACGGGGGCGGCGCCATGTTCGGAAAGAAAAAAAAGAAGCTGTTCGGCGACGGCATCGAGCCGCGGTGCGAGTACTGCGCCAATTTCTCCGAAAGGGGAAGTTGCTGTTTCGGCGAGAAGGACCCGTCCTGCGGCCGCTTTCAGTACGACCCGCTGAAGCGGACGCCGGTCTGCCCGCCGCCGCTCAAAAAGCACAGCCCGGACGAGTTCACGCTGTAACGCGCGCAGGTTGGAAACAAAACTGCCGGGCCGCGAGACTTTGTCGCAGCCTGGCAGTTTTTTGCGGCTTTAAAAAACGCTCAGCCTTTGTAATTGCTCATCGAATACCTGCCCTCCGCGTCGGCCAGATGGCAGGAAATCAGGTGGTTCGGCCGCAGCTCGCGGAGCTTCGGCGAGACCGTGCGGCAGACGTCCTGCGCGTAGGGGCAGCGGTTCGCGAACGGGCAGCCGGGCTTCGGGTTGATGGGGCTGGGCACGTCGCCCTTGATGACGGCCGCCTTCTTGTGCGCCTCGCGGTCGGGGTCCGGAATCGGGACGGAGGCGAGCAGCGCGCGGCTGTACGGGTGAAGGGTGTGCGCGTAGATCTCGTCGCTGTCGGCGAGCTCCACGATGTTCCCCAGATACATCACGGCGATGCGGTCGGAGATGTATTTGACGATGTTCAGGTCGTGCGCGATGAACATATAGGTCAGGCCGAATTTTCCCTGCAGGTTCTTCAGCAGGTTGATAATCTGGCTCTGAATCGAGACGTCCAGCGCGGAGATCGGCTCGTCGCAGACGATGAACTCCGGGTTGATGGCGAGCGCGCGGGCGATGCCGATGCGCTGCCGCTGCCCGCCGGAAAACTCGTGGGGGAAGCGGTTGGCGTGCTCGCGGTTGAGGCCGACCGTCTCCAGCAGCTCATACACGCGCTTCTGGCGCTTCTCTTTGTCATACATATTGTGAATCTCCATGCCCTCGGCGATGATGGTGCCGACGGTCATGCGCGGGTCGAGCGAGGCGTAGGGGTCCTGAAAGATAATCTGCGCCTTTTCGGAGTAGCGGTACCGGTCCCCGGTATGCCTGAGGTTGACCTCCTTGCCGCGGTAATACAGCTTGCCCTTCGTGGGGTGGTAGATGCCCATCACCACGCGGCCGAGCGTGGATTTTCCGCAGCCGCTCTCGCCGACGACGCCGAGCGTCTCGCCCTTGTAGATGTCGAGGTTCACGTCGTTCACGGCGACGAGGGTCTGTTTGCCGCCGAGGTAGAAATGCTTGGAGATATGGTCCAGCGTAATCAGCTTCTCCATTTATTTTCCCTCCTTTTGGCGGGGGAAATCGGGGTGCAGCCGCCAGCAGGAGGCGACGTGGCCCTGCGCCACCGTGAACTCGGGGGGCTGGCGGTGGCGGCACAGCTTCATGCAGTATTTGCACCGGCTGGCGAACGCGCAGCCCGCCGGCGGCGCGTACAGGTCCGGCGGCGTGCCGGGGATGGAGACCAGCT
>DHOB01000056.1:0-18462 GCA_002409675.1 Ruminococcaceae bacterium UBA5401
TACCTCCTCAATAATCTGGACAACGAGCTGACCCACGAAAAGGCGGTCAAGCTGATGGAAGTGGAGCAGCAGACGCGCGAGGAGGCGGACCGCACGGCCCGCGAGATTATCTCGACGGCCATTCAGCGCTGCGCGGCGGACCATGTGGCGGAAGCGACCATCTCGGTGGTGCCGCTGCCGAACGACGAGATGAAGGGCCGCATCATCGGGCGCGAGGGCCGGAACATCCGCGCCATCGAAACCATGACCGGCGTGGATCTGATTATCGACGACACGCCGGAGACCATCACGCTCTCGTGCTTCGAGCCGGTGCGCCGCGAGGTCGCGCGCATCGCGCTGGAGCACCTGATTGCGGACGGCCGGATCCACCCGGCGCGGATTGAGGAAACCATCGAAAAAGCCCGCCGCGAGGTGGACGCAACCATCAAACAGGAGGGCGAGCGCGCCGTGCTGGAAGCCGGCGTGAACGGCATCCACCCGGAGCTGGTCAAGCTGCTGGGGCGGCTGCGCTACCGCACCAGCTACGGCCAGAACGTGCTGAACCATTCGCTGGAGGTCTCTTACCTGGCCGGCATGATGGCCTCGGAGCTCGGCATCGACCCGACCATCGCGCGCAGAGCCGGTCTGCTGCACGACATCGGCAAGGCGCTGGACCACGAGGTGGAGGGCTCGCATGTGGAAATCGGCGTCGAGGTCGCCCGCAAATACCACGAGAGCGACGCGGTGGTCCACGCCATCCAGGCGCACCACGGCGACGTGGAGGCCAAGACCGTCGCGGCCTGCCTGGTGCAGGCGGCCGACGCCATCAGCGCCGCCAGGCCCGGGGCCCGGCGCGAAAACCTCGAGAACTATATCAAGCGGCTTGAAAAGCTCGAGCAGGTGGCCTCTTCCTTTGAAGGGGTCGAACACTGCTACGCCATCCAGGCGGGGCGCGAAATCCGCATCATGGTAAAGCCGGAGGTCATCAGCGACGACGACATGGTCCTTCTGGCGCGCAACATCTGCAAGAAAATCGAAAGCGACCTCGAATATCCGGGCCAGATTAAAGTCAACATCATCCGCGAAAGCCGCGCAATCGAATACGCGAAATAAATTTTGAAAACAATCGGGGAGCAGGAATTCCTGTTCCCCTTCTTCAAACGCGAAAGGCAGTTTTTAATGAATATCCTTGCACTCGGCGACGTGGTCGGCAGCATCGGCTGCCGCTTTCTGCGCAGACATCTTCCGTCCCTCAAAAAAATCAAGAACATCGACCTGGTCGTCGTAAACGGCGAGAATTCCGCCGACGGCAACGGCCTGACGCCCGTTTCCGTCCAGTCCCTGCTGGACAGCGGCGCCGACGTGGTCACTTCCGGCAACCACAGCTTCCGCCGGAAAGAGAGCTACGACCTGTACGACTCCTGCGAAGTGCTGCTGCGGCCCGCCAACTACCCGCCCGCCGCGCCCGGGCGCGGCTACTGCGTGGTGGACCTCGGCCGCACGCAGGTCGGCGTGCTGAACCTGATGGGCGTCGTCTATATGGAGAGCCTGGAGTCCCCGTTCGACGCCGCCGACCGCATCCTGGCGCAGGGCACGCCGAAAATCACGGTGGTGGATTTTCACGCCGAGGCGACCGGCGAAAAGCGCTCGTTCGCCTGGTACCTCGACGGGCGGGTCTCTGCGGTGTTCGGCACGCACACCCACGTGCAGACCGCGGACGAGTGCGTGCTGCCCGGCGGCACGGGCTATATCTCCGACCTCGGCATGACCGGCCCCGTCAACTCCGTGCTCGGCGTCAGGCCGGAGCTGGTCATCCGGAAAATGCGCACCAAGATGCCGGTCCGCTTTGCCGTCGCCGACGGCGACTGCTGCACCTGCGGCGCCATTTTCCACATCGACGACAAAACGGGAAAGACGCTTTCGGTCGAACGCCTGCAGATTCTGTAGGATATTGTGCCCTTTTTACAGTAAATTTTTTTAATATCGTACTTTTTTATCAAATACTATTGCAAATCTTTGCCATTCGATTTATGATGTTAGTATCAATATTCCACATTATCCCACAATACATGGCTGGAGGAGCAATTATGGAAATACTTAAAGTATCGTCAAAGTCCGCGCCAAATTCAGTCGCCGGCGCAGTCGCAGGAGTGATCCGTGAATCCGGAGCAGTAGAACTTCAGGCAGTCGGCGCGGGCGCCACGAACCAGGCCGTCAAGGCAATCGCCATCGCGCGCGGCTATCTCGCGCCTTCCGGCATCGACGCGGTGTGCACCCCGGCGTTTGCCAGCATCACCATCGACGGGCAAGAGCGCACCGCCATCAAGCTCATCGTGCAGCCCCGATAACGCAGGAAACCGATTCGGAGTCCCCACCGCCGCGTGGGGATATTTTTTTCCCTCCGGGCAGGGCGGGCGCTTTTCCGCGCTATTTTTTAATTGAATCGCAGGGCATGATATGTTATAATGGTTAGACGTGAAACGGCAGATTCCGGCGGGAGACCCCGCTTTAGCGCAATTGAGGGAGTGCTGACAAGTGATAAACGGAACCGAACTGAAAAAGGCGATCATTTCCGGCGCAAATAATATTTTAAAACACAAAACGGCGGTGGACGACCTCAATATATTCCCCGTGCCGGACGGGGACACGGGGACCAACATGTCGATGACGATCGGTTCGGCCGTCAGGGAACTGGAAAAGTACGGCGGCTCCTCCGCCGCGGAGGCCGCGCACCTTGCGGCAGAGGCCATGCTGCGCGGCGCGCGCGGGAACTCCGGCGTGATCCTGTCCATCCTGTTCCGCGGGCTTGCGAAGGGCACGGAAGGGCTGGATTCCGTAAGCGCGGAGGACATGGTCAACGCGTTCGGGCTGGGCGTCGAATCCGCGTACAAAGCGGTGATGAAGCCGACGGAGGGCACCATCCTCACGGTCGCCCGCGTCGCCTGCGAAAAGGGCCGCGCCGCCGCCCAGAGCAGCGACGACACCGCGGCCGTCTGGCAGGCCGTGTGCGACGGCGCCGGCGAAGCGCTGAGCCATACGCCGGAGCTTCTCCCCGTCCTGAAGCGCGCGGGCGTCGTCGACGCGGGCGGAAAGGGCCTGTGCCTGATTTTCGAGGGGATGCTCAGCGTGTTCCGCGAAGGGGTGGTCATCCAGCCGGAAAACGAGGAGAAAGAGGAGGCCGCCGGCGGGAAGACGGACGATTTCTTCCGCAACGCCGCGGCGGAGTTCGACCAGGACATCCACTACACCTACTGCACGGAATTCATTATCGGCCGCAATCCCGACTGCAAAAAGGACCCCGCCGATCTGCGCAAATTTCTGGAAACGATGGGCGACTGCGTGCTGGTCGTGGACGACGACGAGATCATCAAGGTCCACGTGCACACCGAAGACCCCGGCAACGCGCTGGAGGCCGGCCTGGCATTCGGCCAGCTCCTGACCGTCAAGGTCGACAACATGAAGGAGCAGCACCGCAGGGCGGAAGAGGAAAACCAGGCCGCCCGAAAGGCCGCGGCGTCCACGCCGGAACCGGCGCCGGCGGAGCCGGCCGGGGCGGTCGGCTTCGTCGCCGTCGCCGCGGGCGAGGGACTGAAGACGCTGTTCACCGACCTCGGCTGCGCGCAGGTTGTCAGCGGCGGGCAGACCATGAATCCGAGCACGGAAGACCTGGCGGCCGCGGTGCGCGCCACCCCCGCCAAAACGGTCCTGATTCTGCCCAACAACAAGAACATCATCCTCGCGGCGGAGCAGGTGATTCCGCTTGTGAAGGACCGCAAGGTGATTGTCCTGCCGACGCGCACCATTCCGCAGGGGCTTTCCGCCATGCTGGCGTACAACCCAGACACGGCCGTCGAGGCCAACACCGTCACGATGATGGAAGCGGCCTCCGGCGTCGATACGGGCACCGTGACCTTCGCGGCGCGCGACTCCGAGTTCGGCGGGCGCAGAATCCACAAGGACGACACGCTGGGCCTGGTGAACGGCAAACTGGAGATCGTCGACCGCACCCGCAACGTCGAGCGCGTGTGCCAGCGGCTGGTCCACTCCATGGTAAACCGGGGGACGGCGTTCATCACCCTGATTTACGGGGCGGAAGTTTCGGAGGAGACCGCCAACAGTGTGTACGGGCAGATTAAGTCCAAAGTGGGGAGCAACATCGAGGTCACCTTGGTCAATGGCGGGCAGCCGGTCTACTACTTCATCATTTCCGTCGAGTGAGCCCGGCCGGCAGAGGGTAAAATGGCCAGTCTGTACCGAACCAAAATTCAGGCGTTGAAAGGCGTCGGCGAGCGGCGCGCAGAGCTGTTCCGAAAGCTCGGCGTGACCAGCGTCGGCGCTTTGCTGCGTCTTTATCCGAGAGCCTACGAGGACCTGAGCCATCCCTGCGGGGTGCGCGGGGCGTCCCCGGGCCTTCCCTGCGCCGTGCGCGCCAGAGTGCTGAACGCGCCCGCCGCCACGCGCGCGCGGGGCGGCATGACGCTGTACCGCGCGCAGGCCGACGACGGCCGCAACGTTTTTACCCTGACCTTTTTTAACAACCCGTACATCCCACGGCTGCTGCGGGCGGGGGAAAGCTATGTCTTTTACGGCAGAGTGACCGCGAATTTTCTGGGGTACGGGATGGCGGCGCCGGAATTTTTCCCCGCGGATTCCTGCCCGCCGATCCGGCCGGTCTACCCGCAGACGCAGGGCCTGAGCAGCCGGGTCATCGCCTCCGCGGTGCGTGAGGCGCTGGGGCTGCTGCCCGAGACCGTGCGCGACCCGCTTCCGCCGGAGCTGCTGGAGCGGTATTCGCTCTGCGGCCTGCGCTGCGCGCTGGAGAACATCCATTTCCCCGCCAGCATGAAGGCCGCGGAGCGGGCGCGCGGGCGGCTGATTTTCGAGGAACTGCTGGTCCTCTCGCTCGGTCTTTCGCTGCTGCGGCGGAAGAACGGCGAGACGAGCGGTTTTCCGCTCAAGCGGGACTGCAGCGGGGAGTTCCTCTCGCTGCTGCCGTTCCGGCCGACCCGCGCGCAGGCGCGCGCCATCCGCGAGGGAATCGGCGACATGATGAGCGGCCGGCGCATGGCGCGCCTGGTGCAGGGCGACGTGGGCTCCGGAAAGACGGCGGTGGCAGCCGCGCTGTGCCACTCCGCCGTGAAAAACGGGCTGCAGGCCGCGCTGATGGCCCCTACGGAGATTCTCGCGCGCCAGCACGCCGAGTCCCTGAAAAAGCTGCTGGAGCCCGCCGGGGTGACGGTCGCGTTGCTGACGGGCTCCGTCCCGCCCGCGCGGAAAAGGGCGGTGCTCGCCGCGCTGGAGCAGGGAAAAATCGGGCTGCTGGTCGGCACGCACGCCCTGCTCTCAAAAAAAGTGAAGTTCCGCCGGCTGGGGCTTGTGGTCACGGACGAGCAGCACCGCTTCGGCGTGGCGCAGCGCGCGGCGCTCTCTGCAAAAGGCGACCGGCCGCACATGCTGGTCATGAGCGCGACGCCGATTCCCCGCACGCTGGCGCTGATGATTTACGGCGACCTGGACCTCTCCGTGCTGGACGAGCTTCCCCCCGGCCGGCGGAAGGTGCTGACCTACTCGATTCCCTCCGGCAAGCGCCCCCGCGCGTTCGCGTTCCTCAGGGAAAAGCTGGCCCAGGGGCAGCAGGGCTACATCGTCTGCCCGGCCATCGGCGAAGGGCAGAGCGACCTCGCCGGCGTGACCGAATACACGCGGAAGCTGCGGACCCGGTGGCTGCCCGGATGCAGCGTCGCGGCGCTGCACGGCCGGATGAAGCCGAAGGAAAAAAACGCCGTGATGGAAGCCTTCGCCGCCGGGAAAATCGGCGTGCTGGTTTCCACCACGGTCGTCGAGGTGGGGATCGACGTGCCCAACGCCACGGTGATGCTGATTGAAAACGCGGAGCGGTACGGCCTTTCGCAGCTTCACCAGCTGCGCGGGCGCGTCGGGCGCGGCCCGCACCAGTCGTACTGCATCCTGATTTCCGACGCGCAGAACAAGGAGGCGCTCGCGCGCCTGGACATCATGCGGCGGACCTCCGACGGGTTCCGCATTGCGGACGAGGACCTGAAGCTGCGCGGCCCCGGCGACTTCTTCGGCAGCCGGCAGCACGGCCTGCCCGCCCTGAAAATCGCGGATATGACGGCCGACATGGGCACGCTGAGCCGGGCCCGGGAAGCGGCCGCGCGGATTCTGAAAGACGACCCGGACCTCTCGCAGCCCGCCTACCGCCGCCTGCGGGCCGAAGTGCGGCAGCTTTTCGCCCACACGGAGATTTCCTGACCGGACCCCTCAGCGGCCGAAAAGGCGCCGGCGCGGCGGCGGGTCTTCGGCCGGAAGGATACGGCTGAAGACCGCATAGTTTTTGGACGTGATGCGGCGGTCTATGTGCCGCGAGCCGAAGAACCATTTTTGATAGGCGACCTGCTTTAAAACCTGCATGAAGAAGAGCTCCAGCGGAGTGCGGTTCTCCGACCCGAACGAGCCGAACTCCACGCCCGGCGGCGGCTCGTGGGTGACGATATAGTCCACGGTGAAGCCGGCGGCCCGCAGGTTTTCCAGGCCCGCGCGCATCTCGTCCCGGCTCGGCATTTCGCAGGGCCACCATTTGCCCGCCCGGATGCGGAGCTGTTTTTCGTCGCTTTCCCCGCCGCCGAACGCGAAGACCTTTTTGCCCTCGATGGTGTAGACCTGCCCCCGGAGCAGGTGGTACAGGCCGCCGCTGATATGGCGGGCCTTCCCGCCGTTCCAGTCGACCACGGGGTAGGTGGCCAGCAAATCGAAATTCTCGTGCGTGCCGTCGACAAACGCCACGGTATATTTGCGGCTGCCCAGCTTTTTGATGGCTTTTCTTTCAGCCGGGCCCCCGTCCCAGAGAAAGCCGAAATCGCCGCAGATGAGGAGGGTGTCCCCCTTCCCGACCTTCTTGATTTCCGGCGAATGGAAACGGGCTGTTTCCCCGTGGGTGTCGCCCGTTATGTAAATCACTGCGAATTCCTCCAGTTTTGCCCGCCGGCGCTTCCCAATTGTTAAGATTTCGTTACGGCGCTTTATCTTTCGCATGGATGCTGATATACTATTTATATGTCAAAGTGGCGGGTAAAGACCGCACCGTTTTTTTAATCATATCACATCGGAGGTCAAATTTCCATGAAAAAAAAGCTCGCCGCCCTGATTTCCGCCGTGCTGGCCCTGTGCCTGCTCTTGCCGCCCGTCGGCGCGGCGGCGGCAGGGTTCCCCGTCAGTTTCTCCACCTCGTGCGCGGCCATCGAGATGGTCAACCTCGACACCGGCACCGTGGTCTACCAGAAAAATCCGGATGTGCGGCGGGAACCCGCGTCCACCACAAAAATCATGACCTATATCGTGGCCGTGGAGCATATCAAGGACCTGCAGGGGACGCGCATCCCCGTCACCAAAAAGGTGATGAACGAGCTGCTGGGCACGGGAAGCTCCATGTCCGGCATCAAGGTGGGCGACGTGCTGACGGCCTTTCAGCTCCTGAACTGCATGATGGTCCCCTCCGGCAACGACGCCGCCCTCGTGCTGGCCGACTACGTCGGCGGCGGAAGCGCGGAAAAATTCGTCGCGATGATGAACCAAAAGGCAAAGCAGCTCGGCTGCACGGGCACGCATTTCGCCAATCCGCACGGCCTGCACGACCCGAACCACTACACCACGGCTTCGGACCTGACCAAAATCGCCCGCTACGCGATGAAACTGCCCTATTTCATGGAGATCTGCTCGCAGGTCGGGTACAGCTACGCCCCCGTCGGCGGGCCGGACGCGAACAAGAAAATCCCCCATCCGCTTTCGACCACCAACCTGCTCCTCAACAAAAACGCGCCGGGGAACACGTACTACTACCAGTACGCGCGCGGCATCAAAACCGGCCATACGGACGAGGCGGGCTACTGCCTGGTTTCGACCGCCACGGCGGACGGGTACAGCTATCTGTGCGTGGCGCTCGGCGCGCCCAGCCTCGACAAGCAGGGCCGGCAAATCCAGACGCGCGGCGAGATGGCCGACAGCGCCAAGCTCTACCGCTGGGCCCTGACGTCCCTGGAGCTCAAAAAGATCGTGGGGGCGGACGACCCCGTTCAGGAAGTCAAGCTGAACTATGCCTGGAACAAGGATACGCTCCTGCTCAAACCCGAAAAAAGCTACTCCGCGCTGCTGCCGAAAGAGGTCTCCCCTTCCAGCGTGATCGTGACCAAAAATACGCCGAAGTCCGTCGACGCGCCCGTGCGGGAAGGCCAGGCCGTCGGCACGGCGACGTTCAGCTACGCGAACCAGAAGCTGGCCACCGTGAAGCTGGTCGCCGCGGAGTCCGTCGAGCGCAGCGAGCTGCTGCACACGACCGACATGGTCAGGGTCCTCGTGACCTCGCCGTGGTTCGTGCTGGTCGTGGCCATCATCCTGGTTCTGCTGGCGGTTTACATCGTTCTGGCCGTGCTCTACAACCGCAGGCGCAAGAAGCTGCGCAAGGTCAAGCGGTACCGCAGGATGTAAAAGATGAAACACCCGTAAAAAAATCCCCGCTGTTGCGCACAGCGGGGATTTTCGCATCTCTGCGGAAAAATTTACTTGAGTTCGACTTCCGCGCCGACTTTGACGAGCTTTTCCTTCATCGCTTCGGCGTCGTCCTTGGAAACGCCCTGCTTGATGGTCTTCGGGGCCGCGTCGACAAGGTCCTTGGCGTCCTTCAGGCCCAGGCCCGTGATGTCGCGCACGGCCTTGATGACCTGAATCTTCTGCTGGCCGATGCTCTTGAGCACCACGTCGAACTCCGTCTTCTCCTCGGCGGCCGGCGCAGCGGCGGCCGGCGCGGCGGCAACGGCTACCGGCGCGGCGGCAGAAACGCCGAATTCGTCCTCCAGCGCCTTGACCAGCTCGGCCAGCTCCATGACGGTCAGGCCCTTTACATCTTCAATCAGCTTTGCAACTTTATCGGACATAACTGAAAACCTCCATTATATTTTATTTTTGTTTTAAGCGGACTTCTTCTCTTTTTCGGCAATCGCGTTCAGCGCGACGACCAGCCCTTTCAGCGTGCCGTTCAGCACCCGCACGAAGCCGGTGATCGGCGCGTTCAGGCCGCCCAGCACCTCTGCCAGAAGGACTTCTTTCGAGGGCAGGGACGCCAGGGTCTTGATGTCGTCGAGGCTGACCTGCTTTCCGTCCACAAATCCGCCCTTGATGGTAAAGGTCTTGTTCTTCTCCGCGAACTTGTTCAGAATCCGCGCCGGCGCGATATAGTCGTCCGCGCTCACGGCAAGGGCAGTCGTGCCCTTGAGGATCGGGTCGAGGCCCTCGATGCCCGCTTCTTTCAGCGCGCGGCTCAGCAGCGTGTTCTTAACGACCTTGTAGCCGCTGCCGGACTCCCGCATCTCGCGGCGGAGCTTGGTGTCCTGTTCCACCGTGATTCCCCGGTAATCCACGAGCACGCCCGTGTGCGCCGATTTCAGGGACCCGGCAAGCTCGGTCACCGCTTTTTTCTTTTCTTCCAGAACCTTGTTGCTTGGCAAATGGTTTCACCTCCCTTGCCTTTGACCAGACAGACGAAAAACAGCCCTTTCCGCTGCCGCAGAAAAGGCTGTTAACACGCAAACGCATCAAGCACCTTATTCTCGGCAGGCCGGAAAATCCATTAAGCGCATTGCGCCTGCTGTCTTGGAATAAAGACCGTTCAACTATTCGGTTTGATTGATTATAGCATGGGCCGGCGCGCCTGTCAACTTCAGGCGCCGACGCGGTTCGGATTGATCCGGACGCCGGGGCCCATGGTGGAGGCGACGACGCAGGAGCGGATATACTGCCCTTTGGCGGCGACGGGCTTCGCCTTGACGATTGCGCCGAGCAGCGCGTCGAAGTTTTCGAGCAGCTTGTCTTTGCCGAACGAGACCTTGCCGATCACGCAGTGGATGATGTTGGATTTGTCGAGCCGGTATTCGATTTTGCCGGCTTTGGCCTCCTTGATGGCCTTGGTGACGTCGCGCGTGACCGTGCCGGCCTTCGGGTTCGGCATCAGGCCGCGGGGGCCGAGGATGCGGCCCAGACGGCCCACGAGGCCCATCATGTCCGGCGTCGTGACCAGGATGTCGAAGTCCAGCCAGTTGTCGTCGCGGATTTTCTGAATCATATCCTCGGCGCCGACAAAATCGGCCCCGGCGGCCTGCGCGTCCTTTGCGGCCTCGCCCTTGCAGACGGCCAGCACGCGCACCTTTTTGCCCGTTCCGTTGGGCAGCACGATGGCGCCGCGGACCTGCTGATCCGCATGGCGGCTGTCCACGCCGAGCCGCACGTGCACTTCGACGCTCTCGTCGAACTTCTTCGTGCCGGTCTTCACGCAGAGGTCGAGGGCGTCCCCGGCGTCGTACAATTTCGTGCGGTCGACGAGCTTGGCGCCGTCGATATATTTCTTACCGTGTTTCATGAATTTTTCCCCCTGTCAAGTGGTAAAATCGGATTCAAATTCCTCCCACCCGGGCTTAAAGTCATTCTGCGACTTCAACGCCCATGCTGCGCGCCGTGCCGGCGACCATCTTCATGGCCGCCTCGACGGACGCCGCATTCAGGTCGGGCATCTTTGTCTCGGCGATTTTCTTAATCTGCTCGCGCGTGATCTTCGCGACCTTGGTCTTGTTCGGCTCGCCGGAAGCCTTGTCAATCCCGCACGCTTTCTTAATCAGCACCGCGGCGGGCGGGGTCTTGGTGACAAAAGTAAACGAGCGGTCGGCATAAACCGTGATGATGACCGGAATGATGGTGCCGACGTCCTTTTTGGTGCGCTCGTTGAATTCCTTGGTGAACGCCATGATGTTGACGCCGTGCTGGCCCAGCGCAGGGCCGACCGGCGGGGCGGGCGTCGCCTTTCCGGCGGGAATCTGAAGTTTAATCAGGCCGGTAACTTTTTGCGCCATTTTTAACTGCACCTCCAAAATCTGTGGTCCTGGCGGAACGGGCGTGCCGTTCCTCCCACCGGGACGCTGCTGTTGAAAACATCTGCCGGGCAGGTCCCGAAGCTGCCGCAGGCAGAACTCACTCCACCGCTTTCGCCTGGTTCAGCTCCAGCTCGACGGGTGTCTCTCTGCCGAACATGGAAACCGTCACGCGCACGCGGTTTTTCTCTTTGTCGATGGATTCGACCGTGCCGACGAACCCTTCCAGCGGGCCGCCGATAATCTGGACGGAATCCCCGACTTCGTAGGAGACCTCGACCTCTTTCTTCTCCACCCCGAGCCGCGCGACCTCTTCTTCGGTCAGCGGGATCGGCTTGGAAGAGGGGCCCACAAACCCCGTGCATCCGCGGATGTTGCGAACGACATACCAGGAGTCGTCGGTCAGCACCATCTTTACGAGGACATAGCCGGGAAAGATTTTCCGCTCCACCTGGCGCTCTTTGTCGTCCTTGATTTCCGTCACCGTTTCCGTCGGGACCAGCACCTGCTGGATCAGATCGCGCATCTGCCGGTTCTCCACCGTTTTCTCGAGATTGGAGGCCACCTTGTTTTCGTATCCCGAATAGGTATGCACCACATACCATTTTCCCTCTTCAGGCAAAGAAAACACCTCCGACAAATAAATCAGTGCGCAACGTTCATAATCAGGCTGAGCAGGTTGACCAGCAGGGTGTCAAGCCCGAAAACGAACAGGCCGATGACGAGGATGGTGACCAGCACGACGCCCGTGTTCTTAAAAACGGACTGCGGGGTGGGCCAGACCATCTTTTTGATTTCGCCCTTGGTGTCCCGGAAAAATTTGGAAACCCTGTTGCCGGTTCGAGCAAAAAAGTTCTCTTTCTTTTTAGCTTTTTCGGCCATAGCTTTTACTTTCCCTCCGTCCACTCACTTTGTTTCGCGATGAAGCGTATGCTTTTTGCAGAATCTGCAATACTTTTTCATCTCAAGCCTGTCCGGATTGTTTTTCTTGTTTTTCATCGTGTCATAATTGCGCTGTTTGCACACCGTGCAGGCCAGCGTTACCTTTACTCTCATGACGGCACCTCCCGTGTTTACGGAATCATGTTAGCCCTGCCGGGCTGCGGCCTCCCTCGCAACGAAACGGGCACAAAAAAAGAACCCCTTTGCCGAGGTATTCTCACTATACCATACCATTTTATCCGTGTCAAGCGTTTTTTTCCGGAAAAAGCCGCGGTTGTATCGGGAAGGCTCAGCGCTTTTCCTCCATCTCGTTCAGAGTTTCGGCCACAATCTTTTTCCGCTTTTTCTTCTTCTCCGGCCGGACCTTTTTGCCCTTCATCTTTACGCCCGCCTTGTACCCCTTGGCGAGTTCTTCGCTGAAAGACGGCTTCAGGCTCTGCACGGCCCGTTCGCTCAGCCCGTTGAGGACGACGATGGTGATGAGGGAGCGCACGTCCATGTCGCCGCTCACGTACATCTCGCTGAGCAGCTTGCCGCAGCGGTCGATCGCGCTCTTTTCGGCGCCCGCGGCGCAGAGGCGCTCCAGCTTCGGCACCAGATGGCCGCGCGTAAAGGTCACGGCGCGCACGGCGCCGAAGCGGGCCTTTTCCTCCGTGATTTCTTCCCTGAGCTCCGGAAACACGTTGACGAACCGGTTCAGGAAAAACAGCGGGTCGACGTTGCCGCTGTCTTCCTTGCGGTGCTTTTTCCTCACGGGCCGGGCCGCCGCAATCTGCCGGGGGCCGCAGACGGTCTCGATGAAATCCGCCGCGATGTCCTCCGCCTGCGAAGATCCGTCGCCCTCCGGCTCGTACAGCCACACCGACAGGCTCTTCCACCGCCCGTCCGGCTTGCCGTCCTCCACGCCGCAGGTCAAAAGCTCAAAGCGCTTTTTCGCCCGGCGGTACAGCACGCCGCAGGCGGTGTCTCCGCCGGTGAATACGGCCAGGGGCCCGTCCTCCGCCTGCTGCCGCTCCGCCGGCGAAAAGCCCCTCGCCGTCAGCGAAGCGCCGAGCTTTTCCACAATCAGGTCAAATGCTTCCCGCTCCAAAACCATCACTCCAGACCGCGCGGCGGCCGCCGCGCCCGTGTTTTCAAAAAAATACCGGAAAAATTCCGCGGGGGCTGTCGCAGCCCCCATAAACGCACAATATTATACTACATAAAGCCATTTTTGTCACCATACATTTAAAAGGCTTTTCATTTTATGCGTTTCGGATTGCGCCGCCCCCGTTCCTGTGCTATGATAAGTATTCGTAGGATTCGGCCCGTGATGCGGCCCGGGCCTGCTGTTTGGAGGATTTTCACATGCAAAAGAAAAAAATCGCCGTTCTGTTCGGCGGGCGCTCGTCGGAGCACGAGGTGTCCCGCGTTTCGGCCTATTCGGTGATCCGGCACCTGCCGAGGGAAAAATACGACCTCGTCTGCGTGGGCATCACAAAGGACGGCCGCTGGTACCTGTTTGACGGCCCGGCGGAGGAGATCCCCGACGGGCGCTGGGAGCGCAGCAGCCGGAAGACGCCGGCGTTTCTGCCGCCCGACCGGGGGGTCGGCGGGCTGGTCGCCGCCGGGCCGGAGGGCGCCAGAACCGTCCCGGTCGACTGCGTCTTCCCCGTGCTGCACGGCCGCAACGGGGAAGACGGCACCGTGCAGGGCCTGCTGGAGCTGTGCGGCATCCCGTTCGTGGGCTGCGGAACGCTCAGCTCCGCCGTCTGCATGGATAAGGCGGTCACCCATTCGCTCCTTTCCAACGCGGGCATCGCCAGCGCGAAATACCTGTGGTTCTACCGGCACAACTATCCGGGCGGAAAGCAAAAAATCAAGATTAAAATCGAGGCTCGGCTCGGCTACCCCGTTTTCGTAAAGCCCGCGGCCTCCGGCTCTTCGGTCGGCGTGCGGAAGGTCGCCCGCGAGGAAGATCTGGACGCCGCCGTGGAGGAAGCCGCGCGCGAAGGCGAGAAAATCCTGGTCGAAGAAGCCGTCGACGGCCAGGAGGTGGAATGCGCGGTGCTCGGCAATCTGAAGCCGGAAGCCTCCGCCGTGGTCGGTGAAATCGCCCCGTCGGCGGAATTCTACGATTACGACGACAAATACAAATCCGGCAAATCAAAGCTCTACATCCCCGCGCATTTAAAGGAGGCCGCCGCGCAGGAGGTGCGCGCCACGGCCGTGCGCGCGTTCCGCACTCTGGGGTGCCGCGGATTCGCCCGCGTGGACTTCTTCGTCCGGAACGGCACGGAGGTTCTGCTCAACGAGCTGAACACCATCCCCGGCTTCACGCCCATCAGCATGTACCCCAAGCTGTGGGAAGCTTCCGGCGTGCCGTACGGTGAGCTGCTGGACCGCCTGATTGAGCTGGCGCTTGAAGAACATGCGCAGAAATAAGCGGCCCGGGCATCGTTCTCCGGCGACCGTGCGGCGGGTCTCCGCGCCGAAAGGCGCAGGCCGGCCTCTGCGCGCCCCGGTGCGCAGAATCGGAGCGCGCCCGCAAAAGCCGCCCTCTCCCCCATCCCCCGAAAAGGAGAACCCCATGCACGAAAACTACCTGATTTCCATCCGCGGCCGCCAGAAAGTCGACGACGAGGTCGGGGAAGTGGAGCTCACGACGCTCGGCTCCTACCTCCGGCGCGGCAAAAGCCGGTATATCGTCTACGCGGAATACCCGTCCGAAAACAGCTCCGAAAAGCGCACGTCCATCCTCAAAATCGACGGCAGCTCCCGCCTCACGCTGATCCGCAGGGACCGCGACGGCACGCGCCTGATTCTGGAAAACGGCAAGCGCCACCTGTGCCAGTACGACACGGGGTACGGCAGCCTGATGGTCGGCGTGTTCACCAGCCGGCTGAACTCCAGCCTGACCGACGCCGGCGGAAAGCTGGAGGTCAGCTATACGCTGGACATCAACGCGAACCTGTCCAGCCTGAACGAACTTTCCATCACCGTCAAGGAGGCAAAAAGCAGAAATGTCAAAAACAGCACTCCGGGCAACTGAGCAGCTGAAAGAAAGAATCGCGGACGCGATGCGGCTCTGTATCGAAAAAGGAACCCTGCCGCAGGCCGGGATTCCCGATTTCGCCGTGGAAATGCCCGCGGACCGCGCGCACGGCGACCGCGCGTCGAACGCGGCCATGGTCGGCGCGCGGTCCTTCCGCATGCCCCCGCGCAAAATCGCGCAGGCGGTGGCGGACCGGATCCGGCTGGACGGCACTTCCTTCGACCGGGTGGAAGTCGCCGGGCCCGGATTCCTCAATTTCTTCTTCAACCGCCGCTTCTACATCGACGTCCTCCGCGAGATCCAGCGCCGCGGGGCGGACTACGGCCGCAGCGACTGGGGAAAAGGGAAAAAGGTCATGGTGGAGTTCGTCTCGGCCAACCCGACCGGGCCGATGCACATGGGCAACGCGCGCGGGGGCGCGCTGGGCGACTGCCTGGCGTCCGTGCTGGACGCCGCCGGCTTCCGGGTGAGCCGGGAGTTTTATGTAAACGACGCGGGCAACCAGATTGAAAAATTCGGCCGCTCGCTGGAGGCGCGCTACCTTCAGATCTACAAGGGCGAGGGCGCCGTGGAATTCCCGGAGGACGGCTACCACGGCGAGGACGTCAGAGAGCGTGCCGCGGAATTCGCCCGCCTGCACGGCGACCGGTACGTCTCCGCCCCGTCCGAAGAGCGGCGGAAAGCGCTGGTGGAATACACCCTGCCGAAAAACATCGCGAAGATGAAGGCCGATCTCGAAAAATACCGCATCGTGTACGACACCTGGTTCCTCGAAAGCACCCTGCACAAAGACGGCGAGCTGGACGAGACTCTCCGGCTTCTCAAGGACCGCGGCATGACGTATGAGAAGGACGGGGCGCTCTGGTACAGGGGCACGGCCATGGGCGAGGAGAAGGACGAGGTGCTGGTCCGCCGGAACGGCATCCCGACCTATTTTGCGGCGGACATCGCCTATCACCGCAACAAATTCGTCAAGCGCGGCTTCGAGCGGGTGATCGACGTCTGGGGCGCGGACCACCACGGGCACGTCGCCCGCATGAAGGGCGCAATGAACGCCATCGGCCTGGACGGCGGCAAGCTGGACGTGGTGCTGATTCAGCTCGTCCGGCTGGTGCGCGGCGGGCAGGTTGTGCGCATGAGCAAGCGCACGGGCAAGGCCATCCAGCTCGGCGATCTGCTGGAGGAAGTCCCCGTGGACGCCGCGCGGTTCTATTTCAACCTGCGCGAGGCGACCTCCCAGATGGATTTCGACCTGGACCTCGCCGTGAAGCAGGACGCCCAGAACCCCGTCTACTATGTGCAGTACGCGCACGCGCGCATCTGCAGCATCCTCAAAAAGCTGGCGGCGGAGGGGGTCCGCCCCCGCGAGTGCACCGACGCGGAGCTCGCCCTGCTGACCGCGCCCGAGGAGACCGACCTGATTCGGCACCTCGCGGACTGCACGGAGGAAATCATCGCCTCCGCGCGCGAGTACGACCCCGCCCGGATGACGCGCTACCTGATTTCCCTTGCGACGCTGTTCCACAAATTCTACACGGCCTGCCGCGTCAAAGGGGTGGACGAGCCCTTGATGGCGGCGCGGCTGAGCCTCTGCCTGGCGACCAAAACGGTCCTCGAAAACGTGCTGGCCATGTTCAAGATCACGGCGCCGGAAAGCATGTGAACCCCCGGCGGCTACGGTTTCGGCGGCTTCGCCGGCGGGAACTGCTTCGTCTTCTGGCTGTCGTCCTCCGGCCGGCGGACATCGCCCCACCCCTGGAACGCGATCGCCATGGCGGCAATTGCCAGAAAGCAGGCCAGCACCGCCGTCGTCAGGGCCCAGCGGAGAATGCCGAACGGCCCCAGCACCATGGAAGCCAGCATCAGCGCAAAGCCGGCCACAAAAAGCAGATTTGCAAGCTGTTCGTCGCTCATTTTTGTTCCTCCTTTTCCGAATCCAGCAGAACGGAAAGCCGGGCGAGCTGCCCGAACGTGAGCTGCTCCGCGCGCGCCGCCGGCGAAGCGCCGGCCTGCCGCAGGGCGGCCGCGACGTCCGCCTTCGGGAGCGCCAGCCCCGCGGAGATGGAGTTGGCCGCCGTCTTGCGCCGCTGCCCGAAAGCCGCCCGCACCACCCGGAAGAAAGCCCGCTTGTCCGGCACTTCCGCCGGCGGCTTTTCCCGGACTTTGAGCCGAATCACGGCGGAATCGACCTTCGGGACCGGAAAAAAGCAGGAGCGCGGCACCGGGAACAGGACTTCCGGCTCCGAATAATACCGCACGGCGGCGCTCACGGCGCCGCAGGAGCGGGTGCCCGGCCCGGCGCAGAGGCGCTGCGCGGCCTCTTTCTGCACCATGACCGTCAGGGCGGAAACCGGGAGCCTTTCCTCCAGAAAGCGCAGGATGACCGGCGATGTGATATAATAAGGAAGGTTGGCGCACACGTAGACGCTCATCCCGGCGAATTCCTCCCGCAGCAGCGCGGCAAGGTCGATTTTCAGGACGTCTCCCCACACGGTCTTTACGTTCGGGAGTCCCGCCAGCGTCTCCGCCAGGACCGGCTCCAGGCCGCGGTCCAGTTCGACCGCCACCACTTTTGCCGCGCGGGCCGCAAGCTCCCGGGTCAGCACGCCGACGCCGGGGCCGATCTCCAGCGCGCCGGAGGTTTTTCCGGCGCCGCAGAGCGCGGCCATGCGCGGGCAGACCGCCGGGTCCACGATGAAATTCTGGCCCAGCGACCGTGAAAGCCGGAAGCCGTGCCGCCGAAGCAGCGATTTGAGAGTCCCGATATCCGCTAAATCCATTTTAAAATCCTCCGCCCGTTTCTCCGGCTATTATAGCATACCGCGCGAAAAGATGCCACGCGCGCCGGAACTGCGGCGGAACACCGAAAGGGGGCGCCGCCCATGCGGCGGACCGACAAAATCAATTATTACCTCGATATCGCGGAAACCGTCGCGGAGCGCGGAACCTGCCTGCGGCGCAACTTCGGCGCCATCATCGTCAACCGGGACGAGATTATTTCCGCCGGCTACACCGGCGCGCCGCGCGGGCGCAAAAACTGCATCGACACCGGTTTCTGCATCCGCGAAAAACTCGGGATTCCCCGCGGCGAGCGCTACGAGCTGTGCCGCTCCGTCCACGCCGAGATGAACGCCATCATCAGCGCTTCCCGCAACGAGATGATCGGCGGGACGCTGTACCTCGCCGGCCGCGACGCCCGCACCGGGGAATACATCCCGGACCCCGCGCCGTGCTCCATGTGCAAGCGGCTGATTATCAATGCGGGCATCGTCAGGGTGATCGCGCGCAGAAACAGGACGGAGTACTCCGTCACGGACGTCAGGGACTGGATTGAAAACGACGAGTCCCTGACCGGGCAGTTCGGATACTGACGGGGATTGTCCCGCGGTGAATCGGCTAAATTCAAGTTGACAAATCCGCGGTTTTGATGATATAATAGTCTGCGTTCTGTTCTTCTCCCCTCTTTTGCAGTCCCGGTGTGCGCGAGTGCTGGAATTGGCAGACAGGCACGTTTGAGGGGCGTGTGAGTTTTCTCGTACGAGTTCAAGTCTCGTCTCGCGCACCAGAAGAAAGTCC
>DHOB01000056.1:18693-21916 GCA_002409675.1 Ruminococcaceae bacterium UBA5401
CCCCGACCTTCTGGCCGGGGCTTATTTTTTCAGCTTCTCAATGTATTCCTGCATCCGGTCCGAGCTGTCCTTTTTCATATCGCCCGTAACGTGTCCATACACGTCCAGCGTGAAGGCAACGGACGCATGGCCGAGGTTACCTGATACAGTCTTCGGGTCGTCTCCCGCGCGGATGGAAGCAACCGCATAGGTATGGCGCAAATCGTGGAAGCGTTCTCCCGGAAGCCCTATCTTCGCGGCTGCGGCCTTGAAGTGCAAATAGACGGTCTGTGGCTTCAGGTGACCGCCGAGCTGGTTTGTAAAGACAAGGCCGGTTTCTTCCCATGCAGGGCCGGCAATCAGCTTCCATTTGTTTTGGAGAATCCTCTGCTGCCTGAGCAGGTCCATGACAAAGGGCGCCGGAACGATGGTCCGTTCCTTGCCGTTCTTCGGCGGGGCGAAGCGGAACACGCTCCCCTGCCTCTGGAGCTGCCGGTAAATGCGGACAGTCCCGGACTCAAAATCCACAGAAGCCCAGGGAAGGCCGAGTATTTCGCCTTCCCGCATTCCTGTGAAAAGATCCACCTTGAACAGAATCTCATAATCATCGCCTTTGACCGCCTGCAAAAAGTCCCGCGTCTGCTGTTCGTCAAAAGGATGGATTTCAGGCTTTCCCTTCTTCGGCGGCGTGCAGCCGGAACAGGGGTTCATGGGGATATACCCGACCTTTACTGCCTGCTGGAGCGCTTCGTGGATGATTCCATAAAAACCGAAGACGGTCTTTTTCGACAGCGGGACAAGGGCGCGGCTGTCATCATGTTTGAAATTCTTTACCGCCCCTTTCCTGCCCTTCAGCGTGCCCCTGAGCGCGTCGTTTATGAACTTCTGTATCATGGGCGGGCGCAGCTTGCAGAGGCGGACGTGGCCGAGCGCGGGCTTTATGCGATAGTTGACGGCGCTTTCATAGGAAATCAGGGTCCGGGGCTTTACGGCAATGCAGTATTCCTTTAACCACACGTCCAACCATTGACCGAACGTCATTTTAGACGGCTCCAGATAGGTCCCGGCGTCGATGGAGGCTGTCGCTTTCGACAGCTTTCTTCGGACTTCCTGCTGGGTTTTGCCGTAAACCGATTTCTGAATCTGGTGCCCGTCGCCCGGGTCCCTGCCGACGGTGTAGCGGCCTTCCCACGTTCCGTCTTTGCGCTGCCGTATGGACCCTGCGCCGGCGGCGTTACGTGTGGGCATTGTGGGCCTTCTTGCGCTCTTCGTCAATAATTGTTTTTTGCATCCGCTTTAAAATCTTGTCAAGTTCCTTATGAAGCTCATCCCGAAAGTGCGCAGCTGCTACAAGTGGAGGATATTCCTTTTTTTCATTTTTAAGCGGATTATTCTTTATATATTCCTGGAAGTAGCTTACATCTGGAAGCATAATTACCGTTTCTGCCGGCTGATTTTCCCATTCAGTCTGGACAGACAGAATATTCTTTTTAAAAGTCAAAAATTGCAAAAATCCAAAAAACAGCTCTGCATCTGATTCCAAAAACAGGTTAATGACGTCAATTATATGGCGGTTGTCATCCATGCCTGCAAATGTATAGGACTGATTCGCCATTTGTTTAATAAAGTCAAGGCTTTTCTTTGAAAATCCGGTTGCAGCAATAGCTGCCGTATCATCTTTAGTCTTGGCATCAGAAAGGCCGAGCAGATAATCAGCCGAAACATTACACTTTTTTGCAATTTGAGAAAGTGTCAAAGCGTCCGGAAGGTGATCGCCGTTTTCATAAAATCCCACAGTAGGGCGGGACGTTCCAAGAAAATCAGCGAATTTATCTTGCGACATTTTTCCTCTCAAGTCACGGAATCTTTGAGAAAAAACCGGGAACCTGTTAGCGGATTCTTTTTTCGGCATATCATGCGCTCCTTTGCTTAATATGTTATCAATAAAAATAAATATGCTTTTGTTGTTGACAACGCTAACTTTTTATGCTATTATATTTCAAGTGTAAAACATGCAAGCTAAAAAGTCAAGGGATAGGAGGTGTTTTCCATGCGCGCAAATCAAGATATTCGCAAATATGCCCGCGATTCGGGCGTCTATCTCTGGCAGGTTGGTGAAAAGTTGAGTCTTGCTGATTGCAACTTCAGCCGGAAACTCCGCCATGAGCTTCCGCCGAAAGATAAAGAAAAAATCCGCAGCATCATCGACAAGTTAGCGAGGGGGTAAAAAAATGAAAACGGCGAAAGCGCTGAATCCATCCGAAAAGCTGGTCTACAACGTTGAGGAGCTGGCCCAGGTGCTCGGCGTCGGGCTCCCGGCGGCGCGGAATATGATTCATATTGAGGGTTTCCCGGCGCTGAAAGTTGGGGGCAGGTATCTAATCCCCAAGCAAGCACTTCAGCGGTGGCTGGATAATCAGGCAAATAATCGGGACGATTGAATTCGGGTGAGGAATTTGGCAGAGGCAGCAGAGAAAGCTTTTTCGGAGCTCTTGGAAGAGCTGGACGCTAACACCGTCACCGCCGAAAAGACATTTCAGATTGCGGTAGACGGCGCGGGCGGCGACGAACTCCAAGTTGAGCGGAATTTTCAGGCGCTGAAAAACCGCGCGGCAGAGCTGGGCATCGGCCGGGTTGATTTTGAAAAGCTGCGCGGCGCCTTCAAGCGGGGCGCCAAGGCGAAAGCTGAGGCGGAAACAAGCAAACGCCAAGAGGAAAACCGCTCTGTCTTCTATGCGACCCGTCCGGAATGGATTCTGACGGACGGCGGCATCGACGAAAGCTCATTTTGCAAGCAATTTCTTGATGAGCACGAATTGAAATGTATCTCCGGGACCTTTTACAGCCCTCTTGGCCTGATTCCCGAGGAAAAAGTGAAAAACATCATCCAGGCAGAAATTTCTCCATACATTCAGAAACGGCTGGCTTCCCGCGTCAACGATATTGTTGAGGCGCTGAAGAATTTCAGCTACGCGGAATCGCCTTCTCCGGAGCAAAACGTCATTCACACCGCGAACGGGGAAATCGACATTGGCAGCAATGGCAATTTTACATACGTTTCCTGCTTCAATTTCTGCCTGAACCGCATCGCCGCAGAGTACCGCCCCGACGCGCCGAAGCCTGGGTTGTGGCTGAAGTTTCTGAACGACCTGCTCTATCCGGAAGACGTTCCAACCCTGCAGGAATTTCTCGGCTACTGCCTGGTACCGACGACGAAAGCCCAGAAGATGCTGATGCTCATCGG
>DHOB01000056.1:22115-64084 GCA_002409675.1 Ruminococcaceae bacterium UBA5401
GCGGGAGGTGCTGGGGTACGAAAACACCGCCTCCGGCAGGCTGAACGACCTCGATGAAAACAGGTTTGCCGCCGCGAACCTTGAAAATCGCCTGCTGTTCCTCGACGACGACCTGAAGACCAAGGCGGCGGAGGAATCGGCGGCCGTGAAGGAGATTATCACCTGCGGCGGGCGGATGAGCCTGGAGCGCAAGGGCACGCAGGCACACGAGGGGAACATGTACTGCCGGTTGATGGCTTTCGGCAACAAAAGTTACCAAACATTGCATGATGCCTCGGAGGGCGCCTTCCGGCGGCGGATTATCCTGTTTACCAAGCCGAAGCCCGAAGGGCGTGTGGACGACAAGGACCTTCCGCAGAAGCTCGCACGCGAGCGGGACGGGATTTTTCTCTGGATGCTGGCGGGCCTGAAGCGCCTGATGAAAAACAATTGGGAGTTTACCATCAGCGGCAGGGCACGGGAGAACCTTGAGCAGGCAAAGGAAGATAGTTTCAATCTGCTTGCTTTTCTCAAGGAAGACGAAATCATCAGGCTGGGCGTGCCTGATACATCTGAATTCAGCTCTGACATTTACGCCGAGTATGAGTGGTGGTGCTCGGAAAACGGGGAGAAGGCCTGCGTGAGAAAAACTGTTATTTCTTACCTGCGGCAGAATGCGGATAGGCTGCACATTCTATACTCTGAGCATGTTACAAAAGACGGCAAGCGTGCACGCGGATTCTACAACGTCCAGCTCTTGAAAAAACATCGAAACGGAATCAGTCCCATGTAGGGCGCATGTGGCACGCATGTGGCACGCGTGTGGCACGCATTGAGCACGCATTGAAAAAGCCGGGAAGCCGCACCAGTACTGGGCCGGCACGCATGGCACGCGAAAATCGCTCCATATTCCTTATATATATATACGCGATAAAAAATAGTTAGCAATATGCAACATATATTTTACTTTATAAAACTTTCAGTGGAAGTAAGCGTGCCATGCGTGCCATGCGTGCCAAACCAGTGTACATGCGGCTTTTCAGAGATTAAGAAGCGTGCCGGAAGCGTGCCGGAAGCGTGCCAAAATATCCACAGGCAAGGAATTTCCGCCGCTGAATGGTTTTCTGGAAAGGAAGTGATGATTCGCCCGACGAAAAACGACCCGGTTTCTGTCCGCTGCATTCCTTCACAATTTGCAGTGGGAAAAAACGCGCCTGGTGGTGCGGAAGCCGCTGCGCGGTGAAAATCATAGCCGCCGGCGTAAACAATTCGGAGAAAATTTAAGAAGGAGTTGATTCTTTATGAATAACCAAAGTTTACGTGAAATTGGATTGACCGAAGGGCAGATTAGGATGGTCCAGAAAATTCACAGGGATGAAATGAACAAACTTTCAGAAAAGTTAACCACTGGAAACAATGCAACGGTGGAACTGTTGCGTAGGTCAGTAGCTCAAGTGGTCCACCGTCTCAATTGCGACGGCCTGGTAAAGCTCCGCAATTATGCATACGGTCTGGAAAGTGCGGAGATTAAGCTGGTCTGTGAAGCCGGGAAAAAGAAATCTGTAGAACAAAATACCGATTTTTCTGGTGATATAAACTCAGCGGAAGGGAGCTGATGAAAATTGCTTGTGCAAAATAGCCTGCAATTAAAACTGTCTGCAAAACTTATTATACGAGGAGTGTTCATATGTATGTGAGCAAAGAAATGCGTCAACTGTTGTCTGATAAAGCTGATGCGCAAGCTGACGCGCGGAAACTTTTGAAAAACGACAACGCCACTGCAGAGCAAATTAACGCGGCAACCGAAAGGCTTAAAGCGGCAAACACTGCTATTGAGAAACAGGAAAAAGAAGAAAAAGAGGACTTTTCTAAACACCATCTTAGAAAGTTAAATGGAAATTCTGTAGCGAATTCTGGAGGGGATATTACGAATAACGTAAAGAGTTATACTCGGAAAAATGCAAATGATTTTGTTAAAGATCATACATCTTCTGACGAAGATGAGCAGGGATTGCATATTGGCGCTTATTTGCGAGGCGCCCTTACTGGTAATTGGGAAGGAGCACAAAAAGAAAAAAGACAGTTTCAGAGTCTTGCAACAGCAGGCGGCAATATTCTGATTCCTCAACAGCTTTCCGCGCAAATTTTAGCGCAGGTTATGAATAAAAGTCTTCTTTACGGAACCGTCCCTGTGCTGCCTATGGAAAGCAACAATATGACTATTGCCAAGGTTTTGAGCGGGCCTGAGATTGGATTTGCCGGTGAAGGAGAACTGGCCCCTGGAATGAGTTTCAATAACGAAAAGGGTACCTATTCGACAACGGACATGGCATTTACAGGTGTGCAGCTGAAAAGTAAAACGGTGCGCGGCGTTGCGAAGATAAGCAATGAGTTGCTTTCCAGCGCTAAAAATCTTGACCAGGCTACAATAGATGCTTTTTCTTCCGGTTTGGCTGATGCAATTGATAAGGCTTCTATCTATGGCGATGGAGCAGGCAACACAATTAAGGGCATAGCCGGCACTGAAGGGGTAAACTTAATCCAAAAGGGAGAAGACGAAGCTTACATCCCATACGTGAAAGCAGTTGGAGCAATTCGTGCGGCAAACGGTGAGCCTTCAATGTGGGGGCTGAATGCATCAACTGATACGGCTCTTAACATATTGACTGATAGCGATAAAAACCCGCTTAAAGTACCTGAAGTTCTCACAGGGCTTGCCAGGAGGATAAGCAATAATCTTCGGAATAATCTTGCCGCTGATGGAACGACTACTGGTGATGAAAAGACTTTTTCTGAAAGTCTTATCTTTGACCCCAAAGCAATGGTATTTGGGCAGCAGATGAGCGTTCAGTTTAATGTTACAAGCGTTGGCATGGACGCTCTTGGCACAAACTCAACCTATATTGCAATAACATCTTATATCGACTTCGCGGTTTTGCAGCCGACGTTTATTTCGCGGATTTGCGGCATCTAAGGGGTATCTAAAAAAGTCTCTATGCCTATGCTGGAAACCGCAAGCGTCCTATTTCCGCGCAGAAAATCCCTAAATTCAATTTAAAGTTTGGCCGTCCGATGAGGGCGGCCTTTCCCATGCCATGAGTTGTTAAGCATTTAACACAAGGCGCTTTAAACGGCCTGCAGCAGGTTTTCAGAATGGCATAGATAACTTGTCAACCCCGATACTGTTGGGGTTCCCATACGCTCGCGGGAGATGATAGATAAAGATGACTCCCTAAAGCAGGGACTCACCGAGTTCCCCTACGTGCGAGGTGCAGCCGGAGTACATCAGGGGCAAAGGTAAAGGAAGCAAGGAACAGAAATAAGGAAGGCAAAAATCAGTACACGAAGGAATCTGATCGCAATGATCAGAAACCAAAATCCCAAAAATTAGGAAGTGCTGCGGGTCATTTTGACCCGCAGCAAAATTGGCGGTGCGTTACTGCTGAAAAAAAATTGCAAAGCAATATAATGTTGCTTCACCGACCGTCCGGTTTGCCCGCGCAGTTCCCCTGCTCGCGGGAGGTGATAGCATCCGTTTAACGGATACTTTGAACCGGATTCCCATACGCGCTCGCAAGGTGCAGCCGATAGGAATACCGTCATTTTAATTGACACCATAGTTTTAAACGAGGGTGAGCTCAATAGCGAATCGTTATCCAGTTTAAGACAGCACGGCTGGACGCAAACGAAAAGGGTATGTGTTCAATACACACCCCTTGTGGGTGTACGTTTCGGACACCCCTTGGCGAAATTGCCTCGCTGTCCCTCGCTGTCCCTCACTGTCCCGGCACTGTCCCTCATGTTTGCAAAACTAAAAACCCGCATGAGCACTGGGTTTATTAGCTGTTTTGCCTTCCACTGTCCCACTGTCCCTCTGTTTCGGGATATATAAAACTTTCTGAAAATATTTTTGAAAAAGGGGTTGACATGTGCAGTAACGCAGTATATACTGCAAACAGTAAAGGAAGTGAGAAAATGGCAGAAAAAACTATTACTATACGGATTGACGAAAAGCTCCATAGGGACATTAAAATTCACATTGCAAAAGAGCAGCTCGCCTTGAAAGACTATATTGTGGGGCTTATTCAAAAAGACCTGTATGGCAATAGTCAAAAATAGAAACAGTCTGCTTCCCTTCCAAAAGCTGCAGACTGTTTCCCCCGACAGGTTGCCCTATCTGAATTTATTTTACAACGGATGAGGCTCCCTGTCAAACATGAAAGGAGCTTTATCAATGGCTAAGGTCAATGTGTATAACGGTGAAGAAATTGTCGCCCGCGTGGAGTATAACGAACTGCTGGACGGTTGGGACGGGAACTGCCATTCCAGCGGAAGCGCGGGGCATCATTTGGGAATTACCAAGCTGAAAAGCGGGAAATTCGTCCTGATTTATGGGACTGAGTGGGAAGGCGAGCGCGACACGGCGTCTGTCGTGAGCGACGAGGAAGCCCTGTTCGCGGTTCTGAAATCCGGGCATGACGAGTTACTGGACCAGCCGAAATACGCGCGCCTGAAGGCCCTGAGCGATAAGATGGACGGTGAGGAAGAATGAATTTACCCGTGAATATTTCAGCAGACGAGTTTCTGAAGCTTGTAGGCCGGATTGATGTAAACGAAGCCCTGAAAGCCGAAAAAATGTTCAACTACTATATGGCCGCCATGAAAAGCCGCCCAAGCTACACACGTTCGCCGCAGTTCTACAATGCCTGGGGATATGCTTCCCTATACATGGCAGGGTACGTTTCAGGGGTCCGCAGAGAGCGCGCCCACCGGAAGGTGAGGGCATCATGCGATTAACAAAGCCTGAGAAGAAGGCCCTTCTGGACCTGCTGGAGTGGATGACGGAGTACCACAACACGGAGTGCGCGCGGCTGGACCCGGCGCCCGGCGAGGACTGGACGGACGGAGGGTACAATCTCCAGAGCGTCCGCGACAAGCTCCGGGCAGAGGCGGAGGACGAGTGGGAGAAAACGAAACACTGAACCACAGGGGGACGGGATTCCGCCCCCCTGTCTGTGATATAATCATGGAAAAGGAGGGGGCGGAAATGAAATTCGGAATCCGGAAGCCGTCCATCAGGCGCTCCATCAGGGCAAGGACGACCGGCAGGGCGAAGCGGGCCGTGAAGCGCGCCGTTCTCCCGGCATACGGCAGGAAGGGAATGGGCTGGGTTAAAAGCCCCCGCAGGGCAGCCTATAACAAGGCCTACCATAAGACGAGCTTCAGCCTGTGGAAGCTGTTCAAGTGAATATTTCTACCCTTTGGTTTACCCTTTGCAGAGTGGACAAAAGTGCAGGTTCCAAAAATGCAGAAAATCAAATAATCCAGTATCCATGCGGGTTTCAAGTGCATGTGAATTTCTGAAGACGCATTAATTGTACATTGTATGTAATTCAAGTCTCGTCTCGCGCACCAGCGGCGAGTCGCCGCGGGCAATTTGCGCACTTCACTTTTGTGGAGTGCGTTTTGCTTTGTGCCCGCGTTCCAGCACCACACCGCAGGAATCCCGCACCCGCCGAGAGCCTCGGCACGCAGTTTGCGTGCGGGCTTTTTGTTGTCTTTATTTGGGACGCCCGCGCCGGGGCAAACACGGCTTCAGCGCCCTCAGCACAATTTTAAAGCAATCCCGGAATCCTGATTGCGTGCGGATTCCGGGATTGCTTTTTTGCAGGGCTCTTCGTTCAGCGCGGCGTGCGCTTGGTGTT
Organism: Ruminococcaceae bacterium UBA5401; assembly: GCA_002409675.1. Taxonomy (GTDB): domain Bacteria; phylum Bacillota; class Clostridia; order Oscillospirales; family Acutalibacteraceae; genus Thermocaproicibacter. The sequence goes on from DHOB01000056.1 coordinate 27,800, forward strand.
GGGTCCCAACGCGACTTTTTTTGTGTTGTGATTCTGGTTCGGATTCTCGATTTTGCCTTTGCCGCCCTTGCTGCGCGCCGGATTTTTCCCGCCGCGGTTTTTCATACAATCACCTCGAAACCAGCATGTGCAAATGAGGAAAGCCTATCTTCCTGCCGACGCCCGCCGGATATCCGCTACATGGTGTGGTCCCGGCTGCCGGAAAGCCTGGCGTCCATCCCGAGGCCCTGCAGCCGGTCCCCGATTTTCCGTACGTCCGCCCCGCTGCCGTCGTAATCGACCGCGACCTGATTGCTCTGAATGTTTGCGCTCACGGAAAGGACGCCCGGAATTCTGCCCAGCGCCCTCTTGATTGCCTTCACCTGATGTTCGTCGCGCAGCTCGGGCACGGTAAAACGCGCGGTTTGTTTTGCCACATCCACCACCTCGCCGATAGTATCGCCGGCGCGGCGGCGGAATATGCGGGAATCCGAGCCGCAAAAGGCCCGTGTTGCTTGACAGCGAAGGGCTTCCGTCTTATAATCCTCCTATAATTCAATTTCTTCAAAGTTCAAAAATCCCGGAGGGCGGAAAATTCGGGAAATCGGGAGTCTGCAGAAAACATGAACCTCATTATCACCGCCGGCGGAACGACGGAAGCGATCGACCGGGTCCGGAAAATAACCAACAGCGCCACGGGAAGGCTGGGCAGCCTCACCGCCGGGGAGTTCGTAAAACAGGGCGGGAGCCGAATCGAGAAAATCTTTTACGTCTGCGAAGAAGGAACCGCGGTCCCGCAGCTTCCCCGCGTCGAAATTGTTCGGGTGGAAGGCGCGGAAGGTGCCCGGGACGCCCTTTCCAGGCTGTTTTCATCCCGGCGGATTGACGCCGTCGTCCACTCCATGGCGGTCAGCGATTACGCCGTCGGCAGCCTGACCACGGCCGGGGGGCTTTCCCGGTTCCTCGCGCAGGAGCTGTTCTCGCACCGACCGGAAGAATTCCCAAACGAAGATTCGCTCGCCGAATTCATCCGGCAGGGAATCGAAAAAAACGACAGGCTGATTGACAGAAGCAGAAAAATCAGCTCCGATATCGGGGACCTGATGCTGACGATGAGGCGGACGCCCAAACTGATTGGGCTGATGAAAAAATGGCAGCCTTCCGTGATTCTGGTCGGCTTCAAGCTGCTGAACCATGTGGAGCCGCAGGCGCTGCTGGACGCCGGCTACGGGGTGCTGAAAAAGAATGCCTGCGACCTTGTGGTGGCGAACGATTCCAGCCAAATCGGCGGGGGCCGCCACACGGCGTATCTGATTTCCCCCGACAGGTCCTTCACAAAGCTCGAAACGAAAGAAAAAATTGCGGAAGAAATCGCCCGAAGAGTGCTGCGCCTGTATGAAAGGAGAGCGGGGACGCGATGAAGAACATTCTGGTGGGGGTGAGCGGCAGCATCGCCGCCTATAAAGCTGCCGACATCGTGAACATCCTGACCAAGGACGGCTGCCACGTGGACGTGATTATGACCCGGGGCGGCATGGCGTTCGTCACGCCGCTGACCTTCCAGACCCTCTCCAAAAACAGGGTGTACACGGATGTGTTTCAGGAGGACTACCCCGGCGAAGTCAAGCATATTTCACTCGCCAAAAAGGCAGACCTGCTGCTGGTGGCCCCGGCCTCGGCGGACGTGATTGGGAAACTGGCGAACGGAATCGCGGACGACATGCTGACCACGGTCGCGCTCGCCGTTCATGGAATCCCGCGGTTCATCGCGCCCGCAATGAACACCGCGATGTATGAAAACCCGATCGTGCGGGAAAATCTCAGAAAGCTCAAAAGCTGCGGATTCGAGGTCATCGAGCCGAAAGAGGCCCGCCTCGCCTGCGGCGATTTGGGAAAAGGAGCGCTGGCCGGCGTCGAAACCATCGTCCGGGCGGTGGAAAACCGCCTGCGCGGACCCGCGCCGGGCGGAACCGGCTGACGGCATGCAAAAGAGCTTCCCGCGGATTTTCGCGGGAAGCTCTTTTGCAGGAAGCGATTCTGTAAAAGGCGGCGTCAGTTGAACGTATAGAGCGACCGGTAGGGGTTGCTGGTATTCGGCATCACGACGAAAAACGGTTCCGAAAGAACCGTTTCCTTCCGGATTCCGAACGTCCGGCAGAAATCGTCGAGGAAGCCGTCGATGCGCGCCATATCCTGCGCAGAGGCCCGCGCCGCCTTGACCTGCGCGGGCAGGTCCTTCGGCAGCTCCCGGCAGCGCAGGTACATGCGGCCCCCGTGCATCCCGGTGCAGGAAAGGTTCCCCACGGGGATCTTCCCGCCGGAATCCAGGCCCAGCACGATGATGGTCCCCCCCGCCTGGTACTCGCCGAGGAAGCTGCCCGTTTCGCCGCCGACCACAATCAGCGGCTGGTGCTCGCGGTAGGCCTTCATGTGGATGCCGACGCGGTAGCCCGCGTTGCCCCGGATGAAGATTTTGCCGCCGCGCATCGAGTACCCCGTGGCGTCTCCGCTGGAGCCTTCCACCACAATGGCGCCGGCGTTCATGGTGTCGCCGGTCTGGTCCTGCGCGTTGCCCTGCACGCGGATGGTTCCGCCGTCCAGGTAGCAGCCGAGGTCGTTGCCCGGCACGCCGCGAATCAGCAGGTGCTTGCCGCTGACGCCCGCGCCGATGTACCGCTGACCCATGCAGTGCTCGACGAGGATCTCCGAATCCTGCGCGACCCGGATTTCTTCATTGAGCTGCTGAAAATATTTGCCGTCCGCATCAATCCGAAACATTCGCTTTCCCTCCCAGCATGGCGGCCCGACGGTCTGCGGCAAACGCCATGAGCTGCGGTTTTTCCCGCACCAGCTCGTAGTCGATGGTATCCAGCGGCGTCTTTTCGCGTATCAGGGATGTGTAAATCCCGGCGCGCGCCACGTCGCCAATCAGGATATACCCTTTGAGCAGATTGTCTTTCGTCACCAGTTTTTTATAGGTGCTTTCGGTCTTCCGCACCCACGCCTCGCCCTCGTAGCTGCCGGCCGTGATGATATGCAGCCCGAAAAAGCCGATGGAGTTCATGGGGATGGCCTTGTCGAAGGTCTTTTCGCCGCCGGCCATGTTGACGCCGGCCGTCTCCCCCTGCAGGTAGGCGTTCGGCAGGACGGCGAGAATCCGGTCCGTACCGGTGGTGATGTCGCGGCATTCGCAGCAGTCGCCCGCGGCGTACAAATCCGGCACGCTGGTCGCGGAGCGGCCGTCGATGGCGATGCCGCGCCCCACCCTGCAGCCGGCCCCGGCGGCGAGCCGGGTGTTCGGCCGAACGCCGACGGCGACCACCAGCACGTCAAACGGGATTTTCCCGCCGCTTTTCAGCAGAGCGGTACGCCCCGTGAAGCGGGCCACGCTGTCGCCCAGCGCAAACCGGATGCCCTGTTTTTCGAGGTGCCTGCGCACGATGGCCGAGCCTTCGGCGTCGAGGATGCTCGGCAGGATGCGGTCGGCCAGATCGACGACCGCAATGGATTGGACGCGGCCGCGGATCCCCTCGGCGCACTTGAGGCCGATCAGCCCGGCGCCGACAATCAGCACGCGGGTCTTTTCCGAAAGGGCGGCCCCCAGCGCCTTCGCGTCGTCCAGCTTCATGAAGCTGAACTTTTTCTCCACGGATTCCAGCCCTTCCATCGGCGGCACAAACGGATGCGAGCCGGTGGCGAACAGCAGCCTGTCGAACGGGACCTGCTCCCCGGTTTCAAGCGAGACCGTCTTCCGCCGGGGGTCCACGCCGACGGCCTTTCTTCCCAGCAGGACCTTCACGCCGTTCTTCCGGTAAAAATCGTCCGGGCGGTACTTCATGTGTTCCTCGTCCGTCTTCCCGCACAGCAGGTATGAAATCAGCGGGCGGGAGTAGACCGGGTACGGCTCGTCGGAAATCACGGTGACCGTCCCGGTGCGGTCGACGGAGCGGATGCCCTCCACGCAGCCGACCGCGGCGGCGGAATTGCCGATTATCACATATTTCACCGCCGCTCACCTCTCCTCAAAGACGATGGCCCCGTTGGGGCAGCCCTTGACGCAGGCCGGCTCGCCGAACGCGTTGTCGGTGCAGAGCTCGCACTTCTGGATGGCCTTCCCGTCCGGCGCGGGCATCACCGCGCCGTAAGGGCAGACCAGGATGCACGTGTAGCAGCCGACGCATTTGTCCCGGTCGCGGTGGACGACGCCGTTCCGGACGCTGAGCGCGCCCGCGATGCAGCTCTTCACGCAGATGGGGTCGTCGCAGTGGCGGCACGAGACGGCAAAGCTGATATGGTTGTCGCCCTCGACCCGGATGCGCGGGTGGATTTTCACATCTTTCAGCGCGCCGGCCATATCGGTTTCGCCCGAATTGGCAAACGCGCAGTTATATTCGCAAAGGTGGCACCCGAGGCACCATTTTTCATTGACGTAAACCCGTTTCATCGCTCATTCTCCCGCATGTTTGATTCCAAGGATTTTCAGCTCCCGGTCGTTCAGTCCCACGCCGCGCAGCATCAGGCGGTTGCCGCGGAGCGCCTCGATGGAATTGATGCCCATGCCGCCCATCATCTCCATGATCTCATGCTTCCAGGCGGAGACCAGGTTGATCAGGCGCTTGGTGCCGATGTCGGGGTTCAGGCGCTTGACCAGGTCGGGCCGCTGCGTCGCAATGCCCCAGTTGCACTTGCCGGTCTGGCAGGTGCGGCACAGATGGCACCCCAGCGCCAGCAGCGCCGCCGTGCCGATGTAGACCGCGTCCGCGCCGAGGGCAATGGCCTTGACCACGTCCGCGGAGTTGCGGATGCTGCCGCCGGCAATCAGCGAAACGTTGTTGCGGATTTTTTCCTGCCGCAGGCGCGAATCCACCGCCGCGAGGGCCAGCTCAATCGGGATGCCCACGTTGTCGCGGATGCGGGTGGGCGCCGCGCCCGTCCCGCTGCGGAACCCGTCGATGGCGATGATGTCCGCCCCGCTGCGGGCGATGCCGCTCGCGATGGCGGCGACGTTGTGCACGGCGGCGATTTTGACGATGACCGGCTTTTTGTACTCCGTCGCTTCCTTCAGCGAATAGACGAGCTGGCGCAGGTCCTCGATGGAGTAGATGTCGTGATGGGGCGCGGGCGAAATGGCGTCGCTCCCCTCCGGAATCATGCGGGTGCGGGAGATGTCGCCGACGATTTTTGCGCCGGGCAGGTGGCCGCCGATGCCGGGTTTCGCGCCCTGGCCGATTTTGATTTCGATGGCGGCCCCGGCCTCCAGGTAGCCTTTGTGCACGCCGAAGCGCCCGGACGCCACCTGAACGATGGTGTTCGGCCCATACTTATAAAAATCCTCGTGCAGGCCGCCCTCGCCCGTGTTGTAATAGGTGCCGAGCGCCCGCGCGGCGCGCGCGAGGCATTCGTGCGCGTTGTAACTGATGGCGCCGTAGCTCATGGCCGAAAACAGGATCGGCACTTCCAGCTTCAGCTGCGGCGGCAGGTTGTCGGTACGGATATGCCCCTCGGAATCGCGCTCGATATGGTCCGGCTTTTTGCCGAGGAAGGTCTTGGTCTCCATCGGCTCGCGCAGCGGATCGATGGACGGATTTGTAACCTGCGAGGCGTTCAGCAGCATTTTGTCCCAGTAAATCGGGTAGGGCTTCGGGTTCCCCATGGAGGACAGAAGCATCCCCCCGGTCTCCGCCTGGCGGTAAATCTCCCCGATGGCCTCGTTGCTCCACTGCGCGTTGATGCGGTAGGTGTCGTTGTTCTTGACGATTTTCAGCGCGTGCGTGGGGCACAGCGCAACGCAGCGGTGGCAGTTCACGCATTTTGACTCGTCGCTTTTCATCTTGCCGGTTTTCGGGTCGTACGAATGCACCTCGTTCGCGCATTGCCGCTCGCAGACGCGGCAGGCGATGCAGCGCTGAGGGTCGCGCACGACCTCGTATTCCGGAACGTTGTAGTTGATGCCCATGTTTTGGTCTGAACCCCCTTGTTCAGAATGGCTATACCCGGCTGCCCGGTTTTTTTCTTCGATTTTTTACCGCTTACGCCCGTACCCCCTTGTTCAGGGTCACAATCACCGGCTCGCCGCCGCGCGGGGACCACAGCCGGTCGAGCTCCGGCTCCACCGCGCGGATGGCGCACTCTTCGCTCGCCACGTAAACGGCGCTGCCCTTTTCCCCCACCACCATGCTGCGCAGCTTCAGCCGGTCGTTGAGGGCCATCATCCCGCCGGAAAAGCCGACGAGGATGGAAAACGGACCCGTAATCAGCAGGCTCGGGAAGACGTTCCGCAGATAGGTGTAGTACCGGCGCCTGTCTTCCGGCATCGCGGCGATTTCGCTCCAGAACGGCGCGGCGATGACGTCCGCCGTCTCTTTCAGGCTCAGCCTGTTCCTGCGGTGCAGGTAATCGAGGATATAGGTGATGACTTCGGTATCCGTCAGCAGCGTGCAGCTGTATCCGTACATCCCGATGAAGCGCCGGTTGGTGTCATAGGAAGAAATCTCCCCGTTATGTACGACGGAATAGTCCAGCAGCGCGAACGGATGGGCGCCGCCCCACCAGCCCGGCGTGTTGGTCGGATAGCGCCCGTGCGCCGTCCAGCCGTAGCCCTCGTACTCGTCCAGCCGGTAGAACCGCCCCACGTCTTCCGGAAAGCCGACGGCCTTGAACACGCCCATGTTTTTTCCGCTGCTGAACACATAGGCCCCGCGGACCTCCGTGTTCACCTTCATCACAAAGCGCGCGACGAACTCCCGCTCGTCCAGCCGGCGGTCCTCCAGCAGCTTCCGGAACGGCAGGCCGAAATAGCGCCAGATGAGGGGCTCGTCGGTAATCTGCGGAATCCGGCGCGTCGGAATCCTCTCCGCGATGGAGATGTCGAAATTCGCCCGAATCATGCGCTCGCACTCATCCTTGGCGCGCTCGCTGTTGTAAAACACGTGGAACGCGTACAGATCTTTCTGCTTCGGGTAAATGCCGTAGGCCGCGAATCCGCCGCCCAGGCCGTTGGAGCGGTCGTGCATCGTGGCGATGGAGCGGATGATGGGCTCCCCGTTGACTTTTCTTCCGTCCCGCAAAAACATGCCGGAAATCGCACACCCGGACGGAATCCTTACCTGACCTTCATACTGCATAAAAAAGACGGCCTCCTTGCATTGCGGCATCTGTGCCCGCCCCCAGGCGCGGAGCTGAAAAAGCAAAGCGCCCGGAATATCTTAAATGGTTTTAAATATCCTCTCATATCCGGCTGCTCAAGAACAGAGCGACGTGTTTTTTATCATATCCTCTTTTCTCTGTGAAGTCAAGGCCTTTTGCATATTTTTAGCAGTAATCTTGCAGGAATGTCAAAAAAATCTAAAATTTTTCGGCCCCATTCCTCCTTTTTGCCGAAGGCTCACCAATTCCCTGCATTTTCGGCCGGGGGCCCTTGACATTCCCGTTCACAGCCCTTATAATGAAGGGCAATACAACAAGGGCGTTGTAAGTTATCGGGCATTTTTATGCCCGCGGCGCCCTTGCTCTTTTATTTTATGTTTATGCCGTTTTGCGTTTTGCAGGGTTTGGAAAATCGAAAACGCAGCCAACCATTTTGCAGATGAACTGAGGGAGTGGATTCAAAGATGAGCAGTGTTCCCGAACTGTTTGGCAGCCTTGTATTCAACGACAGCGTGATGAAGGCCAGACTGCCCAAGTTGGCTTACAAGGCGCTGAGGGAAACGCGGGAGCTTGGCAAGCCGCTGGACCCGAAGGTGGCGGACGTGGTGGCGGCCGCCATGAAAGAGTGGGCGCTGGAGAAGGGCGCCACCCATTTTACCCACTGGTTCCAGCCCATGACGGGCATCACGGCCGAAAAACACGACAGCTTCATCACCCCCGTGGAAGACGGGAAGGTCTTGATGGAATTTTCCGGCAAAGAGCTGATTAAGGGCGAGCCGGACGCTTCCAGCTTCCCTTCGGGGGGGCTGCGGGCGACTTTCGAGGCCAGGGGCTACACCGCATGGGACCCGACCAGCAACGCGTTCATCAAGGGCAAGTCCCTGTGCATCCCCACGGCGTTCTGCTCCTACGGCGGGGAAGCGCTGGATAAAAAGACCCCGCTGCTGCGCTCGATGGACGCGCTGAACAAGCAGGCCCTGCGCATTCTGCGGCTGTTCGGCAACACGAAGGCCAAGCGGGTCATCACCACGGTCGGGCCGGAGCAGGAGTATTTTCTGATCGACAAATCCATGTACGAAAAGCGGAAGGACCTGGTCTACACCGGCCGCACACTGTTCGGCGCCAAGCCGCCGAAAGGGCAGGAGATGGAGGACCATTACTTCGGGGTCATCAAGCCCCGGGTGGCCTCCTTTATGGAAGACCTGAACCGGGAGCTGTGGAAGCTGGGCATCCTCGCCAAAACCGAGCACAACGAGGTGGCTCCTTCGCAGCACGAGCTCGCCCCCATCTTCACGACCAGCAACATCGCGATCGATCACAATCAGCTTGTGATGGAGATGATGAAGAAGGTCGCAAACCGGCACAACCTGACCTGCCTGCTGCATGAAAAGCCGTTCGAGGGAATCAACGGCAGCGGCAAGCACAACAACTGGAGCATGTCGACCGACGCCGGCGAAAACCTGCTGGAGCCGGGCGATTCCCCGCGGCAGAACGCCCAGTTCCTGCTGTTCCTCGCGGCCGTGATCAAGGCGGTCGACGAGCACCAGGACCTGCTGCGTATCTCTGTCGCAAGCGCGGGCAACGACCATCGGCTCGGCGCCAACGAGGCGCCTCCGGCGATTATCTCCATGTTCGTCGGCGACGAGCTTTCCGATATCCTGAATTCCATCGAAGACGGCGGCAACTACGTGCAGAAGGACCGCGTGTTCATGGAGATCGGCAGCGACATCCTGCCGCGGTTCCCGAAGGACACGACCGACCGCAACCGCACCTCGCCGTTCGCCTTCACCGGCAACAAGTTCGAGTTCCGCATGGTCGGCTCCACGGCCTCCCTCGCCTGCCCGAACATGATGCTGAACACCGCCGTGGCCGACGAGCTGATGCAGTTTGCGGATATTCTCGAAAAGGCCGACGATTTCAAGGCCGCGCTGAACAGCCTGATTAAAAAGACCATCCACGACCACAAGCGCATCATCTTCAACGGCAACAACTATGCGCCGGAATGGGTCGCCGAGGCGAAAAGGCGCGGCCTGCTGAACCTGCGCAGCACGGTGGACTGCATGCCCTATTACATCAAAGAGGACAATATCAGGCTGTTCGAGAGGCACAAGGTGCTTTCCAAGACAGAGGTGCACGCGCGGTACGAAATCGAACTGGAAAACTACTACAAGCAGATTCACATTGAAGCGCTCACGATGCTGGACATGGCGAAGAAGGATATTCTCCCGGCGGCGATCGATTACATGAAGGACCTGGGGACCGAGATCGCGTCCAAAAAGTCCCTCGGCGTGGAGGCCGGATTCGAGGAGAAAATCCTCAAGAAGCTCTCCGCCCTGTCCGACGACCTGTACGCGCATCTCGAAAAGCTGGAGCAGGCGGTGAAGGACGCGCCCGCAGAGGGCGACGTTCTGAGCACCGCAAAATACTACCGCGGAACCATCTTTGCCGAGATGGCGGAAACGCGCAAGCCGGCGGACGAAATCGAGACGCTGGTCGGCTCCAAATACTGGCGCTATCCGACCTACGGGGAGCTGCTGTTCAGCGTAATCTGAGCGGCAACGCAAAGAAGAAGGTCAGGCGCCGTCGGAAAAACTCCGGCGGCGCCTTTTTCGCATAAAAATGGGGATTGCCCGCGGAAAAGTATGGCATCCCCGCGGCGGATATGGTATGATTAAAAAGTCGAATGCATCCATAAATCAAGGAGGATTTGCATCATGAAAGACTGGTCGGAAGCAAAGGACAAAGCGGTGGTCTATATCCGGAACCCCATCGATTACAAGGACGCCGCCGGCACCATCCAGTACACGGCCGAAATGCAGAAAGCGGTAGTCGACCGCCGGGCCGCTTCTTCGGCGGACCCCAAAGCCTGCACCACGGTCGTCGCCAGGGGAGGGACTGCGGACGGGGTCATTTTTTATTTTTATCACGACGAGTTCAGCCCGGCCGAGCTGTTGACCGAAAGCGAATACCGGGAACAGAAATCGAAATAAGCCGGGGGTGACAGTGTTGAGTGTGTCCGCTGACAGCTTTGCAAAGAGGAGCGGCCTTCTGGCGCCGAGGCTGATCCGCGCGCTGCAGAGCAGAAATTTCGACGCTTTTTACTGTAAAACCGCCGCGGAGGCCGCTGAAAAAGCCCTGTCGCTGATTCCGGAGGGCTCCACGGTCTCTTGGGGCGGTTCCGAAACCATACGGGAAATCGGCCTGCTCGACCGGGTCCGCAGGGGAAACTACAAGGTCATCGACCGCGCCGAGGCCGCCACGCCGGAGGAGCGGACAGAGCGGATGCGCCGTGCGCTGCTGTGCGACGTGTTCCTGACGAGCTTCAACGCCGTCAGCGAAGACGGCGTGCTGGTCAACGTGGACGGCGTGGGCAACCGGGTCGCCGCAATCGCCTTCGGCCCCAAAAGCGTGGTCGCCGTGGTGGGCATGAACAAGGTGTGCAAGACGCCGGAAGACGCGGAGCGCCGCGCCAGAACCTATGCGGCGCCCGTCAACGCGGCCCGGCTGTCCCTGAAAGGCACGCCCTGCACCGCCACCGGCGCGTGCGAAAACTGCAGGGCCGGCGAGTGCATCTGCTCCTATATCGTAAAGACCCGCATGTGCAAGGTTCCCGGGCGCATCAAGGTCGTCCTGGTCGGGGAGCCGCTGGGCTTCTGAAAAGCCGGCGCACGGCGGTTTACCCGTCGACATGCACTTCCGCCGCCTGCAGGGTGAAGCCGAACACCGTGCCCCGCGGGACGTTGTCCCTGACGTAGATGGTCCCCCCGTGCGCGTGGAGAATCGCCCGGCACAGGTACAGGCCGAGCCCGAGCCCGCGGCGGCCGTCCCCGCCGGCGTTGCCGGCCGTGTAAAACATGTCGAACAGCCGGGCCTTCGCCCCGTCCGGGATGCCGGGGCCGTCGTCCGCGATTTCGACCCGGACGGCGCCGCCGTCGCGCTTTGCCGAAACGGTGATGTGGGAGCCCTTCTGGGTGTATTTCACCGCGTTGTCCACAATGTTGATGATGACCTGGATGATGAGCCGGGCATCCATTTTCGCCATTAAAAACTCGTCGCTCAAGGCGATGCGGATGTGGTGCTCTTTGCCGTTCCGGTTGATGTGGCGCAGGGCCTCGTCGATCACGTCCTCCAGAAGCTCGGGCTGCAGGTTCAGCTTGATTTTCCCGTTCTCTATCCGGGTGATGGAAAGAAGGTTTTCGACCAGCTCAATCAGCCACATGGAATCGTCGTAGATATCGGTGTAGATGCCCTGTTTCTGCTCTTCGCTCAGGACTTTGGAGTTTTTCATCAGCACGCCCGCATTGCCGGAAATGCTGGTGAGCGGGGTGCGCAGATCGTGGGAGATGGTCCTCAGCAGATTGGCCCGCAGCTTTTCCTGCTGCATCTGCACGGAGATGCGCTTCTGCGTTTGGTTCAGCCGCTCTTTTTCGAGCGCCAGCGCGCACTCCCCCAGCATGGCGATGGTCAGGCTTTTCTCAAACGCCTCCAGCGGGGCCTCCCGGTCCATCGCGACCGCCGCGACGGCGAGGACCGTGTTGCCGCCGCGCACCGCGAGGTACAGGCATCTGGCGGCGGAAAGGGTGTTGGTGGTGGCGCCCGCGTGCTTGTTGTTCTTGTAGACCCACTCGGCCACCGCGCGCTCCTCGGTGCCGAGGCACGCCTGCGGGTCCTGCGCCGGATTTTCCTTGGGGAACACGATGGGCTCCGAAAGCGCGTTTTGGCGCACGGGGTAGAAAATCACGGTCCGGTCCAGGAGTTTGACCATCTGGCGCGCCGTCGCGCGGAGGATTTCCTCCTCGTTTTTCGCCTGCTGCAGCTTGCGGCTGGTCTCCAGCAGAACTTCGGTGCGGTAGGCCTTCTGCGCCGACTGGCGCGCCTGCTTTTTGACCCGGCGGGTCAGGGCGCTGGTGATGAGCGCCGCGGACAGCATCACGAGAAAGCTGACCGGGTACCCCGAAAGATAGGACCACAGCGGCAGGCGGGGCGTGAGAAACATCAGGTCGAAGAGATGCATGCTTAAAAACGCCAGCACCGTGCTGTAAACCCAGCTGTTGGTGACCATGGCGTCCACCAGGACGCCGAGGATATACACGGTGATGAGGTTGGCGTCGTCCAGGCCCAGCGAGGCGAACCAGAACGCAATCAGCGTGCAGAGGGCCAGAAGGGCCGCGGATTTGGCGGCGTCCGCAAAAGACAGCCGCGGCGGCCTCGTGAACCTCGGCGCTCTGCCGCGGCGCGCGGGCTGCGTGTCCGGAATGATGTAGATGTCGAGGTTCGGCGCGAGCGAAATCAGCTTGTCTACAAAGCCGGATTTCCGGCGTCCCCCCTTGAGGTGGCCGGTCCGCCCCATCACAATCTTCGAGACGCGGCTCACCTTGGCATACTCCGCAATCTGCTCGGGGATATCCTCCCCGTAAACGGTCGCAATCTGCGCGCCGAGCTGCTCGGCCAGCCGCAGGTTGCCCCGCAGGGCCGCCCTGTTCGCGCCCTCCAGCTCGCGGGTGCCCGGCGTCTCCACAAACAGCGCCGTAAAGGCGCCGTGAAAGGCGTCCGCCATCCGGGCCGCCGCCCGCACGACCTTGGCGTTGGAAGGGGCCGAAGACAGGCAGACCAGGATGTGCTCCTTTCCGTAGGAGGCGGGGCCCCCGTCCGCCGCCCTGCCCCGGAGCGCGCGCTGCGCGGCGGCCCGGCTGCTCTGGTCGGCGGCATAGCGCAGCGCGACCTCGCGCAGGGCGGTCAGCTTCTCCCGCGTGAAAGAATGCCGCAGCGCCCGCCGGGCCTTGTTCTTCCGGTAAACCTCTCCCTTCTGCAGGCGGTCTATCAGAGCATCCGGCGCAATGTCCACCAGCTCCACCTGATCGGCCCGGTCGAAGACGCTGTCCGGGATGCGCTCCCGGACGGCGGCGCCCGTAATCGAGACGACGATGTCGTTCAGGCTCTCCACATGCCGGATGTCGACGGTCGTATAGACGCTGATGCCCGCCTGCAGAAGTTCCTCCACATCCTGGTACCGCTTTTTATGCCGGCAGCCCCTCGCGTTGGTATGGGCCAGGTCGTCCACCAGGACGATTTCCGGCCTGCGCCGGAGGGCGCCGTCCAGGTCAAACTCCTTCCGCTCCGCGCCTGCGCCCGGTATCTTCAGCGGCGGCAGGACCTCCAGCCCCTTCAGAAGGGCCGCCGTCGCGGGGCGGCCGTGGGGCTCGACATAGCCCGCGGCGACGTCCGCGCCGTTTTTCCGGTCCCCGCGCGCGTCGCCGAGCATGGCAAAGGTCTTGCCGACGCCGGCGGCATAGCCGAGGTAGATGCGGAGCCTGCCGCGCGGCTTTTTCGCCGGCAGGGCGGAAAGCTGCCGGAGCAGGGCGTCTGGGTCCGTCTGATGAATGGCCATTGCGCACGCTCCTTTCTCTCTCGTATCGAACCAGTATAGCATAAGAAGGCACCGGAAGCAAAGCCGCCCGCCCCGGCCGGTCTTAATGTAATCTTAATGCTTCGGCGGGAATCCGAACGCCGTCTTAACGGGAAAGGGCTTATACTTGTTTCTATGATTCTCCGTTCCGGCCTTCCGGGGGAACGGTTTTCCCAGTGCCCGCGGGAATGCGGCATACGGAACGGGAATGAAAGGAAAATTCCGGGAAAGCATAGAACTGGGATAAGAAGGAGAGATTGAGGAATCGCAATGAATACGATCGCAAATCAGACAAAAGACATACCGAAGCTCAGTGCTTCCGAGGTCTACCGGGCGCTTGGCACGGGGAGGGGCGGGCTGTCCGCCTCCGAAGCGCAGGCGCGGATGCGCCAGTCGGGCAAAAACGTGCTGCCCACCCCGAAGGGCACGCCCATGATCTGGAGGTTCCTCTCCAATTTCACGCATCTGATGGCCATCCTGCTGTGGGTGGCGGGCGCCATCGCGCTGGTGGCGAAGCTGCCGGAGCTTGCGATTGCAATCTGGCTGGTCAACATCATCAACGGCGTGTTCAGCTTCTGGCAGGAGTTCCGCGCCGGGAAGGCGATCGAAGCCCTGAAAAAGCTGCTGCCCGCCTATGTGCGGGTGCTGCGAGACGGTCAGGAACAAAAACTGGTGGCGGAAGATCTGGTGCCGGGCGACGTGATTCTGCTCTCGGAGGGCGACCGCATCTCGGCGGACGCCCGCCTGGTGGTGGACAACGACCTGCGGGTAAACCAGTCCACGCTCACGGGCGAGTCGAACCCTGTGCGCAAGAACAGCGACGCGGTTCTCCGCGGCGACCTCACCCAGGTGGAGATGCCCAACATGGTGTTCGCCGGGACGACCATTTCTTCCGGAACCGGCAGGGCCGTGGTCTGCGGAACCGGCTCGCATACGGAGTTCGGCAAAATCGCCAGCCTGACCCAGAATGTGAAGGATAAACCCAGCCCCCTGCAGCTCGAAATCGGGGACCTCACCAAAAAAGTCTCCATCATTTCGGTCAGCATCGGCGCGGTTTTCTTCGTGCTGGCCATTTTCCTGGCGAAGAATTCGCCGGTCGCCGCATTTATCTTCGCGCTGGGCATGATTGTGGCGTTCATCCCGGAGGGGCTGCTGCCCACCGTGACGCTGTCGCTGGCAATGGCCGTGCAGCGCATGGCGAAGCGGAACGCGCTGATCAAGCGGCTCTCCTCAGTTGAGACGCTCGGGTGCGCGACGGCCATCTGCACCGACAAGACCGGCACGCTGACGCAGAACGAAATGACCGTCAGCAACGTCTGGATGGACGGGCAGGACATGGAAGTCACCGGCGTCGGGTACGACGCCTCGGCCGGGAAAATCGTAAAAGGCGGCCGGCCGGTCGCCGGAACCGGCGACCTGGCGGAGCTGCTGACGACGGCGGCGCTGTGCTGCGACGCCCGGCTGCTCCCGCCGGAAGAAAAGGGCGGCCGGTTCACCGTGCTCGGCGACCCGACCGAAGCCGCGCTCCTCGTCGTCGCGCAGAAAGGCGGCCTGAGCCTGAAACAACTGAACGCCAACCTTCCGCGGCTGCGCGAACTTCCCTTTGACTCGGAGCGCAAGCGGATGACAACCATCCACCAGCCGGCAGGCAGGCCGAGGGTCGCGTTTGTGAAAGGCGCCCCCAAGGAAGTGCTGGAGCTCTGCACGCACATGAAGCATAACGGAAGCACCGTCCTCTTCACAAAAGAAGATTTTCAAAAGGTCATGGACGTCAACGACCAATATGCGCGGAACGGCCTGCGCGTGCTGGCCGTGGCGGCCCGCAGCTTGGACGGCAGCGCGGCGCTGCCCACGAGCCTGAGCGAATATACGCCGGAGCTCGTGGAGCGGGACCTGACCTTCCTCGGGCTGGTCGCCATGGTGGACCCGCCGCGGCCCGACGTGGCCAGCGCCGTGAAGGAGTGCCACAACGCCGGCATCCGCATCATCATGATGACCGGCGACTACGGCCTTACGGCGGAGAGCATCGCGCGCCGGATCGGCATCATCCAGGGGGACCATCCCCGCATCGTCACCGGCATGGGGCTGCAGAAAATGAAGCCGGAAGAGCTCAAAGAGGCGCTGAAGGGCGAAGTGATTTTCGCGCGCGTCGCCCCCGAGCAGAAACTGCAGGTCGTCGACGCCCTGCAGGAAATGGGGGAGATCGTCGCCGTGACCGGCGACGGCGTGAACGACTCGCCGGCGCTTAAGAAGGCGGATATCGGCGTCGCCATGGGCATCACGGGCACGGACGTGGCCAAGGAAGCCGCCGACATGATTCTGACGGACGACAACTTCGCCTCCATCGTCCACGCGATTGAGGAAGGTCGGGCCGTTTACAGCAACATCCGGAAGTTTGTGACATACATCTTTACCAGCAACGTGCCGGAAGCGATGCCGTCCGCCTTCTATCTGCTCTCGCGCGGGGCGATTCCCCTGCCGCTGACCATCATGCAGGTGCTTTCCATCGACCTCGGCACGGATATGGTCCCGGCAATGGGCCTCGGCGTAGAGGCGCCCGAGGCCGGCGTGATGGACGTTCCGCCCCGCTCCAGGAAAGAATCCCTGGTGAATAAAAACCTGATTCTGCGGGCGTTCGTCTGGTACGGGCTGCTGGAATCCGCCGCCTGCATGGCCGGATATTTCTTCCTGAACTGGCTGCACGGCTGGCCCGGCGCGCCGCTCGCCTCCGCCGGCACCGCTTACCGGGCGGCGACGACCATGACGTTTGCGGCGACCGTATTTGCTCAAATCGGCATGGTGTTCAACTGCCGGACGGAGCGGACCTCCGTGTTCAGGAGGGGCCTGTTCAGCAACCGGATGATTTTGTTCGGCGTCGCGGTCGAGCTCGCCATCGTGGCCCTGTGGTGCTATCTGCCGTTCGAAGGCGTGCACGCCCTGTTCAACACGGCGCCGCTGGGCTGGAGGGAATGGCTGTTCCTGATCGTCATACCGCCGGTGATGCTGCTTGTGGAAGAACTGCGCAAACTGTTTCTCCGCCGCCATGAGCGGAAGAAGAAACATGAAGATAAAACGAAGGGGGAACTCGCAGGATGAAAATCATAGTCGTGGGCTGCGGGCGCAACGGCTCCGGCCTTGCCCGGGCGCTCAGCAAAATCGGGCACGACGTCACGGTGATCGACTTAAACGCCGCCGCATTCGCGCTGCTCGGGAAGGACTTCCGCGGCAAGACCGTTCTGGGCGTCGGCTTTGACCGGGACGTTCTGCAGAAAGCGGAAATCGACCGGACCGACGCGGTGGCCGCCTTTACCACCAGCGACGAGTCCAACGCGGTCATCGCCCGCATGGCGCGGGAAATCTACCATGTGCCGAAGGTCGTGGCAAGGCTCTACGACCGCAGAAAAGCCGAAATCTACAAGCGGCTCGGCATCCAGACTCTGTCTTCCACGACATGGGGAATCAAGCGGGCGGTGGATATTCTTTCGTATTCCCCGCTGGACGCGGTGTTCACCTTCGGGAACGGCGACGTGGAGATGGTCAAGATCGAGGTTCCTTCCCTGATTGCCGGTCACCGGGTCAAAGACCTGACGGTCCCCGGGGACATCCACGTGGTCGCCATCGAGCGCAGCAATCAGACAATCCTGCCGACGGCCGGAACCGTTTTCCGTCGGGGAGACATGCTTTATATCGCCGCGGCCGTCGCAGCAGGCGGCCAGCTGAAAAGGCTGTTGGGCCTGAGCGGAGAGGGGATATACAGATGAAGATTATTGTAGTCGGCGGGGGGCAGGTCGGCGCCTATCTGGCGTCGCTGCTCACGGAGCGCGGGCATGAAGTGAAAATCATGGAGGTCAAGGAGCCGCGGGTCAAAATCCTGAGGAAAAGCTTCCCCGAAGGCTCCGTGCTCCTCGGGGACGGGGCGGACCCCAAGACGCTGGAGGCCGCCGGGGTGCGCCATACCGACGTGGTGGCCGCCGTGACCGGCCTGGATGAAACCAACCTGGTGATTTCGACCCTGGCCAAGCTGGAATACGGCGTGCGCCGGGTGGTGGCGCGGGTGAACAACCCCAAGAACGCCTGGCTTTTCACCCCCGTGATGGGCGTGGACGCCGCCCTCAACCAGGCCGACGTGATGGCGCACCTGGTCGCCGAAGAGATGTCCATGGGCGACATGATGACGCTGCTGAAACTGCACGGGGGCAAATACTCCCTCGTGGAGCGTCTGGTCGGCTCCTCTTCCCCGATTGCCGGCAAGGCCCTGCGCGACATTGCGCTGCCCAGGGAATGCGTGCTGGTCGCCCTGATCCGCAACTCCGACCTGCAGATTCCGCGCGGCGACACGGTGATCCAGGCCAACGACAAGCTGATTGCCATCACGCACGTCGACCAGCTCCAGAAGCTCGACAACATGCTCGGCGCCGAAGTGTAAAATCAGCTTAAGCCGAAGCACCGTCTTTTCCTTTCGGCGCGGGCATCTTCGCTGAAAATAAATCGCTTTAAAAGGCCGCCCCTTCCGCATTTGGAAGGGGCGGCCTCTTTGCGTTCAATACAGACAGATGGAGATTCAGCTTTGCATCAGGGGACCTGATTGCCGGCGGCGGTATAGATTTCCCACCATTCCGCGCGGGTGAGCTGGATTTCGGCCGCCTGCGCGCACGCCTTCAGCCGCTCCACATTCATGGTGCCCGTGACCGGCTGGATGTGCGCAGGGTGCCTCAAAATCCACGCGAGGGCGATGGTCGTGTCGGAGACGCCGTGTCTGGCCGCAATCCTGTCGATCGTGCGGTTCAGCTCCGGGAACTTGTCGCTGCCCAGGAACACGCCGTCGAAGAAGCCGTACTGGAACGGGGACCACGCCTGGACGGTGATGTCGTGCAGCCGGCAGTAGTCAAGGACGCTTCCGTCCCGGTCCACGGCGGCATCGGTTTCCATGTTGACGTTGACGCCGTTGGAAATCATGTTCGCATGGGCGACGCTGAGCTGAAGCTGGTTGACAAGGATCGGCTGCGACAGCGACTTCTTCAGGAGCTCAATCTGCATCGGTTTCTCGTTGGAAACGCCGAAGTTGCGGACCTTTCCGGATCTTTTCAGGATGTCGAAAGCCTCCGCGACCTCGTCCGGGTCCGCCAGCGGGTCCGGCCGGTGCAGAAGCAGCACATCCAGATAATCGGTCTTCAGACGCCTGAGGCTCCCGTCGACCGCTTCGAGGATATGCTGTTTGGAAAAATCGTAAAACTTATCCGTTCCCTCCCTGCGGATGCCGCATTTCGACTGCAGAATAATTTTCTCGCGGATGCTGTCGTTCATGTGAATCGCATCCGCAAAGAACTCCTCGCACGCCCCGTTGTCATAAACATCCGCATGGTCGAAGAAATTCAGGCCCTGCTCCATCGCGGTGCGGATCAGCTTTTCCGCGCCGGCCTTGTCGAGGGACCGAATCCGCATACAGCCGACTGCAATCACCGGCACTCGTAAATTGGAGCCTCCCAGCTTCATCGTTCTCATCGTGCACACACTCCCTTTTGAATTGAATTTGCGGGAACCCTTTTGATGTATTTTGAAATCGGGCGGCCGGACGGGAATTTTTCCCTCCGCGCCTTCCTCTGTATTTTACTATTTTAAGAATAAAAGTCAATTCCCACGCCGCGCCGTCCGGATATGAAACACCGGGCTTTGAAAAGGCTTCCTGCGCCCCAAAGTCCGGTTTGAAAAGCGAGATTTTATGGATGAAAATTTCGTACAGTGCCGCGGAAGCCCTTTCAGCTCCTGCAGACGTTCTCTTTCAGCTTCAGGATGGAGGCCGGCGCCACGGAAAGCTCGTCGATTTTGGCCTTCAGATAAAAGCCGGTCAGCTGCGGGTCGGCGGCGGATTCCCCGCAGATGCCGATGGGGATGCCGGCCCGGTGCGCGCTCTGCGCGGCGATTTCAATCATTTTGAGCACCGCCGGGCTGCGCGGGTTGTAGAGCTTGGACACGGCCGCGTTGGTGCGGTCCACCGCCAGCGTGTACTGTGTCAAGTCGTTCGTCCCGACGCTGAAAAAGTCCACGATTTGGGCCAGCTCCCCGCTCAGCACCGCCGCCGAGGGAGTCTCGACCATGATGCCGGTCGGAATCTTCGGCGCAAACGCGATATGTTCCGCAGACAGGGCGGACTTCACGTCTTCGAGCACCGCCTTGGCGGCCTTCACCTCGTCGGGAGAAACAATCATCGGGAACATGATTTGCAGATTGCCGAACGCCGAAGCGCGCAGCAGAGCCCTCAGCTGCGTCCGGAACAGCTCCTTCCGGTCGAGGCAGATGCGGATGGCCCGGTAGCCGAGCGCCGGGTTCGCCTCTTTCGGCAGGTGCAGGTACGGCACCTCCTTGTCCGCGCCGATGTCGAACGTGCGGACAATCACGGGCTTTTTCCCCATCTTTTGCAGAACCTGTTTATAAGCCTGGAACTGCTCTTCTTCCGTCGGCAGGGAATCACGGCCCATGTACAGAAATTCGCTGCGGAACAGCCCGATTCCCTCCGCCCCGTTCTCCAGTGCGCTCTCCACGTCGTTCGGATGGGCGATGTTGGCATAGACACGGATGCGGACCCCCGCGCGCGAAACGGCGGGCGCATGCAGCAGCTTCAGGAGCTTTTTGCGGTGTTCCCGCTCCTCCCGCTGCTTTTCCCGGTAAACGGCAACGGTCTTCCCGTCCGGATTTACAAGGACCCGCCCGGTGGAGCCGTCCACAATCAGGGCGGCGCCTTCCCTGAGTGCGTCGAGCCCGGCGCCCAGGCCCACCACGGCGGGGATGCCAAGCGTGCGGGCCAGAATGGCGGCGTGCGCCGTCCGGGACCCCTGGCGCGTCACGAAGGCCAGCACGGCGCTTTTGTCCATCTGGACGGTTTCGCTCGGCGTCAGGTTGTCCGCGGCGACAATGCGAGGCTCCGCGGAAGAAAAATCGGATTTTTCTTCCTTCCGCTGAAGAACCCGAATCAGCCGGCGTGAAATATCGACGACATCCTGCGCCCGGCCGCGCATGTACTCGTTGTCCATTTTTGCAAACCGCTCCGAAAAGGTCCGACCCGCCTCCCAGACGGCGTATTCCGCGCAGACCTTCTCCGTGCGGACGGCCTGCCGCATCGCCTCCGTGAAGTCCTCGTCCTGCATCATCATGATATGAATCTGAAAAATCATCGAATCTTTTTCCGGGAGCTTTTTCAGGGCGTCCACATAAATGCTCTGGAGCTGCCGGATGGTCTCCTCCCGCGCCGCGTCCAGACGGGAAAGCTCGCCGGCCACGTCCGTAATTCCCTTCTTCTCAACCGTGTCCTCTCCGCTTTCCATCCAGCCGAGCCTGCCGATTGCAATCCCTTCGGATGCGCCGATTCCCTGGAGTTCTTTCATACCGAACAATCACCTCAAACCCTTGCCTACAATTTTTTTAAATCACACCAAATCATATTGGTCTTATTTTATCACGATTTGCACCCACATTGAAGATATAAAAGACATAACGGGGACACCCGGCAGAAATTCCGAAAATAAGCAGGCCGTCCCCCAGGCTTTTGTATTGTGGATTTTCCCGGCCCGCCGGGCCGGAGCGCCGCAATAAGCGCGGGAAGCCGCATTTTTTTTAATGAAAAACAGGCGGCGTAAACCCGCCTTCACAACAATCAAAGCTTTCCATGCAAAGGACCCGAATGGCCGGCCATTCGGGTCCTTTGCATCCACGTTACAGGAGGTCTTAAGGTTTTGAAGAAAGAAGCCGGCGGCAGTCCTTATCGACGGTTCAATCAGGATTCTTTTCCGGCGGCTTCCGCCTTTAAATGAAATTTGGAGACCAGCTTTTCCATTAAAGAAGCCTGGCCGGACAGTTCCTCGCTGGCCGCGGCGCTCTCTTCCGCCGTGGCGGAATTCGTCTGAATCACCGTCGAAATCTGGTTGACGCCCTGGTTGAACTGGGAAATCGCTTCAGCCTGCTGATTGGCCGATTTGGCGATGTCGTTTACGGCGTCGACGACCCCGTGGACGAGGGGAACGGTCGAATTTAAAGAGCCAGCCGTCGCATTGGCGATTTTCGTCCCGTTCTGCACCGCGGAAATGGTCTCGTGAATCAGCGCGGCCGTATTTTTCGCCGCGTCCGCGGATTTGCCGGCAAGGTTGCGCACCTCATCCGCGACGACCGCGAACCCCTTGCCCGCTTCCCCGGCCCGCGCGGCTTCCACCGCGGCGTTCAGGGACAGGATGTTGGTCTGGAAGGCCACGTTTTCGATGGTTTTGATGATTTTGCTGGTCTGGCTCGATTTTTCGGAAATCAGGTTCATTGCGCTGACCATGGCCTGCATCTGCCGGTTGCTTTCCTGGACCTTGTCCCCGGCTTCATTCGCCCTGCCCGACGCGGCGGCGGCGTCCTTCGCAGAGCCGTGGATTTTTTCCGAAATCGTGTCGATTGTGGAAGACAGCTCCTCAATGGTGCCCGCCTGTTCGCTGGAGCCCTGGGCCAGGGACTGCGCGCCGGCCGAAACCTGCTCGGAGCCGGCCGAAACCTGCTTTGCCGAGGCGTTGATTTGGTTCAGGTCCCTGTTGAAAGTGGCGATAATCGTATCGAGGCTGGATTTAATCGGGGCAAAGTCTTTTGCAAAGTGGTCGGAGGGGACCACTGTCAGATCGCCGTTCGCCATTCTGTTGAGGGCGCCCGATATTTCCTCGATGACCCTTCTCAGCCTTCCCAGCACGGTGCCGGTCGCCTCCGCGAGGGTCCTGGTCTCATCTTCAGCTTTGACTGCAGGGACCGGGGAAGTCAGGTCGCCGGTAGAAAGAAGGACGATTCTCCCGACGCATTTCCGAATCGGGTCTGCAATCGACTTCGCGACGGCGATTGAGAGAAAAACGCCGGCCGCGATGCACAGGGCGGAAGAACCGATTAAGCCGAAAACGGAAAACCAGATGGACGACGTCATCTCCGCAATGGGGGCGACCACGCCGATCGACCAGCCGTCGGTATTTTTTACGGGGGCATAGTAGCAGATTCTGTCCCCCGTTCCATAGCGGTAGGTGGTGACGCCGCTCTGCCCCGACTTGACCAGTTTCAGCCGCGAAACTTCGGCGAGCTTTCTCGCTTTTACGCTGGCCTCCTGAACGTCCGCAATCACGGCGCCGGATTTGTCCATGATGAACACGTTGCCGGTTTTTCCAATCACGATGTTCTTAATGATGTTCCGGTAAACCAAAGGGTCGTAAGTCGCCAAAACCGCCCCGCGGTAGCCGTTGCTGTTTGCGACCGGCGCGCAGGCAATTACGCAGAGTTCTTTGGCAGAATCGTACATGGTGGGCGAAAGATAGGTCTCTCCGTTCATCGCCTTTTTAAAATACTCCTGGTCCGCGATGTTTTTCCCGTCCAGCCTGGCGTCTTCGCTGACGACGGTCCCGTCTGCCGCGACCAGGCTGAGCGACTGATAGCCGTGCGCGCTTTTCTGTTTCTTCAGCGTGTTCAAGAGCTCGGCCCGGCCGACTCCCGGTTTCCCAATCTCGTCGGAAATCGCGACGGTCTGGATGTCCGCCTTCATCTTGTCGAGTGAGCTGCCGATTGCCACCTGCGCCGTCTCCCCGATGGACTGCAGATCGTCGCGCACGTCCTGCGTGATGCCCTGATACGACGAATAAACGCCGACAGCCAGGTTGAGCAGCGCCGTCAGGACGATAATCGCAACGGTGCAGGTGATGAGTTTTTTTCTGAGTGATTTGAATCGGTTCATTGCTGCTGATCTCCTTAATCTATAAGGTAATAATTTTATGGATGTCTTGGTTTGCATACGGAATGTCAGGATGCGCCTTTTTTAAACCGGCATCGGTTATGTTATCGTCCTTTGATTGTTAAACTTTAGACCATCGGCTGTGGAAAAGTAATAATTTGTATTTTATCGGTACCTTCAATTTCGTATTTTAAAGGGTAAAAAATAGTAACTGCTTACTTTTTGCATTCCATCCTTCCCCATCCATCCGCGCCAGCCGCCGGCCAAAAAATGCCGGCGGGGCAGCCGAGCTCCTCCCTCCGATAAGGGGCTCCGTCCCGCCGGTCCACCGGGGTCTCACGCGGTGCTGTGGGCTACGATTCCCCGACCCCCTTGTTTTTCAGAATCATCCTCTGCAGAACGATAAACGCGCAGAGGAGCAGGCCGCTGACGATCTTCGCCCACCAGGAGCTCAGCGTGCCCTGAAACGTAATCAGCGTCTGGATGGTGCCGTTGATGAGGACGCCGAACAGCGCCCCGGGGACATAGCCGATGCCGCCCGTGAGCGACATTCCGCCGATGACCGAAGACGAAATGGCGTCCATTTCGGCGCCGACGGCGTGGCGGGTGTACCCGGAAAGCATGTAGAAGCTGAACACGATGCCCGCAATCGACGAATAGATTCCGTTGACGGTATAGACGAGGATTTTGGTTTTCCCCACCGGCAGGCCCATCAGGTTGGCGGAAGCTTCGTTGCCGCCGATCGCATAGACCGTGCGGCCGAACTTCGTGTAGGTCATCACGAGTGACGCCGCGGCCAGCAGCACGAGGGCGATGACGACGCCCGGGGAGACGTAGTTCCCGCCCGGAAGCGGAATCTTCGCGTTTGAGATGGCCACATAGGTCGGGTCCTTGATGTTGATGGAGGTCGTGTTGATAACGGCGGTCATGCCGCGCGCGAAGAACAGGCCCGCCAGGGTCACGATGAACGGCTGGATTTTAAAGAACTGAATCAGGCAGCCCTGCGTGAAGCCGAACGCCGCCCCGACAGCGACCATCAGAAGCATCACGAGGTAGGGGTTCACATGGTCCCGCAGCATGGCGGCGGAAGCCATGCAGACCATGGCGATCACCGAGCCCACGGAAATATCGATGCCGCCGAGAATCAGCACCATGGACATGCCGGTTGCGATGACAATCAGGTAGGCGTTGTCGATGAAGAGATTCAGAAAAACCTGGAGGGAGAAGAAGCCCTCGAACAGAGCGGACCCGATGCCGAAAAGGACGACGAACAGCACCGATGTGATGATAATCGGAAAATATTTCGACCTCAGCAGCTTTTTAAGCATGGGCTCTCTTCCTTTCCCCGTTCCCGATTCTGCCGAGAAGGCCGCGGAATTCCTCGGACTGAATCAGGCAGATCAGGATGACGACCACCGCCTTGACCACCGGAAGGACCTGCGGCGGCACGCCCCAGGCGTACAGCGTGGTCGTAAGGCTCTGGATAATCAGCGCGCCGATGATGCTCGCGCCGAGGGAGAATCTGCCGCCCGTCATTTTCGTTCCGCCGAGCGCGACCGAAAGGATGGCGTCCATCTCAATCAGGTAGCCGGCGTTGTTGGCGTCCGCGGCCTTGATGATGGAGGTCGTGATAAACCCGCCGACGCCCGCGCACAGCCCGCTGATCACATAGGTGAGAAACACGATCATCACCGCGTTGATGCCGGAGTACCGGCTGGCCGTCGCGTTGGTTCCGACCGACTCGACGAACATGCCGAACGACGTCTTGCGCGTATAGAGCTCCGCGAGCACGAACATCAGAATCACGATGAGCACGGAAAACGGCAGCGGCATCCCGGGGACGTAGCTGGCAATCATGCAGAAGGGCTTGTAGATTACGGTCGGAATCTGGCCCCCGGTAATCAGCTGGGCGATGCCGCGGCCCGCCACGTTCAGAATCAGCGTGGCCACCATGGGCGAGACGCCCACCACCGCCACGAGCATGCCGTTCCAGCAGCCCAGGACCGCCGAAACGGCCAGCGCGACCAGAAGGCAGACGGCCAGAGGGGTCCGGGCCGTCTGGCCGGGGCCGAGCATCTGCGCCACAATCGCACCCGAGATGGCCAGGATGGAACCGACGGAAATATCCGTGCCTCCCGTGGCGATGACGAGCGTCATGCCGATGGAAAGAATCATCAGGGTCGCCGCGTTGTTGACGATGTCGATCACGCGCCCGTAAAGGTATCCGTTCTTCAACTGGATGGTAAAAAAGCCCGGAAGGAAAATCAGGTCGAACAGAAGGACGGCGCACAGCCCCATGGTCGGCCAGAACAGCGGGCTCCGCTTAAATCTCTTCATGGCTGCTCCACCTCTTCGGCAATCATCCGCATGACCCTGTTTTCGTTCATGTCCTCTCCCCGCAGTTCGCCGACGACCTTTTTGTCCCGCAGGACGACCAGGCGCGTGCTGCAGCGCAGGGTTTCATCCACTTCGGACGAGATGAAGAGGATGGCGATGTCGTTCTTTGCAAGCCGGCGGACCAGCTTCTGGATTTCGCTCTTCGCCCCGATGTCGATGCCGCGGGTCGGCTCGTCGAGAATCAGAAGCTCCGGGTCCGTGGCGAGCCACCGCGCAAGGATGACTTTCTGCTGGTTGCCGCCGCTCAGGTTTCTGACAAGCTGCTCCTGGGAAGAAGCTTTTATGTTCAGCGCCTTGATGTACCGGTCCGCGATGGCCTCCTGCTCTTTGCGGGAAATCCGCTTCAGGTGTCCCCGGCTCGCCTGCAGGGCCATGATGATGTTTTCCCGCACGGTGAGCTCCCCGATGACCCCCTGCGCCTTGCGGTCCTCGGGACAGTAGGCGAACCCGTTCCGGATGCCGTCAATCGGCTTCGCGATTTTAATCTCTTTCCCGTTCAGGACCAGCCGCCCGGTGTCCGCGCGCCGGATGCCGAACAGAAGCTGCGCCAGCTCGGTTCTGCCGGAGCCGAGCAGGCCCGTGAGGCCGATGACCTCCCCCTTGCCGACGGCGAGGTCGAACGGGGCGATATCGCCGCGGCGGCCGAGCTTTTCGGCCCTGAGAAAGGGTTTTTCCGCCGCCTCCTGCTCCGGCCTGGCGGTCCGGTCCATCGCCACCAGGTCGCTGTAGTCCTTGCCGATCATCTTGGCGACCATCTGCACTTTCGGCAGGTCCCGCGTGCGGTAATGCCCCACGAGCCCGCCGTTCCGCAGAATCGTGATGCGGTCGCTCACCTCGTAGACCTGGTCGATGAAATGGGTGATGAAGAGAATGCCGAGCCCCCGGTCCCGCAGCTGCCGCATGATCTCGAAGAGCTTGTTCGCCTCGTTCTGGTCGAGGCTGGAAGTCGGTTCGTCGAGAATCAGCACTTTGGACGAAAACTCCAGCGTGCGCGCGATCGCCACCATCTGCTGGACGGCGACGGAGTAGCTGTTCAGGGGTTTCTGGACGTCGATGTCCAGATTGAGGCCTTTCATGGTCCTGCGCGCGTCCGCGTAGAGGGACTTCCAGTCGATTTTGCCGTGCTTCGTCTTTTCTTTTCCGATGAAAATATTTTCAGCGACCGTCAGGTTCGGGCAAAGGTTGATTTCCTGGTAGACGGTCCCGATGCCGAGCTTTTGCGCGTCCTGCGTGGATTTCGGCAGGATGTCCTTCCCTTCCAGCGTGATGCGGCCGCTGTCGAGCTTTTCCACGCCGGTCAGGATTTTGATGAGCGTCGATTTTCCGGCGCCGTTCTCGCCGACCAGCGCGTGGATTTCACCCGGCATCAGGTCGAAGTCAACGTTGGAAAGCGCCCTCACGCCCGGATAGGATTTGCAGATCCCGGCCATGGTCAGAATCGGTTCAGCTTCCACCGTTTTACTCCCTCCTCGCAATTCCCGGTTATATTTGTGGGGGGACACGAAGGTCCCCCCACAGTGCGGATTTTCTTTTCGTTCCCTTCCAAAAAATCAATAGGTGCGGGTCGGCAGCGCTTCCGCCGCCTTGGAGGCCGGATACACGCTCTCCTGGGATTTAATCCACTTCGGGACGCTTTCTCCGTTTGCCAGCTTTTCGCATGCGTCGAAGAACTGGGGCCCGAGAAGCGGGTTGCACTCCACGCTCGCGTTGTATTTGCCGTCCACCATGGCCTGGAACGCATCCTTGATGCCGTCGCAGCCGACGAGCTTGATGTCCTTGCCCGGCGCCTTGCCGGCCTCTTCAATCGCCTGCACGGCGCCCATGCCCATATCGTCGTTCTCGGCAAACACGCCCTGGATGTTGCTGTCGGATTTGAGGAAGGATTCCATGACCTGCTTGCCGGTCTGGCGGCTGAAGTCGCCGTCCTGCTGCTTCGTGATCTTCATGTTCGGGTATTTGGCGATCTGCTCCGTAAAGCCCTTCGTGCGGCCCGTCGCGGCGCTTGCGCCCGTCGTGCCGAGGAGGATCACCACGTTGCCCTTTTCACCCATGGCCTTTGCGAGCTGGTCGCAGGCGTCCTTGCCCTCCTGCACGAAGTCGGAGCCGATGAACGTCGCGTACAGGTCGTCGACGCCCGTCGCCTGACGGTCTATCAGGATCACCGGGATGTTGGCCGTTTTGGCTTCCTTGAACACCTCTTCCCAGCCCGTGTCGACGGCCGGAGCGACGCCTATCACGTCGACTTTCTGCTGGATGAAGGTCCGGATCGCCTTGATCTGGTTCTCCTGCTTCTGCTGTGCGTCGGAAAATTTAAGGTTGACGCCCCGCTTGGCCGCCTCTTCCTTGATGGATTTGGTCTCGCCGGTCCTCCACGCGCTTTCGGCGCCTTCCTGGGCGAAGCCGACCACGAGGTCCTTCCCCGTCTTCTTTGCCGCCGCCGCGCTGGAGGCTTCGCTGGAAGCCCCGCCGGAAGCCTCGCTGGGCGCGGGGGCGGCGGAGGCTCCTCCGCCGTTGTTGCAGGCGCTCAGGGAAAAGGCCAGGGATACGGTCAGAAACAGGCCGAGAATCTTACGTAGACTTTTCAAAGCTCTTCCTCCCTTATGATGACGTGCTGAATTCTTCGCTTCCGTGGGGTATTATACGGCATATTGAATGGAATGTATGTAGAAAAACCTGCAAATCTGTTCAATATTCGGTTCATCGTTTTTCGGGACGTGGTTTTTCTTAAAGACAGTCGGCCGGCAGCCGGCCGACTGCCCCTTTGTTCTGATTGAAATTCGGTAAAAAATATAAATTTCATCAAATTATAATAAATATTTTAAACATTGACAATAAAATTCTGAGGTGTATAATTTTTTAGATGCCAGAAATTGTGATGTCGCCTTCAGACAGGATGACGGAAGATGAACTTCGGCGGCTATTTTAAAAACGGAAAAATCGGGAAAAAGCTCTTCTCCTATTTCATGTGCCTCATCGTGCTGTCCATCGCATCGCTCAGCACGGTCAGCAGAATCATCTCCTCCCAGGTGGTGGAGCAGGAGACGGACGCGCACACGGTCCAGATGATCGAGCAGGTCCGGCACGGGCTGGAATCCTACATCACGGGCGTAACCAACATCATCTACTATCTTTCCAAGGACCCGAGCGTGGTCGGTTTTCTGATGCAGAAGGGCCCGGGCGGCGGCTCCTCCGCCCTGAGGGCGGAGGCCGACGAGCAGATGCGCCTTTACATATCGACCCACCCGGAAATCGCCGGAATCCTCGTCGTGAACGGGGAGGGTCTCTACGCCAGCAACGAGATGAAGGCCATCACGCGGGATTCCCTCACGGGGGAAAAATGGTACCGGGACACCGTCAAAAACGCCGGCAGAATCAGCATCATCAGCAGGCCGATGGGAAGGAACCTCGCGACGACGTACGGGACCGACAGCATCCTCTCCATCGCGCAGGCGGTCCCCTCCCCGACAGGCGGCTGCCTGGGGGTCATCCTCGTCGATTTCAAACTGGATGCCGTGAAGGGCCTCATCCAGAACATCGCGCTCGGCGGGAACGGATTCATCTTCGTCACCAGCGCCAGCGGCGAGGTGGTCTACACCCCCGTGAACGCGGTCGTCTACCGGGTGCGGCCGGAATGGCTGAAAAACCGCTCCGGAAACATGAACCGGAGCATCCGGTCCAAAGAGTACCGGATCATTTACGGAAGCTCTTCCCTGGCCAACATGAAAATCGTCGGCGTGTTCTCCCTGAACGAGCTGTTCGCCAACATCTACCGCATCCGGTCTTACACGATTCTGATCGGGCTGGTCATGTCGCTTCTCGCCCTGGCCGCCGCGCTGCTGTTCACCTCCTCCATCGCGCGGCCGATCCGCGACCTGGGCAGCCTGATGAAAAAAGCGGAAAGCGGGGACTTCAGCGTCCGGTTCGTCAACCGGACGCACGACGAAATCGGCCAGCTCGGCGAGTGCTTCAACATGATGATCGCGCGCATCAAAAATCTGGTGGATCTGCTCGTCCTCGAGCAGAAAAGCAAGCGCGAGGCCGAGCTTCGGGTGCTGGAATCCCAGATTAAGCCCCACTTTCTCTACAACACGCTCGAAACCATCCAGGTCATGGCGCAGGAGCACCACGCGGACGACATCGTGCGGATTGTCCGGGCGATGACGACCCTCTTCCGCATCAGCCTGAACAAGGGGCGGGAAGTCATCACGGTCGCCGACGAAATCAGGCATGTCGAAAGCTACCTGTTCATCCAGAAAATGCGCTATGAAGACAAACTGAACTACATCATTTTCTGCGAGCCGTGCGCAAGGCGCTATTCCGTAATCAAGCTGATTCTGCAGCCGATTGTCGAAAACGCCCTGTACCACGGCATCAAGGAAAAGCGCGGCCCCGGCCTGATAAGGGTCAGCGTCTCCGTCGCGGAAGGGGGCCTGCTCTTCACGGTCTGGGACAACGGCGCCGGCATTCCGCCGGAGGACGTGGCCCTGATGAACGGGATTCTGCAGGGAAAGCGGCCCAACAGCATAAGCGGGTTCGGCCTGCAGAACGTGAGCGAGCGGATCCGGCTCGCCTACGGGAACCGGTATGGTCTGAGCATCCAAAGCGAATACGGAAAATATACGCTTGTGAAAGTAAAACTTCCGCTTGTGGAATGACGGAGAGGGGGAACGGGTTCCATGTTTAAGATGCTGATTGCGGACGACGAGCCGAAAATCCGCTGGGACATCCGGAACGCCGCCGACTGGAAAGGGCTCGGCATCGGGCCGATCTGCGAGGCGGAAGACGGCGAAATCGCCCTGCGGAAGGCCGCCGGGTTCCAGCCCGACATCGTTCTGGTGGACATCTGCATGCCGTTCGTCAACGGCCTGGATTTTATCCGCCGGGTCAAGCGCATCCTGCCGGAAAGCATCGTGATCATCATCACCGTCTACGACGACTTTCCCTATGCGCAGCAGGCGGTCAAGCTGCAGGTCTTCGATTATCTTCTGAAGCCGATCGACCGGGGGCAGCTTCTGGAATCCATCCGGAAGGCAAAGGAAGCGCTCGCGCACCGGCACGCGTTCCGCAGCCTGATTCGCAGCTCGGACACGGAGCTGAAGAAGAAGTTCCTGCTCAGCCTGATCGGCGGCCGGCTGACAAAACAGGAAGCGCAGGAGCAGGCGCGCCTGTTCCGGATTCCGTTTGCCGCGCCGTGCGGCCTGATGGTGGTCCGGGTCCTGGAGAGAATCGCCCTGGAGGACACGCCGGACGCCTGGGACCGCGAGCTGCTTCTCTATGCGGTGCAGAACATGGCCTCCGATTTGATTTCCGGCTTTCAGCCGAGCGGGGTGTTCACGGATGAGAAGGGGAACGTGGTCGCGGTTGCCCCCGCGGGCAGCGCGGCGCAGTGGTCGGAGGCTTCCGAAAAGATTGTGGACGCCGCCGGCGCCTGCCTGAAGCGCGCGGCCGTTTCGTCCGCCCGGGTTCTGCCGGGTGGGCTCTGGCAGGTCGCCCAGGCGTATCCGGAGCTTCTGGAAGAAACCGAGAGAAAAAGCTGCGGCGCGCCCATCGCGGTGCTGATACGGTCTTACCTGGAGCGCCATTTCAGCGAACCGGGCCTGTCCCTGCAGACGGCGGCGGAAAAAATCAGAATCAGCCCTTCCTACCTGAGCAAAATCCTGAAGCGGGAAACCGGGCTTTCGTTCATCGATTTTCTCACCCGGCTGCGCATCCGGAAAGCCATCCAGCTGATGGGCAACCCCCGCGAGAAAATTTACGAGGTCGCGGAAAAAGTCGGTTACAGCGACCAGCACTATTTCAGCACGGCGTTCAAAAAAGTGAAAGGGGTTTCCCCCGCCGAATACCGCAGGGCAAGGGGGAGCGGCGGATGAAGGCGAAAAGGCGGCGCCGGCTGCTCGCCGCGCTCCTTCTCCTGCTGGCGGCCGTTTCCGCCGGCGCGTTCCGGTATTTCCACGCCGGGGAAAAGGACAGCGGCGTAAAATATCTGATCGGGATGTCCCAGGCAAACCTGGTGGAGCCGTGGCGCGTGACCATGAACCGGGAAATCCAGGCGGAGGCCGCAAAATACGCCGATATGCGCGTCGTTTTCACCGACGCGGAGCAGAGCAGCAAAAAACAGATTAACGACGTGAAGAACCTGATGGCGGAGGGAATCGACCTTCTGATTATCTCCCCCAACGAGGCGGATCGGCTGACCCCCGTGATTCAGCAGATTTACCGGCAGATTCCCGTGATTGTGCTGGACCGCTCCATCAACGGGTACGGCTATTCCCTTTTCATCGGCTCCGACAACGAGAGAATCGGCGAGCAGGCGGGCCGGTTCATCTGCAAGCTGATGAAAAACCGGCAGGCCAACGCCGTCGAAGTCCTCGGCAACCCGATGTCCAAACAGGCGGCGGACCGGAGCGACGGCTTTCTGAAAGTCATCCAGTCCAGCCCGAACTGCCGGCTGGCCGGCACGGTCGTCGGCAACTGGCTCAGCGACAAGGCGGAGGACGAGCTCAAGGCGTTCCTCCCCGCGCACCCGGAGGTCAACGCGATTTTCGCGCAGACGGACGAGATGGCCAAAGGCGCCTTCCGGGCAGTGAAAGCGCTGAAAAAAGAGGGGATCGTAATCATAGGCGTCGGCGGCATCAGCGGGTCGGGCGGCGGGCTCGCCATGGTGCGCGACGGCACGCTCGCCGCCACCTTCGTTTCCAGGACGGGCGGCGCGGAAGCCGTGCAGTGCGCCTACTCCCTCCTGACGGACAAGATGGGGCTGCCCAAGAGAATCATCCTGCAGAGCGATTTGGTCACACCCGAGAACGCGCAGCAGTATCTGACCGGAAAAAGCCGAAAGCAGGCGGTTTCTTCCGGCCGGGGGAAAAAGCCCGTCCTCGGCTTTGTTCAGGTGGGCAGCGAAAGCGGCTGGCGGACCGACAACACCGTCTCCATCCAGAGCGCCGCGAAAGAGATGGGGGTCGAGCTGCGCTTTGTCAACGCCAACGGGAGCCAGCAGAGGGAAATCGAGGCCATCGCCTCGTTCGTCCGGCAGAAGGTGGACGTCATCGCCTTTTCGCCGCTGGTCGAAACGGGGTGGGACAAGGTGCTGCAGCAGGCGAAGGACGCCGGCATCCCCGTCATCTGCATGGACCGCGGCGTGTCCGTCGGGGATGAGTCGCTCTGCTCCACCTTTATCGGCTCGGATTTTGTGGAAGAGGGGCGCCGCGCGGCGAACTGGCTGGTGGCCAACGAAAAAAAGCCCGGCAAGCTGAACGTGGTGGAGATTCAGGGGACCCCCGGGTCCACGCCCGCAATCGGCCGCGAGCAGGGGTTCGGGTCGGTCCTGAGGGATTTTCCCAACTACTCCATCTCCGCGCTGGACCCGGGCTTCTTTACCTACGAGGGCGGCAGGAAGGCCATGGAAAACCTCCTGAACTATGAAAAGAAAATCGACGTGGTGTTCGCCCAGAACGACGACATGGCGCTGGGCGCGATTGAAACGATGCGGAACCGCGGCCTGACCCCCGGAAGGGACGTCACCGTGATCTCCGTGGACGGCACAAAAAGCGCGCGCAGAGCCGTCGGCAGCGGGGAGCTGAACTGCACCGTGGAGTGCAATTCCCAGCTCGGCCCGCTGCTGATGCGCGCCGTGCTGGATTACAGCGAGGGGAAGGAGCTTCCCCTGCGGATTATCACCGCGGAGAGCGTCTTTCCGTCCGACGGGCAGCCCTGACCTTGTTCGGGCGGCCCGGCCAGAGGAGGTTCAGGCCCCCGCGATGCGGCGCAGCGCGGCGGCGAGGCGGTCGATGTCCTCCGAAGAGTTGAACGGCGCGAGCGACACCCGCGCCACCCCGTATTCTTTCCCTCCGCGGAAAAGCGCGCACGCCTGCGTGTTGCTCAGCCTGAGCAGGTCCTGCACATAGAGGTTCGCCCCGCAGGTTCCCGCGGCCGCGGCGATGCCGTAGTCGTAGCCGAGCGCGTCCCCCAGCTCCCGGAACCCGACGCCCTTCAGGCAGAACGCCGCGATGGGGAGGCGGTCGCCGTCCTCCGCCGCGCCGTACAGGCGCAGGCCCGGAACTTCCCGGAGCCTCCGCAGCAGATAGCGGTACAGATTGCCCTCGTACTCGGCGATGCGCTGCACCCCGATTCTTTTGAGGAAACCCAGCGCCTCCCCAAGCGAAAGCATCCCGGGGAAATCGGGGTACCCGGCTTCAAACCGGTCGGGGGCGCCGCGGTAGGCGATCTCCTTGTCGCTGACGAAATCGGCGATGCCCGCCCCGTAGACGGCCGGCCGGCAGGAATCCAGAAAATCCTTCGGCCCTATCAGCATCCCGCCGGACCGGCCGGTATAGCATTTGTGCCCGTCAAAGCACAGAAAGTCGATGTGCCGCGGGTCGTCGTGCGGCAGCATCGAGAACGGCCGGTGCTGCACAAGCTGTACCGCGTCCACCAGAATCCGCGCGCCATACTCGTGCGCCATCTGAGCCATGCGGTGGACCGGAGGGACCTCGCCGGTGATGTTGGAGCCGCCCGTCACCGCGACCAGCCGGACCCGGCCCTCGTATTTGACCAGCAGGCGGTGGTAGTCGTTCAGGTCGATTGCCCCGCCGGAGGTCAGCTCCACCAGCGCGGTCTCGAACCGCTCCCGGAAAGGGAGGAAGTTGGCCAGGTGCTCCATGCGCGTGGAAAGGACCACCTGGTCCGGGTCCGACTGCAGGAAGAGGCAGCTGAGCAGATTGATGGCCGCCGTGGCCGAGGGGACGTAGACCGCCGCGTCCCGTTCCGGGTCCCCGCCCACATAGTCCAGAGCCGCAGCCCGGATTTCACCGCACTGCTCCCGCATCGCTTCGGAAATCCGGTCCGGCTCGCCGCCGGACGCGTACCGCGGCAGCATCCTGCGGACCCTCTCCGTCACCGGCCGCGCAATCAGGGGGGTGGCGGCATTGTTCAGGAAAACGCGCGCGGTGCGGCCGTAGTTCGTGCGCATTCGGGCATCCGTGCCCCAAAAGAAATGCCGCCAGGGCGAACTGATCATCTTTCCGTCACCTGCTTCGTCAATTCATTAAAACGGCCCATCTGCAACGCCGCTGGTACAGTATATTGAAAAAAGCGCCGGGCCATGCCACCCGGCGCGAAAAAACATGCGGCGCGGGCGCCCCGTTTTTCCCCGGCCGGGCTTTCTGCTCTTTTCGTTTTAAAAAATAATCCACAAAATTTTATTTTCTGTTTTTAAAAGATGGTTGACTTTCTCCGAATCTTCCGCTATACTGTGTTTAAGCTGAAATGTGCCCGGGCACATCTGTGCACGGGCACGGCGTTCCTACAGGAAAGGAGGCACCCATGGCGGTAACCATTCGGGACATTGCCCGGGCGGCGGGCGTCTCACGCGGCACGGTGGACCGGGTGCTGAATCGCCGCGGCGGGGTCCGGCCGGAGCTGGAGGACAGAATCCGGGCCCTGATTGCCGAAATGGGCTACACGCCCAACCGGGCCGGCAAGGTCCTCGCCTCGCTGAAAAAGCCGATGCGCATCGGCTGCCTTCTGCCGAGCGTAGGCAACGATTTTTTCGACGGCATCATCCGCGGCCTGCGCCGGGCCGAGCGGGAACTTTCCGACTACGGGGTCTCGCTGGAGATTCTGCAGGTCAAGGGGTTCGACCCCGCGGTGCACGCGGGCGCGCTGAAAAAGCTGGCGCAGCGGAAGGTCAACGCGCTCTGCGCGGCGACGGTGGACGTCCTTCCGGTCCGCCGCACCGTGAACGCCGTGATTGCGCGCGGCATCCCCGTCGCGGCCGTCAACTCCGACCTGAGCGGGACCGGGCGCCTGTTCTACGTGGGCTGCAACTACCTGCAGAGCGGGCGCACGGCGGCGGGGCTTCTGCGCCTGATGCGCGGCGGCAGGGGGGCCGAGATTCTGGTCGTGACCGGGTCGCGCAACATGCAGGGGCACAACCGGCGCATCGCCGGATTCATCCAGGAGCTGAAAAAGCAGCCGGCGCCCTTCCATATCGCTAAAATCGTCGAATCGGTCGACGACTGCGAAATCGCCTACCGCCGCACGCTGCAGGCTCTGGACGTCCTGCCCCGCGTGGACTGCGTGTACGTGACCAGCGGCGGCGTGGCCGGCGTCTGCCGCGCCGTGTGCGAAAAGGGGCTGGCGGGGCGGCTGACCGTGCTCACGTTCGACGACGTGCCGGCCACCCGGCGCTTCGTGCGGGACGGCGTCATCTCGGCCACCATCTGCCAGGAACCCTTCGAGCAGGGGTACCGTTCCGTCAAGCTGCTGTACGAGTTCCTCGTAAACGGGAAAAAGCCGGAAAAGAGCCGCTATTACACGGATACCGTGATTAAAATCCGGCAGAATCTCTGACCGGCCCGGCATCCGGGCCGGAGAACCGAAAGGAGAGAACGGCATGTCTGAAAAGCTGAAAATCCATTCCGTGCGGGACGCGGAGTTCCGCAGGTACGGCCGGGTCGTCCGGGATTTCGACTGCACGCAGCTGCTGGAGCTGCTGGGCAGGACGCCGCTGCCGCAGGAGGGGACGGTCTACGTCGCCTCCGACGAGGCGCTGGAAAAGCTGGACGCATTCAAACAGATTCAAAGTCTGGAGTTCGGCGGAATCCCGATTCAGATCGGCTACTGCAACGGC